>PAOL01000043.1 GCA_002708475.1 Oleispira sp. | reverse complement strand
AACGCTTATGCAGACAAAACTCAAGAATACACGCAAGCCACACAAGGTTTAGCTCAAGCTACTGAAGATTTCGAAACTTGTACTGGTACCTCTAGCTGTACCGCTACAGAAGTTGCTGCTGTTGATGCTGCGACAACTAACGCAGAGGCCAAGCAAGCCGCATTAAAAGACTTCAGTTATGAAAAAGACGGTCGTACTATTTTATCAACCGATGGTATCAGTGGCGATATTATTCTAGATGATGATCTAACCTCTAATGTGCAAATCGTCGCTGTTGGGGTGACTGAAATTGGTCTGACCTTCTCACGAGAATTTGAGGTTCTAGGTGAAAATGTTTCCTTTGGTATCACGCCTAAACTACAGACCATCAAAACTTTCAATTACGTCGCAAGTGTCGATGATGATGACATTGAAGAAGAAGATATTACGGATACCGAGCAAGATTTTTCTTCATTCAACCTAGATGCAGGTGCGGCATATCAGTTTGGCTCTAGTAATCAATGGCAAGTAGGTATCGTTGCTAAAAACCTTATAAGCAAAGAATACGAGACTGAAAGTAATGCTAATACAATCACGGGGGAAGTTACTAAAACAAAAATTAGTTTAGACACTCAGTTCCGTGGAGGTGTTTCTCATACGACTGACTGGACCGTTATTGCCATTGACGTTGATTTAATGGAAAACGACCCCGTTGCTTTTGAAGAACCAACTCAATATGCGGCGATTGGTGCTGAGCTTGATTTATTTGATACCTTGCAATTACGGGCGGGCTATAGAACAAACCTAAGCGTCTCTGATGCATCGATTGCTTCTATTGGTTTAGGTTTATCACCTTTCGGCGTCCATTTAGATATTGCTGCAATGGCTAATCCAAGCGACCCAGAAAAAGAAGCAGGTGTTGCAATGGAATTAGGATTTTACTTCTAAGTCACAGCGATTATTGCTGCTGAAATAGAAATAAAAAACGTTTAAACTAAAGCCTTAATCTTCGGATTAGGGCTTTTTTGTTGTTGGCAAATTAGTTTTTAAATTATTAAAAGAGTTTGCAATGCAGATATACCTAGTAGGTGGCGCAGTACGCGACACACTGTTAAACATCCCAATGAAAGATAAAGACTGGGTTGTCGTAGGCAGCACACCAGAAGAATTAATTAATCTAGGTTACAGCCAAGTAGGGGCAGACTTCCCTGTATTCTTGCACCCTGAAACAAAAGAAGAGTATGCCCTAGCGCGAACAGAACGAAAGTCTGGTGGTGGTTACCAAGGGTTTAACTGCGATTTCAATCCTGACATCACCTTAGAAGAAGATTTATTGCGCCGCGATCTCACGATCAATGCAATGGCTCAAGATAGCGAAGGGACTGTCTACGATCCCTACAATGGCAAAAAAGATATAGAGCTTAAGCTTCTTCGTCACGTATCAGATGCCTTTTCGGAAGATCCATTGCGCGTCTTACGTGTCGCGCGCTTTGCTGCACGATTTGCTCATTTAGGTTTTACCATTGCTGACGAAACCATCGAATTAATGCGCGATATCGCAAACAGTGGTGAGCTTTCATTATTAACCCCCGAAAGAGTCTGGCAAGAAACAGAACGAGCCTTGGGGGAATCTCAACCTTGGGTGTATTTCCAAGCACTGCGAGACTGTAGTGCTCTTGCGATCATCTTCCCAGAACTCGATACCTTATTTGGTATCCCACAGCCAGAAAAACACCATCCAGAAATTGATTGTGGTATTCACACCTTAATGGTTTTAGAACAAGCGAGTAAACTAAGCGAAGACATCAGTATACGCTGGGCAAGTTTACTTCATGATTTAGGTAAAGGATTAACAAAAAAAGAAATATTACCTAGCCACTACGGGCATGAGCAATCCGGTGAAAAACTGGTTATAGAAGTTAATAAACGTTTAAAAACACCAACTGAATTCAAAGACCTATCTCGACTAGTTTGTATGTACCATACTCACATACATCGAGCATTTGAGCTAAAACCTGAAACATTATTGAANCTTTTTAATAATATTGATCTATGGCGCAAACCTGAGCGCTTGCAAAAAATTCTGCTTGCTTGCAAAGCCGATAGCCGAGGCCGAACAGGATTTGAACATATTGACTACAGCCAAACTGAATACATTACTGACATGGCAAAAGCCTGCTTGGAAATAACCGCTAAGCAATTTGTTGAGAAAGGTATTATTGGGAAAGAAATTGGAGAAGCAATGGCAAAAGAGCGAGTGAATGTTATGACGCAGCTTAAGAAGCTGAAAAACAATTCACTGTAAGTAGTAATTTAGTCCACTATATAATTAACGAGCCTCAAACTAGCTGAAGTTCGTTCGCACACTTCTGCTTCATCGCGCACCAAAGTTCAGAAAATGTCTTGCCGCTCACTGGATGTGTCACGCCTCCGGCAATATCTTGTAGCGGTCGTAAAACAAAATCGAACTTATCNATATCAGAACGAGGGATTTTATAACCTTCTACTTTACCCACAAAATCCCCGAACAATAATAAGTCTATATCTAGGCTACGAGATGAAAACTTTACAGCTTGATCGGGGCGACCATGATCGAACTCAATCTGACGTAAAGCATCAACAACTTCTTTAATTGATAAATCCGTTTCTGCACATATCACCAAGTTATGAAAATAATCACCTTCAAAACCAAAGGGTGGCGCTAAATACGTTGGAGATATTTCAACAGCAGAAAATAAAGTTTTTAAACTTTTCACACCGGCAACAATATTTGTTTCAGGCTCTATATTGGAACCGATACCTAGATATATTTTAACCACGTTCAATTTCCAAACCGACAGCAATGGCATTCGGTGCAACAGCAGGTTTTTCTACGCGAATTTTAATTTTAGGAATTGAAAATTCTGTTCGTAAAGTTTCAGCGAGCTGAACCAATAAACGTTCTAATAAATCATATTGATTGGCTTGTACAAATTCGATTACTCGATCGCTTACAGCNGCATAATTTAATGCGTAAGCAAGGTCATCNGTTTCTGCTGCTTTGGTAATATCCCAATCCATNANCAAATCAAAAATTAACGGTTGCTGAACCTGNTTTTCCCAATCGAATACACCAATAATGGTTTCAACTTTTAGCCCACGAATAAATACCTTATCCATTTTGATCACTACTCTTCGCAACAGAACTCAATTCAGTCATCGGCCAACGAGGAACAACACCCAAACTTAAATCAGCACGTTGCCCTGCCATCAAGCGCTGACAACCCGCATAAGCGATCATGGCACCATTATCAGTACAGAATTCAGGGCGCGGATAAAATACCTGGCCCCCTAACTTNTTTGTCATATCCATCANCTGCTGGCGTAATAATTTATTCGCGCCCACACCGCCGGCAATGATCAAATTTTTCAAGCCCGTTTGCTTTAGCGCACGCTTACACTTAAATGCCAACGTATCAACAACAGCCGCTTGGAAACACGCACTGATATCCGCTTTAGTCTGCTCATCTAAAACACCATCAACCGCTTCTTTAAGAATAGTTGTGCGCACAGCTGTTTTTAATCCACTAAAAGAAAAGTCTAAACCAGGGCGATTCGTCATTGGACGAGGAAACTCAAAACGCTTTCCATCCCCCTTTTCTGCCAACTTACTCAGCTCAGGGCCCCCAGGATAAGGTAATCCCATCATTTTAGCGGCCTTATCAAAAGCTTCACCCGCAGCATCATCTAAAGATTCGCCCAATAACTGATATTCACCAATACCTGCAACATGCACCAACTGTGTATGGCCACCAGAAACNAATAANGCAACAAAAGGAAANTCAGGGCGATCTTCCTCAAGCATGGGTGCCAATAAGTGTCCTTCCATNTGATGAACACCCACCGCAGGAATATCCAAGCCCCAAGCCAAAGAACGCCCTACACTTGCACCAACTAAAAGAGCACCGACCAAACCAGGGCCTTGAGTATAAGCAACGCCATCTAAATCTTGAACGCTATGCCCTGCTTCCGCTAATGCTTCATTAATTAGAGGTAATGCTTTACGCACGTGGTCGCGAGAAGCCAATTCAGGAACCACACCACCATATTCTGCGTGCACCGCAATTTGAGAATATAAGCGATGAGCCAAAAGCCCACGTTCACTGTCATAGACGGCAACACCCGTTTCATCGCAAGAAGTTTCTAAACCCAGAATCAGCATAAGGCCTCTAGTTTCCTAATACATTAGTTTCTTAATACATTCGTAATAACATCAATGGCGAGCATGATACGCTTATGCCAATGATTTGAGGATACCTTTAGCACGACTTTAGGGTTACTTTGGCCATATTCAGCAAGAAATAGGGAGATTTTCAGTCAATTTTGCACTGCAACCTTACTAAATTAGATGATTTACAACTATTACTCACTTACCTCGTCTATACTCTTTGCAATTCAAACGTATACCGATTAGAATGCCCGCCCTTATATAAGGTGTGCAACGCGCATACGTTATAGAAAGACAGAATTTGGGCTTCTTGTGGTTGCCCCCTTAAAGATTAACACTGAATATTTATTAGGTGATATTGGATGCCAGCTGTAAAACTAAAAGAAAACGAGCCATTTGATGTAGCTCTACGTCGTTTCAAACGTTCTTGCGAAAAAGCAGGCGTTTTGTCAGAAGTACGTCGTCGTGAACATTACGAAAAGCCAACTTCAGTACGTAAGCGTAAAGCTGCTGCTGCTGTTAAGCGTCACGCGAAAAAAGTTCAGCGTGAAAACAAAAAAATGGTTCGTTTGTACTAATCAAACACCATTTCTAGCTGCTTTTTAGCTAAATACAGTCGATCAAAAGAAATATTTTATGAGTGCTATCGTTGCAAGTATAAAAAGTTCTGTAAAAGACGCTATGCGTGCCAAAGACAAACCTCGTTTGTCTGCGCTACGCTTAGCCGCTTCAGAATTTAAACGTGTTGAAGTAGACGAACGTATTGATGTTGATGATGACCGCGCNATAGCCATTTTAGATAAAATGGTAAAGCAGCGTCAAAATTCAATTGAACAGTACGAACAAGCTGATCGTCACGATCTTGCCGAAACAGAAAAGTTTGAAATTTCTGTCATCTCTGAGTTTCTACCAGAAGCACTGAGTGAAGATGAACTGGCCAAATTAGTGGCTGACGCTGTTACCCAAACCGGTGCTGCAAGCATGCAGGATATGGGTAAATTAATGGGCGTCCTCAAACCACAAGTACAAGGCCGCGCCGATATGGCGCAAGTCAGCCAACTGGTTAAAGCGGCACTGGGTTAACCCAACGCTACCTGTTAAATGGCCGGCTAATCGACACACAATCTTTTGATTGCATAAAAAGGCAGCTTCGGCTGCCTTTTTAGTTTCTGCTTGAGTACACTNAACACATGGCCGGACGTATACCCCAAAACTTCATTGATGATTTAACCAGTCGCCTCGATATAATCGATGTGGTGAGCGCCCGTATCCGTCTAAAAAAAGCAGGCAAGAACTACTCTGCTTGCTGCCCTTTTCATAATGAAAAAANCCCCTCCTTTACCGTTAGCCCAGATAAACAGTTTTATTACTGCTTTGGTTGTGGCGCTACAGGCAGCGCGGTTAAATTTGTTATGGAGTTTGATGGCCTAGAATTCCCTGACGCCGTAGAAAAACTCGCTGGCGACCTCAACATAGAAGTCCCTCGCGAAGGTACAGACCAAAAAAATCGAGAACCGCAATATCGAGAGCTGCACGCACTTACTCAAAAAGCAGCAGACTTTTTTGAGCAACAACTGCGTACCAGTAAAGATAAAGACAAAGCCATTAGCTATCTAAAAGATCGCGGACTATCAGGCAAAGCGGCTAAATTTTTCTCAATTGGCTATGCACCACCTGGCTGGGACAATTTACAAAACGCCCTAGCTCCTGGCGAAAAAAACGACAGCACTAATAACAAAACGATTAAGCAGTTAATAAGCTGTGGCATGACCATCGAGAAAGAAGATGGCCGAACATATGATCGTTTCCGTGATCGCGTTATGTTTCCGATCCGTAATGTAAAAGGCCAAGTCATCGCCTTTGGTGGCCGAGTATTAGGGGATGAAAAGCCNAAGTACCTCAACTCACCTGAAACCCCTATTTTCCATAAAGGCCAAGAGCTATATGGCCTCTATGAAGCACGTAAGATTCGCCAAAAACTGACTCGAATGATTATCGTTGAAGGCTATATGGATGTTGTGGCCCTTGCGGAATATGGCATTCATTACGCTGTTGCCACATTAGGCACAGCAACCAGCGAGCACCACATTCGTCGCTTATTCAAAGTTGTACCTGAAATAATTTTTTGTTTCGATGGCGACAAAGCCGGCCGTACCGCAGCACAACGCGCCATGGAAACCGTTATTCCAGCACTTCAAGACGGACTACAAGCACGCTTCCTATTTTTACCTGATGGCGAAGATCCAGATACTATCGTACGCAAGGAAGGCAAGGAAGCCTTTGAAAAACGTTTGGATAACTCAAAACACTTACCTGAATTTGTATTTGAAAATATTAAAGAACAAGTCGACTTCGATACACTTGATGGTAAAGCTCGATTCGGTCAACTTGCTGCGCCGTTAATCTCTCGATTACCAACAGGTATGTTGAAAGAATTAATGCAGCAACAACTAGCCCAGGAAACAGGTATCAAGCAAGAAGTTCTTGCCAAATTATTGCCTACTGAAACTGAAAAGCCTAACCAGCACAGAACGATTACAAGAGCCAGCACAGACCAAAGCGCAAGTAGCTCGCCTGCGCAAGATGCAACGACTCATCACTATGACGAACAGCAATACCATGGCGATGAAGAGCAAGATTTTGATGTAGGTGACTTCATAGACGTTGACGGCGAACACCAAATACCTTCAGAAGCACAATCACAAAATTCTGAAGTTCGAACAAATAGCAAAGAAGATAAGCAACTGGCAACGCTTACTCTTAAAGCCCTGACGCTACTTGTGAAATTTCCTGAAAGTGCTCAGCGCATTGAGTCTCTCGAAGACTTTGAACCTGAAGATGAAAATGAGCGCCTACTTTGTGAAATTCTTAAAAAATTAAAGCAAAGCCCGCAGAACAGCAGTATTGGCCTATTAATCCAATGGACTGCAACACCCTTTGCCGAAATTCTAAAAAATATTGCAAATCACCCCCTAGAATTGCCAGCCGGGATTGACCCAAGCAATGATATTGAAGGCATATTACAAAGATTGCATCACCGTGCATTGCGCCGAGAGTGGCAATCGCTGCAAGATAAAATTGCAAGGGAATCTATTAGCAAGCTAAGCGCAGAAGAGAAAGCTCGCTATTTAGCACTACCACAACAACTAAAAAAGCATAAAAAATAATCAACACCTTGAATTATTATTTTTTATCCCCAAATTAACTACAGAAATTTTTATCAAATCGCACACAAGCAAGCTCTTTGCCTAGCGCAATGAGTGGTTAGCGTTTATACTTTCGGGTTTATTGCCTCGCCACCGAGCAGACGACTGCGACGACTACAACAGGGCCTATATGTCAGCGAATACACAACAATCGCGTTTAAAAGACCTCATCGCCAAGGGTAAAGAGCAGGGCTACCTGACTCACGCTCAGGTAAACGACCACTTACCCGATGACATCGCGAATCCAGATCAAGTAGAAGACATCATCCGCATGATTAACGATATCGGTATTCCGGTATCTGAAGTTGCGCCTGATGCCGATGCTATGTTCGTAGCCGGTAACGATACAGATGAAGCCGCCGCTGAAGAAGCAGCTGCAGCTTTAGCCGCTGTTGATAGCGACATTGGCCGTACAACTGACCCAGTACGTATGTATATGCGTGAAATGGGAACTGTTGAGCTACTAACCCGTGAAGGCGAAATTGTTATCGCTAAGCGTATTGAAGAAGGCATCCGTGAAGTGATGTCAGCTCTTGCGTATTATCCTGGTTCTGTAGACACAGTATTAACAGCTTTCGAAGAAGCAGAAGATGACGTTAACCGTATTGGTGACGTATTTAATGGCTTTATCGATCCATCTGACGAAATTCCTACACCGCCGCCTCAAACTCAGCCAAAAACTGAGAAAGAGAAAGCCGAAGACGATGATGATGACTCTGATTCAGATGATGATGAAGATGACGAACCTACGGGTATGGACGTTGAAATGGTTCAAGGCCGTTTCAAAGAAGTTCGCGTCGCCTATGATGCACTAGAAGCCATTCTAGCTAAGCATGGCAGAGCTAGTAAGGAAGCGGAAATTGCTTTCGCAGAATTAACTGAAGTCTTTGCACCAATCAAATTGACTCCTCGCTACTTTGAAGCATTGGTTAACAATACCCGTGAATCACAAGAAGCTATTCGTGCNCAAGAACGCGCCATNATGGTTCTACTTACTCGTAAGTGCAGAATGGAACGTAGAGAGTTCATTAAATCTTTCCAAGGTAATGAAACCAGCGAAACTTGGGTAGATGAATTAATCGCAGCAGATAAACCATATTCTGCAAAAGTCGCGGTTTATAAGTTCGATATTCAGCGTGCTCAGAAAAAGATTAAAACGATTGAAGCGAATGTGACCCTATCCATTCCAGAGATCAAAGAAGTTAATCGTAAAGTTTCTATCGGTGAAGCTCGCGCACGTCGTGCTAAGAAAGAAATGGTTGAAGCTAACCTACGTCTAGTTATCTCGATTGCGAAAAAATATACCAACCGTGGTTTGCAGTTCTTGGATCTCATTCAAGAAGGTAACATCGGTTTGATGAAAGCCGTAGATAAGTTTGAATACCGTCGTGGTTATAAATTCTCGACTTACGCTACTTGGTGGATTCGTCAGGCAATTACTCGTTCTATTGCCGACCAAGCACGTACCATTCGTATTCCTGTGCACATGATTGAAACGATCAACAAGTTGAACCGTATCTCTCGTCAGATGTTACAAGAAATGGGCCGTGAAGCAACGCCAGAAGAATTGGCTGAGCGCATGGAAATGCCAGAAGATAAAGTTCGCAAGGTACTTAAAATTGCCAAAGAACCTATCTCAATGGAAACTCCAATTGGTGATGACGAAGATTCGCACTTAGGNGACTTCATTGAAGATACCATGTCTGAATCGCCTATTGATACTGCTACTACTGGCGGCTTAATCGATGCGACTCGCGATGTACTATCTGGCCTAACCGCTCGTGAATCAAAAGTTCTACGTATGCGTTTTGGTATCGATATGAACACTGACCATACTTTGGAAGAAGTAGGTAAGCAGTTCGACGTGACACGTGAACGTATCCGTCAGATTGAAGCGAAAGCGTTACGTAAACTACGTCACCCTACTCGTTCTGATCATCTACGTAGCTTCCTAGACGAATAGTCTTAGAATACCGTTATGTTAGATGATTGAATTTCAGACAACTCTTATTGTTTGAAATTTAAACAAAAACCCGGCTAAAGCCGGGTTTTTCGTTTTTGGATTCTCTGCTTTTTGCTTTTAGATACAGTCTTTTAATTATTTAAATCAGATGTTTTTCTTTTTTAAATCAAAGGGGTGGCGCTCTTTGTAAAGCATGGTTATAATCTGTGTCGTTATCGCAAGATAACTCCTCAATGGGGGCCCTTAGCTCAGCTGGTTAGAGCATCCGACTCATAATCGGCAGGTCCGCAGTTCAAGTCTGCGAGGGCCCACCATTTTTACTTAGTTTTAATCAATTCAAATTGCTCAATTAATTCCCTTTAAATAATTCAGTTCTTAATGTTAGATCTATTCTACTACTGCTTTTACTTTATCTAGCTATAAACTAATATCCTCACCCCTGTAACCACTCACTAATCGAAACGTACAAAAATCGCCCTATGCTAAATAAAATATTTCTATTTACCGCTCTAGTAATATCCATAAATGCACACTCCATATCAAACATTGAGGATTCACGCCCAGGCTTGCCTAATGAAGGTTGGAGTGGCCACGTTGAATTAGGTTTTGATGGTAAAACTGGCAACAAGACGGAAGAGCATTACAGCGCAGCTTCAAAACTAATAAGCCGCCATGGCGATAATATTTATCTTGGTATTTTTGATCGTCAGTATGGCACGACAAACGGTGTAACAGATGATGATGATAGTTTTGTTCACGGACGCTGGACTCACTTATTAAATACTAAATGGGCTGTTGAAGGCTTTGTTCAATGGGAAGAAAATGTATTCGACAACCTTAAATCTCGTTCATTAATCGGTAGTAATATTCGCCACATTATCGCAGAGGGTGACAAGGTATTTTCATTAACCCTAGGATTAGGTGGTTTTATAGAGCGTGAAGTGCTAGATCTAGACACTTATGAAAAAGAAAGTAAGCTGTGGCGAATTAACAGTTTTGCCGTTTACAAGCACCGTATTAACGATCAAGTTGGTATCAGTGCGACGTTATACTATCAACCTCAAACCACTGATTTTAGTGATTATCGAGGCTACATGACATCTGCACTCGCCGTAAAATTAACAGAGACTCTAGACCTGAAGTTACAATATGACATCAATCTTGATAGCCAGCCTGCAAAAAATTTAGACGCAAGCCCAGAAATTGACAATAGTAAAATAAATACCAGCTATAAAACATCACTTGTCTATCGCTTCTAGGAAGCGCTATTGGTAAAACGCTACACAGGGGAGACTAATCTATTAGCCTCCCCTTTTCTTCTCAAAATCACTTACGTTTCATTATCATCCGAGCTAACTGTTTTCTTTCTTTAGGTGATAAATACTCTGCCATATCTGACATCAACATCATGTGCTTTTCTACCTGACCTTGATGTAAATTATTCAATGACATTACCGCTTTCTGATACGTATCTTTATCAAATGGTTCTTGTTCAAAAACAGCCATAAGATGCTTTCTTGCTATTTTCATTTCATTTCTTTCAATGCGCTTTAATTCTTTTAAATCGGTAAAACGCTTCTCAAAAGAGCCTCTCTTTTCAGCAGGTAACACTTGAAGAAGTTTACTTAAGCGTTTATCTGTATGAGATGATGCATGATTCCTATCATCATGATGTTTTGACATCCCACCCATCACCTTTCCCATTACTGCACCAACTAACAAAGCGTTTAGCAGTACAGAAATAGAAATAAAAACTCTCATTTTTTTATTCATAATAATTAACCTCAGCTATAAATAAACTGCTTAGATCTTCGTCAATTGAAGCCAGCTGAATAGTATTAACGTCTAACGCAGAATCCTGCCAACCTAACAATACCCCCACCAACATACTACACGCTAATGCATAAGCAGGTTTAGGAAGAATAAAATTGTTCAAAATCTGCTTAAATAAAGATCTTTTACCAGTCTCTATTTTTGCGGTTATCTGTGAAGTGGCTGCCTGAGCGATAATGCGCTCAGCTAAATTAGAGCTTGGAGGTATAGGTACAGCACTCTTCAATAATTGATCGAGTTTTTCATCACTTATGTTCATGATTATTTTCCTCAGAAGTATTGAAATAAGCCTTTAGGCTTGCCTTACCTCTCATAATTAAAGACTGTAATGCTTTTAACCGAATACCCATGATACTCGCAGCCTCATTATTCGATAAGTCTTCATAAAAACATAAATTAAGTGCCATACGCTGTCTTTCTGGTAACTCTTTAAGTGCTACTTCTATATCTGAAAACTGCTGAGAATTTTCATCATCCTCACTAATCAGCTCATAATCTTGGCCATCTTTTTCGTCAATCAATAAAATTTCTTGAGACGATTTTTTCTTATTCAAGTCATAGCACGCATTAACAATAAGGCGATAAAACCAAGTCGTAAATTTACTCCCACGCTTTAGTTGCCATAATGTCGGCTTGTGCCATAACTTTAAAAATGATTCTTGAACAATATCCTCAGCATCAGACTGATTAAATAGTGTACGATAAGCCAACGCATAGAAACGATCAGTGTGCCGTTTTACCAGCTCTGAAAATGCTACGTGATTATGCGCCTGTATCAATACCATAAGTTCCTCATCGGTCTGGTGCTTTAGACTGTTCATCAAGTTACCTATCTAAGATAACGATTATTCATCGTCAGACTTTTTTGGACACTCTTTACTATCTTTAAGTGCTTTTTTGCCTTTATGCTGAGCTTTGTGGTTTGCCTTCATTTCTTCTTTGGTAATAAAGCCATCTTTGTCAGTATCCATTTTCATAAAATGATTATCATGGAAAGTTTGCATCTCTTCTTTAGATATCTTTCCGTCATTATTCACATCAATCATCATGAACTTTTTAGCGCCGTGCTTTTTATTAGCGCCTTTTTTAGAATTATCTTTATCACCACAGCTTGCATATGCAGCAGAAGATAGAACCGTTGTAGCTAAGATAAGAGCTGTAATTGTACGTTTTTTCATTATAAACACCTTACATGTGTGAGTCATTTTAGAAATACTAAGTTTAAGTATTTGATAAGTTATACGAACGAAAAACGAAAAGTCTTCGCTAAAAATTAAAAATAATTTATTTCAGGATAAGACTAGAAGATTATACAAAGAAAACAAAAAGGAGAAGCACTGAGTCGTAGGGTGGAAACTGCACAAGCAGGAGTGTTGTAATACGCTTCCTGCCTGTTCAGATTGAGTGCCTCAGGTTAACTTGATTTCTAAAGCCGAAATTAACGCTTGTGCTTTTTCAGCAATCTCAACACCGCGATCGGTTAGATAACCACCGTCGATCTGAGTAATCATTCCTTTACTGTGTAAACGCTCTGCGGCTTCAATAAGAGAAATATCCGCATCATGGTGAACTTTAATGCCTTCTTGCATTGAACGCAGGTTAAATTTCACAAGCAAATTTAATTCGTCTACAACGTTATCGTGATATGGCATATTGCTTTCCTATAAGCATTTATTGTCCATCCAGATTACTCCTGCAGTTCTTTGTGTCAAGACACAAAAAAGGCCCAATAATCAATTATTTGGCCCATATTGAGTTTATCGCAACCTATATCAATAAAAACAAGTGAATCCAAACCAAAATCTTGACGATGTAAAGATAAACCTATAATTTAAGAAGGAGTAAGCATTATAAAAATAAGAGGCTTTACATGACTCAAGCTAATTTAGACAAGTGGCACCAAGTCGTTGCCAATAAAGACATGACATTACTAAGAGATATTTTGGATGACAATGTCGAATTCCATTCACCAACGGTTTGGCAGCCAAAAGTTGGCCGTGATATTACTCAATATATCTTAAAAATGGTCATTGATATTTTTCAAGATTTTGAATATCAAAGAGAATGGATAGACGATAATAATTTTGCTCTGGAATTCAGTGCACGCGTCGATGATAAAGCTATAAAGGGCATTGATTTAATTCGTTGGAATGACGAGGGTAAAATCATTCATTTTGAAGTCATGCTGCGCCCAATGAATGGCCTTCAGCTTATGTTCGATAAAATGACCCAACATTTACAAGAAGCAGGTTTTTTACCAAAATAAACGAAACTGAGTTGAACAGAGATCAATAGCATTCCATACTGCCATGAAAGAACCAAGCAGTAGATAACCTATGATTTCTGTTCAACATGAAGACTTCGATTTTCCCCTAGAATACCAACAACTGCGTGAACGTAGCCTGCAATGCGGTGCAATCGTTATGTTTGTAGGACTAGTCAGGGATTTTAGTGATAACTCACAAGTCAGCAGCATGACCTTAGAGCACTATCCAGGTATGACAGAGAATGTACTAAACGATATTGCGAAACAGGCTGAACAACGCTGGCCATTAGACGGCGTGCGTATCATTCATCGCGTAGGTGAACTGCATGCAACCGACCAAATTGTTTTAGTTGGCGTTAGCAGCGCGCATCGTATTGCCGCTTATGAAGCGTCACAATTCATCATGGATATTCTTAAAACCGAAGCCCCATTTTGGAAGAAAGAAGCGACTAAGACCAAACAAGGTGAAGCTGGGGAACGTTGGGTAGATGCAAAAATCAGCGACTCAAAGCAAGCCGCTGATTGGACGAAAACGATAAGCTAACGTAAAAGTATTACTACCCTTTACGCATCTTTATCCTGCTCTCATTTTTAACAATGCTGGAATATCAAACTCGCCACTTGGATTTTTTTCGTACTGTACCCAAGCAGGGTCTTTGCGCTCAACCGCGACCATCGTCATGCGATCGGCCAGTTCGTTGCCTTCCGTCCCTGCGTGAGCCTTCACATGCGACAGCAAAACCGTATCTTTAATCTCGTTATATAAAGCATAAGCAAGCTTGATTATTTCAAGATTTTTGATTTCACCCGTTTTCTTCTTCCAGCCATTCTTTTCCCAGCCCGCCGCCCAATCGCGAATACACTGAATTGAATACATAGAATCACACAATATTTGTGCGCTTAAACCTTGTTTCGTTGCGTGCTGAGCAAGTTGCAAAGAATAAAATAACGCATTTAATTCAGCGGTATTATTCGTACCATTAGGGTTATACACTCCATACCAAAGTTGAATCAGCTGATCGTTTTGATACACAGCAACACCCGAACCTGCTTTGCCAGGATTAGGATCACAACCACCATCACAATAAATGACGACATCGGTTTTAATCGGTGGTGCTGATAGGTTATTACCTTTATTGGTATTTTTAGATGAATTTGATGACGGCTTACCAGCAGAACTAACTGTTCCACCTGAAAAAGCCGCTTCTGCTTCTGCCTTAGTCGGGAACGATTTATACTTCGCTCCAGAAAATTTTATAATTTGCTTTTGTGCTGTAGGCCAATCTGTATAAATACCAGGCTCACGCCCAACCCAAATTACATAGAATTTCTTTGCCATTAAAATGCCTTAACCGTATGCCTAATAATTATATTGTCTTAACAATGGAAATATTGCCCTGATTTTAGCAGAAAATGACCCTTACTCCTGCTATTCAATTCAATTAAGGTAACGCTAAAGCAAACTTTGCGTCATCTATTGGCAGTTGTTAATCTCTCAGCATAAGCCGAATAATAAGAAGTGAAAATAATTATGATTAAACTAACCGTAAACGGCATTCAACACGCCCTCGATGTAGAAGCCGATACTCCTTTATTATGGGTAGTCCGTGATTATTTAGATCTAAAAGGCAGCAAATTCGGTTGCGGTGCAGGCTTATGTGGCGCTTGCACCATGCATTTAAACGGCAATCCCATCCGTACCTGTATTACGCCTGTTGGTGCTGTTGCAGGACAAGCCATTACCACCATCGAAGGTATTGGTAATATCGATCAACTCAGCTCAGTGCAACAAGCTTGGGTCGAGCATAACGTACCTCAATGTGGTTACTGCCAGTCGGGTCAAATAATGTCTGCAACCGCTTTGTTAGCCAATAATTCTAATCCTAGTGATCAAGATATTGATAATGCAATGAGTGGTAATATTTGTCGATGTGGCACATATCCTCGTATTAAGGCTGCTATCCATTCTGTCGCTAATAATGATGCGACCTCTGACAATGAATTGTTTACCAATATCATGCCCGCGAAGTCGAGCTCCATTCAAAGTATGGAGAATAAATAATGACTTCATTAATAACCAATACAACAAATGCAACTAAGACCTCGAAGCCAAATAACTCACGCAGAAGCTTTCTTAAAGCTACTGCGATGGGAAGCGGTGGTTTAATGATGACAATTGTTGTATTGGTTATTAATGAAGTCATTATTTATTCTCA
>PAOL01000042.1 GCA_002708475.1 Oleispira sp. | reverse complement strand
TAATCCGATCAGGATTAATGAATTTTTTACGCTTAAGCCAGTCATTAAAACTGCTTCGATAAATACTGAAGGCTTGGCATAAATCCGTGACCTTGTAAGCTCCCTTAAGCTGCTTGGCTAGCGCAAACCGTTCATGCTGTCGGACATTAAGAGAGCTGAAGCCTTTTTTAATATGTCTTTCTCTGTTTCTAGCTGCTTAATACGCTTTTTTAACTCAGCGATTTCTCGTTGTTCAGGCGTGATTGGGTTACCTGGTGTTAACTGCCCATCACGTTCATTTTTTAATTTTCGAACCCATTTATCTAGGGTTGAAAGGCCAACGCCCATAGCTTGAGCGGCCTCTTTTACTGAATAGCCTTGGTCGAGAACTAACTGTGCTGCTTCTACTTTGAATTCTGGGTCAAAGCGTGGTCTGGTTTGTTTGGTCATATTGTCACCGTAAATATATGAGGGCATTTTAGCACCTCCTATTAANCGACCAAAATTAGTGTGCCACTACACATAGGGAAATATGTCTGTTTTATTTATGCTGCTGTCATCTTTTTCATGCCACTGTTTTCTAGCAGTATCTCGCTTGGTCTTAGTTTTTATGTGCGTTCGTGACGGGCGTTGTGTTTAGGCATGATTCGTTTTATGGGGATCGTTTCATCCTATTCGGTATAGATAATTATTGCTTCAAAATCTGCAGGAGTGGATCATTTTTTTGATTGTCCAGCGCTTTGGTCTTGGGTAGTCAATCATCACTTATGTTTTCGGGATATAATCTTACTGTGTAGTAAGTAGCCTGAAGCAAAGCCGGTTGCAAAAAACAAAGGCCATTGCACATAGAGTAGAAACATAAATAACTCAGTTTCCGCATCTGGGCCAGCTTCTAAGTCATAAAAGGAAATGTAGGCATCACTTAAAAGTGGCGTGAGAGTGATACTTAGAACCCCAACTAATATAAAGCCAAATATTACCGATGTAATATATTTCATTTTAAGGCCTCAAGAGTAGGTGCGGTTTATGGGTCTATTCCGCTTGTTCATCCCACGTACAGTATTCAAAGTTATTTTTACAGCACTCTTCAGCACAAACCACAATTGATGAGTCATCAAAATAAAATATTCCTCCGTAATCAAATACAAACCCGACACTTTTATGTTTTTTTGTAAGTTGTCCTTTTATTGAACAGCCTGTTGTCGAGTGGTGATCATGGACTTTTTTCTGTGATGCAGATACACCAGTAGTCAGAACATGATTCAATACAGAGATATCTATTTCACCACAATTATAGTTGTTAATGTCGTCAACTATAAAGTTTGATTGGATGTTGCTGAATCNCATTTCTGTATTATGGATGTTTGTGACTATATTTGAAGAACATGCTAATAGAGTGTAAATACAGATCAATATGGTAATAATTTTTATCATGTTAGCTTGCCTTCTTAATTGCATAGGCTTTTAAAGCTGATGCACCTTCTGATTTTTTGGGGTCTTTATGTGCAATCTTTCCATGAGCATATAAATCTTTGATGCTTAATCCATATAGTGAGATAAGCTCATCGACAAGCCAGAATAGTGATTCTAATTGTAGTTTGTTTGGTGTTTCATAAATTTCGTTTTCTTCAGATATTAAACCAACTATTTCAATACCGATAGAGTCAATGTTATGAGGAAAGCGAGTAGGGTAATCTTTTGTTAATTCATGCCTAGTAATTAATTTAAATTTATCACCCCAGCTAGTGTTCTTTTTGTGCAATAGTCGTTCTATTACTTCGGAATCCTTCTTTTCGCATGATGAAACCGTTCTGCACTTAGAGTAGAGCTTGCCAACGTGCCAGCATTGATAATGTAGGCTAGCAGTTTGGAAGATTTTGCCCGTTTCAGAAATAAGAAAGTGAGTCCCTTCTTGCTTTCTCTCCCAAGCATTAAGAACTGATTAAGCATTACTTGAGCCAGTTCGATGCAATACAATAGCAGCAACAATGCCAATTGGTGATTTTTCTATTCTGGGCTTGTGCTCTTTGTGTATTTTAAGACTAGTAATCCATCCATCTTTGTCTTTTTTTAGCATTTCAAGGCCCTATGATTTGATGTAAGAGTTTATTTTCAAGCTCGAATTATCATATTTATAGCATTTTTATTCAGTAGGTTGAGTGGATGNGGGTAGGGAAATCAGTATTTATACTTATAATTTCTTTGAGAGTTGAAATGCCGGAACTGTCTTAAGGGCTCGTTGTTCTCGGTATTCCCAACCCCTTACCTCCTTGTTGTTGGTTGTGCTAGTATAAATGCCTGTATAACCATATAGCAATAATATGATTGTTGTTATTATTGATGAATACCTATCTACACTATTTTAAATTGACCTAAATATTAAAACTGA
Organism: Oleispira sp.; assembly: GCA_002708475.1. GTDB lineage: Bacteria > Pseudomonadota > Gammaproteobacteria > Pseudomonadales > Oceanobacteraceae > Oleispira. The sequence continues at coordinate 30,667 of PAOL01000042.1, read as the reverse complement.
CTTAAACATTATTTGATTAAAAAGGATCAAGCCAAGATGAATATTGTTATTCTCGGTTCAGGTTTTGCTGCACTTACGGCCGTTAAGAAAACCCGTAAAGAGGCACCAGACGCAAATATAACCGTAATAGCGCCTTCGAAAGAGTTAATCTATCTTCCGAGTATTATTTGGATACCGTCTAAGATCCGAAAGGGCGACGACCTAAAGATTGATATGACAAACTTTTTCAAACGCCAGAATGTCGATTTCATACAGGCAAGAGTGACAGATATTACGAATAAGGGGCGCACTGTTCATACAGATAATGGCGATTTTGAAAACGATGGTCTAATTATCGCATCTGGTGGTCGTTTCATTAAAAAACTCCCTGGTATCGAGCACGTAATTACGCCGTGTGAAGGTATTCTCGCGGCAGAAAAAATTAAAGATAAGCTGGACTCGATGACAGGTGGGACCATTGCTATTGGTTTTGGTGGTAATCCAAAAGAACCTTCCGCTATGCGTGGCGGTCCGATGTTTGAATTTTTATTTGGAATTGATACCTTGCTCCGCAGACAAGGGCGTCGTGATAAGTTCGAGATAATATTTTTTAATCCGGCTGAAAAACCTGGGTTACGCTTAGGTGCAAAAGTCCCTGATTTAATATTGGGTATGATGGCTAAAAAAGACATCAAGACACACCTTGGTCATAAGATGAAAGCCTTCGAGCGTAATAAAGTTATTACTGAAGGTGGTGAGATTAATGCAGACTTGATTTTATTTATGCCAGGCATGACGGGGCCGGCTTGGGCTCAGGATTCCGAAATAGCAAAATCAGAAGGTGGTTTAATTAAGGCTAATGCTTTTTGTCAGGTAGAAGGGATGGAAAAAACCTATGTCGCTGGAGATTCAGGCAGCTTTCCTGGCCCTGATTGGCAACCCAAGCAAGCTCATGCTGCGGATATTCAGGCAGAAGCGTGCAGTCGTAATCTAGTAACTGAGTTAAATGGAAAGGAAGATCTTGAAACATTCAAGCATGAATTATTCTGTATCATTGATACACTTTCACACGGTATCTTGATCAAAAGAACGGATAAGGGGACGTTTATGTTGCCTGGATTACGGGTTATGCATTTCGCTAAGCGCTTTTTTGAAACCTTATATCTGAAACAATATCGATAATACTGAAGGCTAAGCTTCAATCTGGTGCTGCTCATTTTTACTTTATGAGTAGTACCTAGCTAACATTCAGGAAATTATTAACATCAAGATAAACAGTTTATTTAGAGGTGTTTTGAGCCATGCTGCCTAAAAGGATCATGCGTAACTGAGTAATTAAACGCTGCTGAATTTGAACTAGCTCATCTGCCTTTTTATCAATTGCTTCAATACTTGCTACTAACACTTGATTTACCATTAATTCTGCTGCCATTGGAATATTCGCTAATCGTTCATCATTGCTCAAATCTTCAATTAGCTCATCAACGAAAAATTGCTTTTCTTTTTGAAGGGCTTCACGAAAAATTAATGGCCCTCCCGTTAGTCCGCTGGTTAATAGTCTAAAAAGTTGAGGATTTTTTTGACTAAATTCGAGTTGTGTAATTACTGAAGACTCAATAACACTGCCATTATCTTTAATACGCTGACGAGCTTTACGCATTAGCTGGCGCAAGGTGAGGGCAACTTTGTCGACCAATACTAAGCCAAGCTCTTCCATGTCCTTAAAGTGCCTATAAAAGGTAGCCGGTGCTATATCCGCTTCGCGGGTTACTTCCCGTAAGCTTAGTGCAGGATAACCTTTCTCTTCACTTAACCTTAAAGCAGCTTGAATAATTGCTTGGCGGGTTTTCTCTTTTTGCTCTGACCGAATGCTCATTATGTGTGCTTAGTGATTAATCAATATGAAAAAGAATACTATAACAGGCATTAAAACGCACTATTGATAAAAAAGTGCGTCAGCTAATAGAAGGTTTTAATATTTATTTTTTGTGCCTCTAGCTGGTGCGGAAGCTATTTTGTGGTGAACCTCAATGGAGCATTATTTTTCGGCTTTGGTTATTTTTAAATCAAAAAGTGATTCATTACGGGGCATATACCCAATTACTACAGGGTTTTTAGAGTTGGCATCTTGGTTGCAAGGCAGTAGGTAAAATACGCCATGTCATGATACGCGATCCATAAGTTTTATGTGTATTACGAAATAGAGCGATTATTAAGATAACCCAGATTAGAGAGATCCATCATGAATAAGACTCGTATAATTGTTGTTGGTAATGGCATGGTAGGTCATAACTTTATTNATACTGTTGTGACATCAGATACGGCAGAGCAATACGAGGTGATCACTTTTTCTGAAGAGCCTCGCTTAGCTTACGACCGCGTACAACTTAGTAAGTACTTTTCAGGTTCAACAGCAGAAGATCTTGCGCTAACATCCGAAGGCTACTATCAAGAAAAAGGCGTTAACTATGTACTTAACGACAAAGTAGTTGAGATTAATAGTGATGAAAAATATGTAGTTACGGCAAACGGCCGTAAAGAAGCTTACGATAAGCTGATTCTTGCAACGGGTTCATTTCCATTCGTTCCACCAATCCCAGGAAAAGATCAAGAGCACTGCCTAGTTTATCGTACGATTGAAGATTTAGAGGCTATCTCTGCTTCAGCTGCCAGTAGTAAGGTGGGTGTTGTTGTTGGTGGTGGTCTTTTAGGTTTAGAAGCCGCTAACGCTGTTAAACAAGCCGGTGTTAAAACTCACGTTGTTGAATTTGCTCCTCGCTTGATGGCTGTACAGTTAGATGAAGGTGGCGGTGATTTATTACGCACCAAGATTGAAGAGTTAGGCGTAGAAGTTCATACGGGTAAAAATACAACTGAAATCGTTGCAGGCGAAGATTGTCGCTACCGTATGAATTTTGCTGATGGCACCTTTTTAGAAACCGATATGATCTTGTTCTCTGCAGGTATTCGCCCTCAAGACGAACTTGCCCGTCAGTTTGATATTGAAATTGGCGAGCGTGGCGGTATTCAAATTAACGATAACTGTCAAACATCCAATGAAGATATCTATGCGATTGGTGAGTGCGCCCTTTGGGGTGGCATGATCTATGGTCTGGTTGCTCCAGGTTATAGTATGGCGAAGGTTGCGTTCGATCATATTAAAGGCGGCGAGCTACAGTTTAAAGGTGCTGATATGAGTACCAAATTAAAACTGCTGGGTGTTGATGTGGCTTCGATTGGAGATGCTCATGGTAAAACACCAGGATGTTTAAGTTATGTTTACCAAGATGATATNAATCAGGTATATAAGCGTTTAATTGTTTCAGCTGATGGCAAAAAGTTATTAGGTGCTGTTTTAGTTGGTGAGGCGGATGCTTATAGCAACTTACTTCAAGTTAAATTAAACGATATGGATTTACCTGAAAATCCAGAAGGTTTAATTCTTCCAAGTATTGATGGCGAAGCAAGTGCTGGGCTCGGTGTTGATGCATTGCCAGAAACAGCCACTATTTGTTCATGTTTTGATGTCTCCAAAGGTGATATTGCTGCAGCTGTTCAAGGCGGTTGTTGCACTATGGGTGACGTAAAAGAATCCACAAAAGCGAGTACTGGTTGTGGTGGTTGCGCGGCATTGACAAAGCAGGTCATGGACGCTGAATTGTTATCGCTGGGTGTTGAAGTGAATAACGATCTTTGTGAGCACTTTGCTTATACTCGTGCAGAGTTAGCTGACATCATTCGTATTAAAGGTATCAAAACCTTCAAAGAGCTACTATCCAGTCATGGTAAAGGTCATGGTTGTGAGATTTGTAAGCCTACCGTAGGTAATATTTTAGCGTCTTTCAGTAATGAATATATTCTGAAAGATGAGCATATTGGTTTGCAGGATACCAATGATGTTTATTTAGGAAATATGCAAAAAGATGGAACCTATTCCATTGTTCCTCGCATCGCAGCAGGTGAGATTACTCCAGATAAATTAATCGTTTTGGGTCAGGTGGCTAAAGACTTCGATCTATATACCAAAATTACTGGTGGTCAACGTATCGACTTGTTTGGTGCTCAATTGCATGAGCTACCAACTATCTGGAAAATTTTGGTCGATGCGGGTTTTGAAACAGGACACGCATACGGTAAGTCTCTTCGTACGGTTAAGTCGTGTGTCGGTAGTACGTGGTGTCGATATGGTGTGCTTGATTCAGTATCAATGGCTCTTGCTCTAGAAGATCGTTATAAGGGTCTTCGTTCTCCGCATAAGATTAAGTTCGGTGTGTCTGGTTGTACTCGTGAGTGTGCCGAAGCCCAAAGTAAAGATATTGGTGTTATCGCGACAGAAGGTGGTTGGAATCTTTACGTTTGCGGTAATGGTGGTATGCGTCCTCGCCATGCAGATTTATTTGCAACGGATTTAGATGATGAAACATTAATGCGTTACATCGACCGAGTGTTGATGTTCTACGTTCGCACAGCAGACCGTTTACAGCGTACTTCGGTTTGGATGGAAAACTTAGAGGGTGGTTTAGATTATCTTCGTGAAGTTGTAATGAACGATAAGTTAAATATCGGTGCAGACCTTGATAACGAAATGACAACGGTTGTTGGTACATACCAGTGTGAGTGGAAGACAACGATTGAAAGCCCTGAAAAACTAAAACGATTCCAGCACTTTATTAATAGTGATGAGCAAGATAGTGAATTAGCTTTTGTTAGAGAGCGTGGTCAGCGTCGTCCAGCTACTGAAGCTGAGCGAATTGAATTAGTTTCTTTAGATACAAATAAATAACGGTTACATCGGACAAGGGATAGGAAAAATATTATGACAACGAATACTATGAGCTCTGAACAATGGATTACCGTTTGTAACGAATCTGATTTAACTGCTGATACAGGACTGTGTGCTTTGCATGAGGGAGAGCAGGTAGCAATTTTCAAACCTGCACTGGCTGATGAGTTATTTGCACTTTCTAATTTCGATCCGTTTGGCAAGGCTAATGTTATGTCTCGTGGGATTATCGGCTCGATTGGTGATGCTATAGTTGTTGCTTCACCACTGTATAAGCAGCACTTTAATTTGAAAACGGGTGAATGCCTGGAAGATGATTCTGCTTCGTTAAAAACTTACGAAATTAGAGTAGATGCTGGACAGGTTCAGCTTAAATCTAACACCTAATTAAAGACTTATTGGTTTGAGTGGTAAGTTCAATACAAAATAAAATCGCCAGCTACTTTAGCTGGCGCGTACAGTTTTAAAACTCTAGAGATAAACTTATGTCGACTGAAAAGTTNAATATATTTAACTTCACAGGCAAGATGAAAACCTTGCATATGAGTTGGATAGCCTTTTTTATTACCTTCTTTGTATGGTTTAACCATGCGCCCTTGCTGATGGCAATTGCAAATAGCTTGGGTTTAGAAGCTTCGCAAATTAAAACACTGTTGATTCTAAACGTAGCTTTGACTATTCCAGCGCGAGTAGTTATTGGAATGTTAACCGATCGCTTTGGCCCTAGAATCGTCTATTCGGCCTTGCTGATTATTTGTTCGATACCTTGCTTTATGTTTGCGTTAGCAGACAGTTTTGCACAAGCCGCAATTGCTCGCTTTATGCTTGGTTTTATTGGTGCTGGTTTTGTTATTGGTATTCGTTTAGTCAGTGAATGGTTTCCAGCGAAAGAGCTAGGTACTGCAGAAGGTATATATGGCGGCTGGGGTAACTTTGGTTCAGCAGCAGCTGCGTTTACTCTTCCGGTTATTGCACTTGCATTTGGCGGTGATGATGGCTGGAGATATGCTGTTGGTATTACAGGTGCGATTAGTTTTATCTTTGGTTTTATCTTTTACATGAACGTAGCGGATACACCAAAAGGTTCTACTTACTTTAAACCAAAAAATGTGGGTGCAATTGAAGTAACGAGTAAAGGTGACTTCTTCTTACTAATTATTATGAAACTGCCAATGTATGCAGCTCTTGCATTGTTAAACTGGAAGTTATCACCAGCTGGCGTTGAAATGTACAGCGAATTAGTCGCAAATATTTCTTATTTTGGTTTGGTTTTATTGTTTGCATATGAGCTTAAACATGTTTGGGCCGTGAATAAAAATATTTTTAAAGAGCCTGTTCCAGAATTGCACCGTTATAAATTTAAGCAGGTTGCGGTATTAAACGTATTGTATTTTGCAACGTTTGGTTCTGAATTGGCGGTTGTTTCAATGTTGCCTTTATTCTTTGCTGAAACTTTCGAGTTGAGCCCGGTTTACGCAGGTATGGTTGCATCGGCTTATGCCTTTATGAACCTTATGTCACGCCCTGGTGGTGGTTGGATTTCAGATAAATTTGGCCGCAAACCGACCTTACTTATTTTAACGGCTGGTCTAGCGATCGGTTACTTTGCAATGTCTTTAGTCGACAGTGCTTGGCCATTATGGCTAGCAGTAGTGACTGTAATGGCATGTTCGTTTTTTGTTCAAGCGGGTGAGGGTGCTGTGTTTGCAGTAGTACCTCTAATTAAACGCCGTTTAACGGGTCAAATTGCGGGTATGACAGGTGCATATGGTAACGTAGGTGCAGTAACGTATTTGACTGTATTATCATTTGTAGATTATTCAGTATTCTTCTCGGTTATTGCTATAACGGCAGTCGTTGGCTTCCTTATTCTTCTTATGATGGAAGAGCCTGGTGGTCAAATTGCAGAAGTAATGGAAGACGGTTCGGTACAGATGATTGATGTAAGCTAATTCAATTTAACTTAGATTACTTGGAGCGTTAGAAGGCAACTTCTAGCGCTTTTTTGTGCTTGCATATATTCCAAATGAGTTATATTGTGTGCTCACACACCTAATTGAGAATTTAAAGATGAAAAAAATATTAACCCTTCTGTTTATTTTCATGGCTTTCAGTATTCAAGCTGAAACTGCCTACTGGATTGATGTGCGAACAGCCTCTGAGCATAGTTCAGGTCATATTGAAGGCTCAATGAATATTCCTCATGGCGATATTGCAGAACAAATTGCAACGGTAACTAAAGATAAGGATGCAGAAATCCATCTGTATTGCCGCAGTGGTGGTCGCGCAGGAAAGGCTTTAAAAGCCCTAACAGATTTGGGTTATACGAACGTTACCAATGAAGGGGGTTATTCGGCCCTAAAGATGAAGCAAGAGCAAGAGTCTAAGGCGTCTATGGCAAGATAATTTCGATTGGCTATCTTGAATAAAAAAGACCGCTAAATAGAGCGGTCTTTTTTTGTCTAGAGTATAAATGCAGTGGTTAGCTAATTTCTGGTTTTACGCCATCAAGAGGCTTGATAACTAATACATCACAAGATACACGATCAACAATTCTTTCAGCAGTGTTACCTAGCAATACACCAGATAATCCTTCTCTTGCGACTGTGCCAATAACAATTAAATCGGCCTCGATTTCTTTAGCCATAACTTCAACGACATCATCAGGGTCACCTTCTGTGATATGAATATGATCATCATTAATGTTGTACTTTTTAGCGTAGTGCTCACATTCATCTTTATGTTGCTGTGTGATGTACTTTTGAATGTCATCAGGAGCGGTTACTTCAGGCACCATAGCAAAAGCTAGAGCAACCATTGGGTAAGAGTTAACCAAATGTAGATCTGTCGAGAAGTGATCTGCTAAATGTTCAGCAAAATCGAGAATGTTTTCATTAATTAAACGGTGACCTTCATCATGAGATGTAGCATCAATTGACGCAAGAATGCGATTGTTTGCCCAAGGTTTAGGCGATTTCACTAATAGTACCGGTGCAGGGCAGTGACGAAGTAGATTCCAATCGCTGTGAGTAAATACCCGGTCAATAATGCCTTTATGAGGTTTGGTTCCTTTGATGACCAAGTCAAAATCATTGGTGTTTAGCGATGCCATTACTGCGTTATGCAGATTTTTCTGCCAATGAACTTCAGTTGAGATTTCAATGCCCTTTTTTTCAGCTTCAGTCACATAGCTATCAAGCCAAAGCTGGCAGTTGTTAATGAGCGCATCTTTAATTTTGTTCTTGGTTTCATTTTCTAACGATGAGTTATCTTCGCAATAAGCTTCGTAGCAACTGCCCAAGATTGTAATGTCAGCTTTAACTGAGCTTGCAAGTGCTAGGGCGCGATCGAATGCAGGTTGNTCTGGGTGTTCGCTATCTAATACGACAAGAATATGATTGATATCTAGCATGNTAAGCTCCTTTTAAAATTTGTAGATCTAAATTTACAGTGCAATAAGTAACAATTTATATCACTGAGTTTAAATATGACAGTTAATGTATCTTACTAGGTTAAAAAATCGTTGCCCTACATCAATTGTTAAGTCTTTATCATGGCAATAAAAGCCTTTGCTGCATTTGATAAAGTTCGGTCTTTCAAATACAAAAATCCAAGTGGTCGAGTTAGTGAGGTTTGTTGAACATTAAGGGTTGTTAAACCCATCTCTTCAGGTGTATCCAGCATACTTTCAGGTAGTAAACTCCAGCCTAACCCTACGGAAACCAACATTTTAATTGTCTCTAGATAATTGGTAGGCATTGGATTGCTTAAAGAGAGATTTTGCTGTCTGAATTTTTCCTGCAGAAGTTTGAAGGTAAATGTATTGTTTTCAGGCAAAATGGAAGGATATTCGCTTAAATCACTCAGTTGCACATGCTTAACTTTATTTAAAGGGTGCTCTTTTGAGCACACAAATATCATTTTATCCTGCCAAAGAATTTCGCTGACTATGCCTTCAGGTAGATTTTCATTATTTGATGAATCCAATGTAGTTAATGCAAGCTCTACCTGTCTCTGAGCAATGGCTTGATACGCCGATTCTGATCCCATAAAGCTTAGGTTGAGTTCAGCTTTTGGAAACTGATTCGCAAAAGATTTTAGGTAGGGCGGTAAGCGATGCAGCCCAATATGGTGACTGGTGCCGAGTTTTAAGCTGCCTTCAACTTGATCATTCATATTTCGCATTGAAAGTTGAGTGTCACTGACTAACTGAACAATCTCTTTGGCTTTAGGTAATAGCGAGTGTCCTTTATGTGTCAGGCTGAGACTTCGATTATGACGATCGAAAAGTGGACTGTTTAGTTGTTCTTCTAGGCTTTTGATACGTTTGCTAATAGCAGGTTGAGTGAGATGCATTTGTTCAGCAGCGATTGAGAAAGACTTGTGCTCAGCTACTGCGAGAAATGCCGTTAGTCCTAGTATGTCCATAAATGATATCACTTTGTTATTTGCTATTCCTAATAGTAATACAAATTATGAAAAATATGAATTGGAGTTATTTCTGTTTTTTGCGTATTATCAGTACATCAAAGCAGCACGCAGATGCTTCTTGTTGGAATTAATCATACAGCTATGAGAGAGCGCTATGACGGCTAAAACACTATATGACAAGTTGTGGGATTCACACTTGGTTAAACAACGCGACGACGGCACGGCATTAATCTATATCGATCGTCAGTTATTACACGAAGTAACCTCGCCACAAGCATTTGAAGGTCTTCGTATAGCAGGTCGTAAGCCATGGAAGTTAAGTGCAAACTTAGCAACACCAGATCATAACGTACCAACAACAAAAACTGAGCGTACTGTCGGTATCGCAGGTATTCAAGATCCAGTTTCTAAGATTCAAGTTCAAACCTTAGATGACAACTGTAATGAATTCGGTATCACTCAATTCGACATGATGGATAAGCGTCAAGGTATTGTGCACGTAGTAGGCCCAGAGCAGGGCGCAACATTACCTGGTATGACCGTTGTTTGTGGCGATTCTCACACTGCAACCCACGGCGCATTTGCAGCTTTGGCTCATGGTATTGGTACGTCTGAAGTAGAGCACGTACTGGCGACTCAGTGCTTAATTCAGCGCAAAATGAAAAATCTATTGATCCGTGTCGACGGTGAATTAGGAGAAGGCATTACCGGTAAAGACGTTGTTTTACACGTTATTGGTGTTATTGGTACTGCTGGCGGTAACGGTTGTGCAATGGAGTTTGGCGGTAGCGCCATTCGTAGCATGAGCATGGAAGGTCGTATGACTATGTGTAATATGGCTATCGAAGCGGGTGCGCGTGTTGGAATGGTTGCGTTTGACCAAATTACCGCAGATTACGTTAAAGGCCGTGACTTTGCTCCAAAAGGAGAGCAGTGGGAATTGGCATTAGAGCAGTGGTCTGATTTAGTTTCTGATGAAGATGCTGTTTTCGATAAGGTTGTAGAAATCAAAGCCGAAGACATTAAGCCTCAGGTGACATGGGGCACCTCGCCAGAAATGGTTACTACAGTTGATGGCTTTGTACCTCGTTTAGAAGATGCCAAAGACGATGTAGAGCGCAGTGGTTTTGAGCGTGCATACAAATATATGGGGTTAGAGCCTGGCCAAGCAATCACCGATATTAATTTGGATCGAGTGTTTATTGGTTCTTGTACCAATAGTCGTATTGAAGATTTACGTGCAGCCGCTGCTGTAGCTAAAGGTAACAAGGTAGCTGAGTCAGTAATGCAGGCGCTAGTTGTTCCTGGCTCCGGCTTAGTTAAAGAGCAAGCTGAGAAGGAAGGTTTAGATAAAATCTTTGTTGAAGCAGGTTTTGAATGGCGTGAACCAGGCTGCTCAATGTGCCTAGCGATGAATGCGGATAAGTTAGGCGATGGCGAACACTGTGCTTCGACTTCTAATCGTAACTTTGAGGGTCGTCAAGGCTATGGTGGTCGCACGCATTTGGTTAGCCCAGCTATGGCTGCTGCTGCTGCCATAGCAGGCCATTTTGTTGATGTTCGTCAGTTTGAATTGGTTAAATAAGGAGCGTTATAATGAAAGCATTTGTTAAGCAAAGCGGTATCGTCGCTCCTATGGATCGCGCCAATATCGATACGGATATGATTATCCCGAAGCAGTTCTTAAAATCGATCAAGCGCAGTGGCTTCGGCCCTAACTTGTTTGATGAATTACGCTACCTAGATGAAGGTCAGCCTGATGCTGATAACTCTGGTCGTCCATTGAATCCGGACTTCGTATTGAATCAGCCACGTTATAAGGGTGCTTCAGTATTGTTGGCCCGTGAGAACTTTGGTTGTGGTTCTTCTCGTGAACATGCACCGTGGGCATTGGAAGACTTTGGTTTCCAGGTAATTATTGCCTCAAGCTATGCTGATATTTTTTACAATAATAGCTTTAAGAATGGTCTTTTACCGATCGTTCTAGAAGAATCTATTATTGATCAGCTTTTTAAAGAAGTCGCCGAAACTGAAGGTTATGAATTAACCGTAGATTTAGAAAATCAAAACATTGTTAAGCCAAATGGTGATGCAATTCCATTTGAAGTGGATGCATTCCGTAAACATTGTTTGTTGAATGGTCTTGATGATATTGGCTTGACCTTGCAAGACGCTGACGACATTAAAGCTTACGAAGAAAAGCGTAAAGCATCGTCTCCTTGGTTGTTCTAATAAATATTTTAAAAGTTAAGTGGAATNGAAATGTCTAAGAAAGTATTAATCCTACCAGGTGATGGTATTGGTCCAGAAATCGTAACCGAAGCAGAAAACGTATTGGTTGCAGTAAATGAAAAATTTAACCTAGGCCTAGAATTTGATCATGGTTTAGTCGGTGGTGCAGGCTATGATGCAGATGGTTCTCCATTGCCAGCTTCTACAATGGAAAAAGCGAAAGCGGCTGATGCTATTCTTTTGGGTGCAGTGGGTGGTCCTAAATGGGATAACTTGGAAGATCGTGAAATGCGNCCTGAAAAAGGATTGCTAGGCTTACGTTCAGGCCTAGGGTTGTTTGGCAATTTACGCCCAGCTATCCTTTACCCGCAATTGGCTGATGCTTCTTCATTGAAACCTGAAGTTGTATCTGGTCTTGATATCCTAATCGTTCGCGAATTAACTGGCGGTATTTATTTCGGCCAGCCACGCGGCATTCGCACGCTAGAAAATGGCGAGCGNCAGGGTTATAACACTTACGTATACAGCGAATCTGAGATTCGTCGCATCGGTAAGGTAGCGTTTGAAGCTGCTAAAAAACGTGGCGGCAAGTTGTGTTCAGTTGATAAGGCTAACGTACTTGAAGTAACCGTATTATGGCGCGAAATCATGAACGACATGGCGAAAGACTACCCAGAAGTAGAGCTTTCTCACATGTACGTTGATAACGCAGCAATGCAGCTTGTTCGAGCACCTAAGCAGTTTGACGTAATGGTTACGGGTAACATGTTTGGTGACATCTTATCTGATGCTGCCGCCATGCTTACAGGCTCTATTGGCATGCTTCCTTCTGCGTCTTTAGATAAAGACAATAAAGGCATGTACGAACCATGTCACGGTAGTGCACCAGACATCGCTGGCCAAGGTATCGCAAACCCATTAGCAACAATACTTTCTGCTGCTATGATGTTGCGTTATTCTTTAGGTGAAAATGCAGCTGCTGATGCAATTGAGAAAGCAGTGAGTGATGTATTGGATCTGAATTTACGTACTCCTGATATTTACTCTGACGGCATGACAAAAGTCAGCACCGCAGAAATGGGTGCAGCAGTAGTAAAAGCACTTTAAAAGCTAACAAATAGTTCTTTCGAGAACTTCTAATTTAAAGCATTAAAGTACGAAAAGAATTTAAATAAACGAATACCATTTGTGTACGCCNNNGTATTTATATTGGTAGCGAATATGGGAGGCATGGATGCCGAGNTTAAGCTCACATGGAAGTGCTTGCAGCGNTTCGCGGACAAATAAATATTGANGCAGTACTGACAGATGAATAGGTTGGAATAACATGAANACNGTAGGTCTTGTAGGCTGGCGTGGCATGGTTGGCTCNGTGCTNATGCAACGTATGGAAGCAGAGAACGATTTTGCTGATATCAACCCAGTATATTTTACAACATCTCAAGCAGGGCAAGCAGCTCCGGCTTTTGGTGGTAAAGAAGCTCCTGCGCTTAAAGATGCGTTCGACATTGACGAACTAAAAGCTATGGATGTCATCATTACCTGTCAAGGTGGCGACTACACCAAAGCTGTTTATTCAAAATTAATGAATACTGGCTGGAAAGGTTATTGGATTGATGCAGCATCAAGCCTTCGTATGGCAGATGATGCAATCATCGTGCTTGACCCAGTTAACAAAAACGTCATTAAAGACGGTCTTCATAACGGCACTAAAACCTTTGTTGGCGGAAACTGTACTGTATCCCTAATGCTAATGGGACTGGGTGGTTTGTTTGAAAATGGTTTGGTTGAATGGTTGAGTTCGCAAACTTATCAGGCTGCATCCGGTGGTGGCGCTAAGCACATGCGCGAACTCTTGACTCAAATGGGTCAGCTAAATGCCTCCGTTGCAGATAAGCTAGCCGACCCGCGCAGCGCGATTTTAGACATCGATCGCATCGTTGCTGAGACACAGCGTAACGGCACAATGGATACTGCCAATTTCGGTGTTCCGCTAGGTGGTAGCTTAATTCCATACATTGACACAGAAATGGATAATGGCCAGAGTCGTGAAGAATGGAAAGGGCAGGCAGAAACAAACAAGATTTTAGCAACTGGCTCCGATATTATACCTGTTGACTGGACCTGCGTTCGCATTGGATCTATGCGTTGTCATAGCCAAGCATTCACTATCAAATTGAAAAAAGATGTGCCGATGGATGAAATCAACGCAATGCTGGATGAACACTCTCAGTGGTCAAGTGTTGTTCCAAACAACAAAGAAGCTACAATCGCTGGATTAACGCCTACAGCAGTTACTGGCACGTTAAACGTACCCGTTGGTCGTCTACGTAAAATGAATATGGGTAGCGAATACCTAAACGCATTCTCTGTAGGTGATCAGCTATTGTGGGGCGCAGCAGAGCCGCTACGTCGCATGCTTCGTATATTGCTGGAAGATTAAATGCTGATTTTCAGTGTCTGGGTGGCGTAGAAAAAGCGAAATTCGCAAAATGAAATATTGGACATTTTAAGACACGATGTTTCATTTTGTGAGTAAGCTCACACTTTAGTTGCCCAAATCTGATCAAAAGATAGCCTGAAAGACCCGTGAAGCATAGGTTATAGACCTACAAACGTTGCGAAAACTGTATTTATAATTGATACTTACGCCTGTTATTGAGAAATATATATAAGTTCATTCAGAATGAACGCATAGATTCATGAATTTAATTTGGTTTTATTGTTTGCAAAACCGGCATCAAGCAGCCTAATAACAACAAGGAAGCAGAGAATGAAGCGCACGCTTTTAAGTACTCTAGTGATCACCAGCACACTAGGCCTAAGTGCCAATGTGTTTGCACTGGGTATGGGTGAGCTTGAACTAAAGTCCACACTAAATCAGCCTTTAGAGGCAGAGATCACGCTAACCAATATAGATGATTTGTCTCAGTGGGAAATCAAGCCATCTTTAGCTTCTGACGGCGACTTTGATCGCGCAGGTGTTGAGAAGATATTCTTTTTAAGCGATATCGATTTTGAAATTAAAGGAAATCGTATTGTTTTAACCAGCGAAAAATCTGTTACTGAGCCTTTTTTAAACTTTTTAGTTCAAGTTAATTGGCCATCGGGTCGTGTTTTACGCGAATACACACTTTTACTTGATCCGCCTGTATTCGACGAAGCAATTCAGCCGTTAGCAGCTAAACAGAGCTCTCCTCAGGTAGAAGCTCAGTCAGTTGCCCCTACGCCGGTTGTTGCTGCAAAAAGCCCTTGGGAAACAGAAGCAGCTGTTCCAGGTACTTACAAAGTTCAAAAAGACGACACCTTGTGGGAAATTGCGATAAATACACGCCCAAATCGTCAAGTATCTCCTCAGCAAATGATGTTAGCTATCCAAGATAGTAATCCTGGTGCTTTTATTAACGGTAATATTAACCGCTTAAAAACTCATCAAGTCCTGCGTATACCAACAGAAAAGCAAATGGCTGCTCGTAATAACGGTCAGGCTATAAATGAAGTTTTACGTCAAAATCGTGAACTTCAAACTGCGGGCGCTCAGTTAGATGCAACTGCTAAGGCTGCTCAAACTAATAAAGCTGAACAAGCTGAGTCGGGCGGCGAATTAAAACTACTATCTAAAACAGCTGAAGTAGCTGTGGCGGCTGGTGCTAGTGGCGATGTTGATCGAAGTGGTGAAGGTGGAGCAGAAGGTCTGCAGAACGACCTTGCCATTGCATTAGAAACACTTGATACCAACAAATTAGAAAACGAAGAATTAAAGATGCGTTTGGCATCTTTGGAAGAGCAAATTGCTACACTACAGCGATTGGTTTCTTTAAAAGATGATCAGCTTGCAAGCATTCAAACAACGGATCTTCAAAAAGAAGCGTTGGCTGAGGAAGTTGTTGCTGAAGAAGCAATCGAAGATGTTTCTGACGCTGAAAATTCTGAAGAGATAACTGAGCAATCAGAAGGTGTATTAGAAAGTGAAGCCAACACCTTAATTGATTCCCCTGCAGCAGATGATGCTGAAGGCACTGATTTCAATTACTCAGAAGCTGATGCCGATATAGAACCAGCAGCTGAGCCTGTGCCTGAAGTTGATCCTGCTGTTGCAGCGACTCAAATTCAGCAACAAATTGAAAATAAATATAAGCCTAAAGGTTTTGTCGCCCAGATGATGGCTAAACCAGAAATGGTTGCGGGAATCGCTGGCGGAATTGCATTGTTACTTGGTTTAGCGGGTCTGGCGTTAAAACGTCGTCGTAAAGCTAAGGATGAAGAGATTCAAGATCCTGAATTGGCTGGGTTTGATGAGAATTATGAATTCACTGAAGATAGCCTAGATGATGAATCTTTAAATGATTTTGACTTTGAAGACGAGCAAGTCGACGAAGAATTAAATGATGATTTATTAAGTGGGATTGGCACTGAAGAAGAGTCTGAAGACAATTTAGATGATAGTCCTGACACAGTAGCGCAAACATCTGATGTTATTGGCGAAGCTGAAATATACATCGCTTATGGTCGCTTTGATCAAGCTGCTGACCTGCTTAAAAACTCAATAGAGCAGGAACCTAGTCGCTTAGATTTGCGTATTAAATTACTTGAAGTCTATGTTGAAACTGACGACGCCGAGTCTTTTGCAGAAGCAGAATTGAGCTTAAATAGTCTTGGTGATGCTGCTTCTGACGAAAAAGCGGCTGCTATGCGCACTCGCTTAACATCACCGATTGATGGCGTTATGCCTTCAGGTGATATGGACTTAATGTCTGAAAACGCCCCTGATATGGGAATTGAGGGTTTAGCTGATGCCGATGATGAATTCGCTAACGGTATCGACTTTGAAGCAGCTCTAGACTTTAGCGACAGCGAAGGTGGGATCGATACTGATGAAGGTCAAGATTTTGCGGCTTCTTTAGACGCACTTGAAGGGTTTGGCGACGAAGAATCTGAACTATCTCTAGAGTCTTCTGAATTAGAAGTTTCGACTGAGCTAGAAGCTGACCTTGATTTTGATCTAGACAGTAATGAGCTAGAACTTGTTGAATCTGCCCCTGAACCAGACAGCACCCCTGTACTTGATGAAGTCTCANANTCTAGAAGNNCTNGATACTNTAGAAGAGCTAGATACTTTAGAAGAGCTAGATACTTTAGAAGAGCTAGATACTTTAGAAGAGCTAGATACTTTAGAAGAAGTTGATGATTCTGTTGTTGCTTTATCTTCTGTTTCAGACAGTTCTGATGACCTTGCAGATCTAGAAAGTTTGTTAGATAGCGAAGGTCCTATTAGCACTGAAGGTGGCTTGCCAGATTTAGATTTTGACTTGGAAGAAGCAGATCTTTCTGATGCTGATGAATTAACCAGCGATCTTAATGACCTTGAAGCAGAGCTTGAAGATCTTTCGGTTACAACTGAAAGCTTGGAAGTGCTTGAAGATGAAGAAATCGAGGCGCTAGAAGAAGCTCCAGAGATTATTACGGAAGTCGCAACTGATTTAGCGTCAGATGCTGAAACTGATTTCAGTGCAGACTTTGATCTGGATGAATTAGAAGAGCTGCCAGATTTTACGGCTGAAACTGCGGAAGCAGATGTAGCTTCAGGAACAGATCAAGAAATTGATTTGGACAAGTTAGCGGCTTCTGATGATGAATTTGATTTCTTAGCAGGCACTGATGAATGCGCCACTAAGTTAGATCTTGCGCGCGCTTACTTAGACATGGAAGATGTTGATGGGGCAAAAGAATTGCTTCATGAAGTAATTGCTGAAGGCAGTGATCAACAAAAAACAGATGCGCGATCTCTAATGGATAGCATCGGTTAATCAATGCAAGAAACTAGCAGTAAAGTTGTCGTTAGTGAAAAAAGAAGAGTTGCCGCAATCGTTGAATACCATGGAGCGAATTTCCATGGTTGGCAGCGGCAAAAACATCACCCAGAGCCGACTATTCAGGCGGCTTTGGAAGATGCCCTAAGTAGAGTTGCCAACGAGCCCATTGCGGTTACATGCGCAGGACGAACCGATTCAGGTGTTCATGCTTCGACTCAAGTAATTCATTTTGATACCCACGNACAAAGACGACCTCATAATTGGATGATGGGAGTTAATACCTATCTTCCTGATGGTATTGCATTGCGCTGGGTAAGCGATATTGATGAATCATTTCACGCTCGTTTTGGAGCAACCAGTCGCCGTTATCGTTATTTGATTTTCAATAAGGAAATCAANCAAGGCTTAATGCATGATCAGCTTACTTGGTGTCGTTTTCCGTTAGATGAAAACAAAATGCATGAAGCAGCCCAGGCTTTAAAGGGTGAGCACGACTTTACGTCTTACCGTGCAAAAGACTGCCAAGCTAAAAGTCCCATACGAACAATTCAAGACATCTCAGTTCGTCGTTATGGCGATATCGTAATGATCGAAGTGCAAGCAAATGCATTTTTGTATCACATGATTCGAAATATCGCAGGCGTCCTTATGCCTATTGGCATGGAGCGTAAACCTATTGAATGGTGTGGTGAGTTATTAGCTCAGCGGGATAGGGCGCTAGGAGGTGTAACTGCACCATCTGCTGGTCTGTATTTTGTTGGGGTTGAATACCCTGAAAAATACCAAGTACCTTCTCAAGCATGGGGCCCTGTTTTCGTAGAACCGTGGTTTTCTAACTAATGGTTTTCTAGCGTATATCTGTTAAACTCGCTTCTCTCTTATTTTACTCAATTGTAAGTCTATTTTCGTGAATAAAGTGCGAATTAAAATATGCGGTCTAACCCGCGATCAAGATGTTCATAATGCCGTGATTGAGGGTGCTGATGCTCTTGGCTTTGTATTATATGCGCCTAGCCCAAGATCCGTTACTGCGGAGCAAGCGGCTCAGCTAGTTAAAAAAGTTCCCGCATTTGTAACGACCGTAGCACTGTTCGTTAATGAAAGTGCGGAAGAAATTAATCGCGTACTCTCAATTTGCCCTTTTGATCTATTGCAGTTTCATGGTGACGAAAGCCCAGAATTCTGTCGTCAATTTAATCGCCCCTATATGAAAGCTATCCGTGTACGCAGCGCTGATGATATTCATAGTGCAGTACAACAGTATCCGGATACTAAAGCTTTGTTATTAGATGCCTATGTGGAGAATTTGCCTGGTGGAACTGGCCAGGCGTTCGATTGGCGGTTAATTCCTCAATTATCAGTACCTTGGGTGCTCGCCGGTGGACTAAATTCAACGAATGTTGCCGATGCTATAAACCAAGTGAAGCCTTTTGCCGTAGATATAAGTGGCGGCGTTGAAGCCAGTAAAGGCATAAAAGACAGAAAAAAAATTCAAGAATTTATAAGTGAGGTTCGAAATGTCGAACGTTAAAGATCAAAAAGATTTTCCTGTATTACCAGATTCTAAAGGCCATTTCGGTATTTTTGGTGGCCGCTTTGTATCAGAGACACTCAGTGCAGCCCTAGATGAACTTGAAGCCTTATACAGTAAGCTTTCTCAAGACCCAAATTTTCAAAAAGAGTTTGACGAAGACCTTGCGCACTACGTAGGTCGCCCGTCGCCTTTGTATTTTGCAGAGCAACTTACGAAGCATTGTGGTGGCGCTAAGATTTACCTTAAGCGTGAAGATCTTAACCACACAGGCGCGCATAAGATTAACAATACAATTGGCCAAGCGTTATTAGCTAAGTATTCTGGCAAAAAGAAAATCATTGCTGAAACAGGCGCTGGTCAACACGGTGTTGCAACGGCTACTGTTGCAGCTCGCCTGGGTATGGAATGTAAGGTTTTCATGGGTTCAACTGATATTGAGCGCCAAAAACTTAACGTATACCGCATGCGCTTATTAGGTGCTGAAGTTATATCTGTCGAATCTGGCACTAAAACCCTAAAAGACGCAATGAACGATGCAATGCGCCACTGGGTAACCAATGTTGACGATACTTTTTATATTTTAGGAACGGCAGCAGGCCCACACCCATACCCAATGCTTGTACGTGATTTCCAAAGTATTATCGGACGCGAAACTATTCGTCAGTGTGATGATCAAATCGGCCGCCAACCTGATGCAGTTATTGCCTGTATTGGTGGAGGTTCTAATGCAATTGGTATGTTTTATCCTTACCTGAATAAGCATGATGTTCGCATGATCGGTGTAGAAGCCGGTGGCTTAGGTTTATCAGGAGATGATCACGCAGCACCTCTTTGTAAAGGTCGCCCAGGTGTATTACACGGTAATCGTACTTACCTAATGGAAGATGACAATGGCCAGATCATGGGGACACACTCTGTTTCTGCTGGTTTAGATTACCCAGGTGTAGGACCAGAGCATTCATGGTTAAAAGATATTGGTCGTGCAGAATATGTTGCTTCAACTGACGAAGAAGCACTGAAGGCTTTTCGTGACCTTACCCGCATCGAAGGTATTATGCCGGCACTTGAATCAAGTCACGCCATTGCCCACGCAATGAAAATTGCAAAAGACATGAGCCCTGATCAAGTATTGGTAGTAAATTTATCGGGTCGTGGTGATAAAGATATTCATACTGTAGCTGGCATTGACGGCTTAGAAGTTTAATAAAGTAGAAGGAAAATTTTAATGAGTCGTATAGCTGCTTTATTTTCAGAATTGAAAAAAACAGACAAAAAAGCATTAATTCCGTACGTGACAGCAGGGGATCCAAACCCTTCAGTTACTGTTGATATGATGCACGGTTTAGTTGACGCTGGTGCCGATATTATTGAATTGGGTGTTCCATTTTCTGACCCAATGGCTGATGGTCCTACCATTCAGTTAGCGTGTGAACGCGCTCTTAAGCACAATACGTCACTGCATGATGTAATTAATATGGTTGCAGAATTCCGCACAAAGAACACTGATACTCCAGTGGTCTTAATGGGGTATTTGAACCCAGTAGAAGCAATGGGTTACGAAACTTTTGCTAAGGCTGCAGAGCAGGCCGGAATAGACGGTGTATTGATGGTTGATATGCCACCTGAAGAATCTGGCGAGAATGCCCAGATTTTTGCTGATCATGGTTTGGATATTATCTACCTAATTGCACCAACAACTACCGATGCGCGTATCAGTGAAATTGCTAAATTTAGTTCCGGCTATGTTTACTATGTGTCTATTAAAGGCGTTACTGGCAGTGCGGCCATTGATGTTGCTGATGTTAGTAAAAACCTAGAGCGCATCCGCAGCCGTGTAAGCATCCCTGTTGGTGTTGGTTTCGGCATCAATAATGGTGAAGCTGCGGCTGCAGTAGCCACGGTTGCTGACGGCGTTATTGTTGGTTCGGCGCTGGTTAATAAAATTGCTGCCAATGCCGACAATCCTGATGTTGCTATTCGCGAAGTTCAATCTGTACTTTCAGAAATGCGCTCTGCAATGGACGCAAACTAAAATGAGTGGAAGCTAGGTGAATCGAAGCAAAGATGAGTGGCTCAGTTACCTAGAGTCAACTCATCCATCTGACATCGAAATGGGCCTTGGGCGAGTAACTCAAGTTGCCCAAAAACTCGATTTGTTTAAACCTGCACCGATCACAATCGTTGTAGGTGGTACAAACGGAAAGGGCACAACGACCGCAATATTAGGTCATTTACTGTCACAAAAAAACTTATCTTCAGCCTGTTATAACTCTCCGCACATTCATCAATATAANGAACGCATTAATCGTCGTGATGCCAATGGTACAGATCGATTAACTACCGATGAAGAATTGTGCTCCGCGTTTGAAGCAATTGAAGAGGGGCGTGGTGATATACCACTTACCTATTTCGAATTTGGTACTCTCGCAGCGCTATGGCAGATAAAGCAATGGCAAGTCGATGTGGCCTTGCTTGAAGTTGGGCTGGGCGGTCGTCTCGATGCCGTTAATATTGTTGACACGGATTTAGCCATAGTAACCAGTGTCGGCCTAGATCATCAGGATTGGCTTGGGGACACTCTCGATCTAATCGGCTATGAAAAAGCAGGTATCGGTCGTAAAAATACACCACTTATTTGTGGCCAACCTAAAGTATCGCAAGGCTTTTTAGATCAGGCGAAGATGATTGGAGCTCAGTTAATTTCAGTAGATCAAAACTACTCAATAGATGCGATGGAAGGCGGCTGGTCCTTAATATTAAATTGCGGTACGCCCCAAGAAAAAAAATTCACCCTACCTAAAGGACATATTCCTTACTTTAATATCGCTTCGGCTATTGCAGGCTTGGATAGCTTGGGTTTACTGCCAAGCGAGGATAAAATCAACCTGGCTATTGATAACACAAAGGTAGCAGGCCGATTGACTCATATGCCTTGTGCTATCAAAGAACCTGAGGGAAGTGGCAAATGCATTACTTTCATTCTAGATGTTGCACATAATCCTCAAGCGGCGGCCTTTCTTGCTACTCGTTTAAATAACTGTTCTCACGGTATTTTGGCAGTATTGGCTGACAAGGATCCAGAAGGTATAGTCTCGTCACTACCCAAAATCAAGCACTGGCACCTAGCTGGGCTATCAGGGTATCGCGGTCAATCAGCGGCGCAGTTAAGCACTCGTTTAATTGCTTCTTCACAGCAAAGTATTGCTGGGAAGTATGATGATGTTGCACAAGCGATTGAACATTGTTTAGATGATGTAAAAGATGGTGAGGAAGTACTNGTAATCGGTTCTTTCTTAACGGTGGCTGCAGCCGAACAAGTATTAAAAAATCATCCTAGAATAGAGGTGAAGCATGGAAGGTAATCTTAAAGCACGAATTTTAGGTGCGTTTGTCACGGTATTCGCCATGGCGCTTATATTACCTAATATTCTTCAAGAAAAACGCATGTACGATCCTCTATACTCAGAAATCCCGCCAAAACCAGAAACCCCCGACTGGGTTGGGGATGTAGAGCAAGCAAGAGTTCGAATTGAGCTTGATGAGCTAGCTAGCGGTGAATTCGAAAAGAAAATTACTGCGCCAGAGCCCCGAATTGTCAACGTAGATGACCCGAAAGTACTCCATGACGCTGGGAACTATGGCAGCCTTGATCAAGAGGGTGTTGCTGTTGCTTGGACTTTACAGGTAGGCGCATTTGAAGCGAGTAAAAACGCAATAGCTTTTCGTGACACCTTGCGTGAAAATGGCTTCAAAGCATATATTCTGAAGAACGGCACAGGTAATCTAGACCGAGTCTATGTCGGTCCAATGATCCAGCGCAGCAAAGCCGAACAAACGAAAGACGAATTACTCAATAAAATGGAAATTGAAGGCATTCGTTTACAGCAATATAAACCAGAATAATCAGTCACAACAGTAGCCGAGCGCCGATGCCTTTGTTAGAATCCGCGTCTTTCCAGTGCAGCCAACAAGTTGAGAAGTACCATGACAAGTATTGACTGGGGCATATTGGCCGTTTTAGCCATCTCAGCAGCCCTTAGTTTACGACGTGGTTTTGTAAAAGAAGCCCTATCTTTAGTTAGTTGGATAGCGGCATTCGTTATCGCACGAGTCTTTAGCGGTAATCTCGCCACATTATTAGTCGATTACATCGACACACCTTCGGCCCGNTGGGTTGTTGCCTTTATTATTCTATTTGCAGGCACCGTTGCTATTGGTGCGATGATCAACCATCTTGTTGTAGAAATGATCCGAATTACGGGCTTGTCGAGCACTGATCGTGTTTTTGGCATGGTCTTCGGATTAGTTCGCGGCTTACTTATTCTCGTTGCCATTGTCTACGGTCTGCAATATACAGCAGTGCCTAAAGATCCATGGTGGCAAGATTCGACTCTGATGCCACACTTAGAAATATTAGCGGATTGGGCAAGAAAAGTTTTGCCTGCTGCGACTGANCATGTGATGTCATACACGAAATAACGAATACATAAAAATAGTAGCTTAACTAATAATTTAACCGAGGTTTATTACGCATGTGCGGAATAGTGGGTATAGTTGCGAAGTCACATGTCAATCAAAGCATTTATGATGCTTTGACGATTCTACAGCACCGAGGGCAGGATGCTGCCGGAATCGTAACTTGGCACAAAGACAAGTTATTTTTGCGTAAAGATAATGGCTTGGTAAGTGATGTTTTCCGCACTCGCCATATGAAGCGTTTNGTGGGTAATATTGGTATTGGCCATGTTCGCTACCCAACAGCTGGAAGCTCAAGTTCAGCAGAAGCTCAGCCGTTCTATGTAAACTCTCCTTATGGAATCACGCTNGCGCATAACGGTAACCTTACCAATGCTGCTGAAGTTGCTGATGATCTATATAAAGCCGACTTACGTCACATCAATACATCATCAGACTCAGAAGTATTATTGAACGTATTCGCACACGAAATGCAAAAACAAGCCGAGCTTATTCCAACTGCAGAAACAATCTTTAAAGCAGTAGCAGGTGTGCATAAGCGTGTACGTGGTGGCTATGCGGTTGTNGCTATGATTAACGGCTTTGGCTTAGTTGCTTTNCGTGACCCNGATGGCATTCGACCTGCAGTTTACGGNAGNCGTGACACGGAAGCTGGCAAAGAGTACATGGTCTCTTCAGAAAGTGTTGCTCTAGACGGCNTAGATTATAAGCTTGAGCGTGATATNGCCCCAGGCGAATGTGTTGTAATTACTAAAGAAGGTGAATTCTTTAGTCAGCAATGCGCAGAAAATCCGACATTAGCGCCATGTATTTTTGAGCACGTTTATTTTGCTCGCCCAGATTCGATTATGGATGGTATTTCCGTTTATAAAGCTCGTCTAAAGATGGGTGAATATCTTGCCGGCAAAATCATGAAAGAGCGCCCAGATCATGATATCGATGTTGTTATTCCTATTCCAGATACAAGTCGCACCTCTGCATTGCAGCTTGCTAACCGTTTAGGTGTTAAATATCGTGAAGGCTTTATGAAGAATCGCTATATTGGCCGAACCTTCATTATGCCTGGTCAGCAGCAGCGTAAAAAATCAGTTAAACAAAAGCTAAACGCTATTGATTTAGAATTTTCGGGTAAAAACGTATTACTGGTTGATGATTCAATCGTACGTGGAACTACCTGTAATCAAATCATTGAAATGGCGCGTGAAGCGGGTGCGAAAAAAGTATACTTTGCTTCAGCTGCACCAGAGGTACGTTATCCGAACGTATATGGTATTGACATGCCAGCCGTTACAGAATTGATTGCTCATAATCGCACTGTACCAGAGATCGAAAAAGCCATTGGCGCTGACTGGTTGATCTATCAAGATCTAGAAGACCTAGAGCGNTCATGCTTAAGCGGTGCAGATACCGAGGTNAAAGGCTTTGATTGCTCAGTATTTAATGCTGAGTATGTCACTGGCGATATTAATGCAGCGTATTTTGACCGCTTACAAGCGGCTCGAAGTGATGCGTCAAAATCTTCTATTAATTCAGAAGAAGACGTTGCCATTGATTTGCATAACGACCAAGAGTAAGTTTAAANACAACTCGATAAAACGTTAAATAAAGCGGCCAGTTATCTGGCCGTTTTTATTTTNAANAANTNAATATTCAANGGTGTANAAAAAGACGAGNATGGGTAAATTTTCCGATAGAGATTTCCGTTATCAGTCTGACTTAACAGATGCTGATTTTGAAACTTTAGCCGTACGTGCAGGTCAAGTACGCAGCGCTCATGGAGANCATAGCGAAGCCATCTATACGACCAGNAGCTATGTTTTTAANTCAGCTGCTGAAGCCGCTGCACGTTTTGCNGGCGAAGAAGAAGGCAATGTTTACTCTCGCTACACCAATCCAACGGTACGTACATTTGAAGAGCGTCTTGCGGCTTTAGAAGGAGCGGAAGATTGCGCAGCGACGGCTTCAGGTATGGCAGCCATTTATGCTGTTGTTGTTGCCCACTTAAAAGCTGGCGATAGCATTATCGTATCGCGTAACGTATTTGGCAGTACTAACGTTTTATTTGAAAAGTTCGTACGAAAATTTAATATCGACGTACGTTACGTTGATCTTTTGGATTTAACAGCTTGGGAGAGTGCAATCGATAGCACAACACGTATGCTGTTTTTAGAATCTCCATCAAATCCAATGAGTGAAGTCGCCGACTTACAAGCACTGGCGGATCTTGCGCATAAAAACGAAGCGCTTCTTGTTGTTGATAATTGTTTTTGTACCCCTGCGCTGCAAAAACCATTACGTTTTGGCGCTGATTTAGTTGTTCATTCTGCAACCAAGTACATCGACGGCCAAGGTCGCTGCTTAGGCGGAGCTGTTGCAGGTAGTAAAGAACTTATTGANCCTGTTATCGGCGTATTGCGNTCAGCAGGTCCNACTATGAGTCCATTCAACGCNTGGGTATTCNTAAAGGGCTTAGAAACATTNTCACTGCGTATGAAAGCGCACAGTGAAAATGCAATGCTNTTNGCGCAGTGGTTACAACAGCAACCNCAAATTACACGAGTGAACTATGCTGGTTTAGAAAGTCATCCAAGNCATGANCTTGCGAAAAAACAGCAATCTGCTTTTGGTGGAGTTCTATCGTTTGAAGTTGAAGGCGGCCAAGAAGCTGCCTGGAAGCTAATTGACGGCACTCGTATGATTTCAATTACTGCCAACTTAGGCGATACCAAAACAACCGTGACGCACCCAGCTTCAACAACGCACAGTCGCTTAAGTCCTGAAGACCGAGTAAAAGCAGGCATTAGTGATGGCTTGGTTAGAATCGCAGTAGGGTTAGAATCTGTTGAAGATATTCAAAAGGATATTGCGCTAGGTTTAGCAGCTGTTAGCTAGCCCGACGTCTCAGCTTTGCCTTTCTTTGCTTTTATATTNAGACCAACCTTGATACCGTTGTCGAATCTACAGATAGAATCGACAACGAGTCAAACACATGCCAATAGCTTCAGACAAAACCGTTCAGCAAATATTTAAANCTCTNAANANCATCATTCTTGGTAAAGAAACTCAAATAAAACTCGCCATTGCCTGCTTACTCGCTAAAGGTCATTTNCTTATCGAAGATNTGCCAGGNATGGGGAAAACAACACTATCTCACGCATTAGCCAAAACATTAGGTCTTAGCTACAACAGAATCCAGTTTACCAGTGACATAATGCCTGCTGACGTTCTAGGCGTAAGTATCTTTGAGAAAGAAACCAGTCAAAACGGCGAGCAGCGTGGAAGTTTTCGATTTCATCCAGGCCCAATTTTTAGTCAACTAGTGTTGGCTGATGAAATNAATCGTGCGACACCCAAAGCACAAAGTGCATTGCTAGAAGCAATGGAAGAAGGTCAGGTAAGTATTGAAGGAGAAACTCGACCACTACCAACTCCGTTCTTTGTTATTGCCACTCAAAACCCNGTGTCGCAATCTGGAACATTCCCTTTGCCAGAATCTCAGCTAGACCGTTTTTTAATGCGCATTAGCATTGGATATCCAGATGCTAAATCCGAGATGGAATTATTGACGGGCGTTGACCGTCGAAAGCTACTAGAAACATTAGAGCAGGTTATTAGCCACGACCAACTAACTCAGATGCAACAAGGCGTGTTGAATGTTCATGCCTCTGCCACGGTGCTTGAATACATACAGCGCATTATTCATTTTACCCGCTATGACTCTGGATACAGTTATGGATTATCTCCAAGAGCAGGTTTAGCGCTATTGCGAGCGGCTAAAGCATGGGCATACATTAATCAGCGTGAGCATTTGATTCCCGAAGATGTTCAAGCGGTATTGCCAGCTGTGATTGACCATCGCCTAGCGGATGCAGCACAACAAAGTGCACATGGTGCATCTGCACAAATACTACAAAGAATCCCTGTTTTAAAATGAAGCATTACTGGAAAAAATGGCTCGACAGGCGTATTCCGCTAAATGAAAAAGTAGAATTGAGTCAGCGCTCTATTTTTATTCTGCCAAGTAAGATTGGTTTCATGTTTGCGCTATTACTGATTCTACTCATGGTCACAGCCATTAACTATCAAAATAGTTTAATCTTCGCGCTTGCATTCTGGCTTTTCTCTGTTGCCCTAAGTGCTATGATTTTTAGTTTTCGCAACCTATCCGGACTAGTCATTAAAACCAGTCATCCTGCCTTTGGTTTTGTTGGTGAACACATAGAAATCCCAATTCGCTTAAAAAGTAATAAGCGTCAGCATCAGGGATTAGAAATCGCTTGGCTTAAAGAAGACCTGCGTGAAGTTGCAATAATGGCTAATNAAGAGAAAGAAATAACAATTCCTTTTCAGCTGCAAAAACGTGGTCACTTAGAAACTCCAANATTAAGTTTAAAAAGCTATTACCCATTTGGTCTTTATAAATGCTGGACTTGGTTGTCACTAAAAACCCCCGGTGTTGTTTTTCCGAAACCTATTTTCTCACCATTTATCGCAGGTGAGGGAGAAGGCAATGACACCCAGAGCGATATCAGCCTGTCCGTCGGTAATGATGAATTTATGGGGTTTAGAAATTATCAAGTAGGAGATTCGCTAAAACATGTCGCATGGAAGTATTTAGCAAAAGGAAAAGGCTTGCTAAGTAAAGAATATGATAGTCAGCAACTTAGTATGCAATGGCTTGATTGGCACAGCCTACAAAACATGTCACTTGAAAGTCGCTTGTCACATCTCTGTGGTTGGGTGTTGCAGGCGGAGCAAGAAGGGCGGGCCTATGGATTGCGCTTGCCAACAATTACAATTCAGCCAGGGCAAGGAGATCAACACAGAACTCATTGCCTAACTCAACTGGCACTCTATTCATGAATAATATTAACTTCCCACGTAATGCATTGCTATGGTTACTGGCCGCAATAAGTTGTGTTTACCTTCCATTGCAGCAGCATTTACCAATATGGACAGGCCTTGTATTTATAATCGTTATTAGTTGGCGCTGGTTAATGCATTTAGGTCGCCTACCAATGCTTAATGTAATCGGCAAAGTGGTTGTCGTAAGTATTGCTATTGCAGCGGTAGTTATTTCGGCTAAAGGTAAATTTCATTTAGAAAGTGCCACCGCTTTTATTCTTGTTGCTTGCCTATTAAAAGTATTAGAAATAAAAAACCAGCGCGATGGATATATTTTAATTTTCATTAGTTTCTTTTTGTTAGCCGTGAACTTTCTATTTGATCAAGGCATATTAACGACTCTCTATAGCATCCTTGTTGTTTGGCTTTTGTTATCGGCATTAATTGGTTTGCACCAATTGGTATCAGACGATAGAGCCTCAAGAAATTATGCAGGCGATGCCGGAAAAATGAGTGCTCAAGTCTTGCTGCTCTCTCTACCATTAATGTTAGTTTTGTTTGTTTTATTTCCAAGAATGGGCCCGTTATGGACTTTGAACTTAGAATCAGGAAAAGCAAAAACAGGACTATCGGAACAAATGAGTCCTGGGGATATAGCAAAGCTATCTAATTCAGATGAGCTTGTTTTTCGTGCTGAATTTATAAACGACATGCCTCAATTAGAACAATTATATTGGCGCGCCCTTGTTCTAGATAATTACCAACAAAAAGACGGTCGAGCGCTCTGGACTGCAAGTGGCATATTTAATAATGCAGATTGGTTTCCTAAAAGCTGGCAGCCTAAAGAGGGGGCAGGAGTTTACGATTACCGCATAATACAAGAAGCCAATAACAAAAGGTGGTTGTTTGGTTTACGNGGTGTTGCAGCGATGGANCCCGGTATTGGTATGACGAATGACGATCGTATTATCAGTCGTAAAAAGAATCGTAAGCGTAAAAGTTATCTCGTTAGATCATTCCCAACTATGAAGATCGCAGCGAACGGCTTAAATGAGCGAGTAAAAAATCAATCTTTGCTGCTTGATAATAACTCAACAGCTAGCAATCCTAAGGCGCGAGAATTAGCGCAACAAATATATTTACAGCAACCCAGTGATCGTCAGCGCATGGAAATGATGCTGCAATATTATNAGCAACAAAACTTCAGCTATACCTTGCAGCCGCAAGTTATGCAGAATAACGACATTGATGAATTCTTATTCTCAAATCGAGCCGGTTTTTGTGCCCATTATGCCAGCAGTTTTGCATTTATGATGCGTGCTATGAATGTTCCTGCGAGAATTGTTACTGGGTATCAAGGCGGTGAAATAAACCCAGCGACAGGTCATATAACCGTCAGGCAGTATGATGCCCATGCGTGGGTCGAAGTATGGTTTAAAGATGAAGGATGGGTTTCAGTTGATCCTACTGCGCAAATCGCCCCGAGTAGAATATCACAAGGGCTTCGAAATGCCGTCAGTGGAGAAGAGTTTTTATCGGGCACTAATTTTTCATTAATGAAACTATCCAGCTTCCCTTGGTTGAATGATCTAAGATTAAAAATAGATGAAATAAATTATCAGTGGCACCAAACTGTTTTAAATTTTAATAAGCAAAAGCAAGCTGACCAGCTTAATAAATGGTTTGGTAAAGACGCACTTAAACAAAGTCTTTACTGGCTAGCAGGTTTAGCAATATTTGTCTTTTTTACAATATCGATGATATTGCTGTGGAAGCGTAAAACCATTAGATTAACGCAATTGCAAAAAAGTTTAGTATTGCTGGATAAGCGATTAGAAAAAGTTGCGCTTCAAAGAAGCTCTAATGAAGGCTTTTCTGATTACAGTCTTCGCTTGCAAAACGCTTTTCCACAAGAAAAAGAATCTATTAGGCGCTTATTTGATCAACTGCAGAATCTATATTACAGCGCACAGCCTTCTAGTAAGAATAGAAATGATGAACAGAAACTGGCCCTGCAAATTAAAAAACTAGCGCGTCAGCTTAGTGTTATTTCCAAGAACAAAAACAACCTTCACCAATAACATTAATGAATGTAGGGGCAGCCTGTTCAGGTTCTTTTGTACTATCAGACAACTGATTAACTAAAGCTGTTAAAAAACCGTCGTCATCTGTTGTACAAAAGGCTCCGAACCCATACGCGCCAAAATATCCTAATTGTTTCTCTTCACCCATAATGGCAAGGGATGGACTAGAAGGTAAATTACGCAATTCTGCCGAAGCTTTTATTATCTGTAAACGGTCACCATTCAGCGCTTGCAACTCATCTATGTCTTCTTGCAAGGTATCTGGGTGAGCAATAATAACAATACGTAAAGCCTGCTTGTCGAAATCTCTAATTAATCGACTAAAGTGACGCTGGCTGATTCGATTGCAAATACAATCACTTCGCCAAAAATGAAATAAAGTCTGCTGACCAGTAAGTGCTGGATCTAACTGCTCAATATAGGGCTGTAAAAATGAAGATATTTGCTGGGGTTGATAATAGCGAGCATCATCTTCAGGCGCGATAAAAGG
>PAOL01000041.1 GCA_002708475.1 Oleispira sp. | reverse complement strand
GTCATTATTAGCCAATCTAGTAAATCAGTATCAACCTTCATACCTATTAAGCGACCAAAATTAGTGTGCCACTACATTTTGTAGCAAATTCATCTTTTACTGGATATGGAGAAATAAGAGGCGTAAATTCACACTTTTTACTATTTATGGCGTTAACGGTCAGATATAAAGTCAGCTTAAGCCTGACATACATACATTAGGCTTAATTTGACCTAGCTGAATCCTCAAATCTTGCCTAGTTTTAAGTTCGATTAACTAATAATAATAAATGGAATCGAAATGAAACTACTTAGCACATTCAGCTTTGCCCTTATCTTATTGTTCTCTAGCGCGACTCAAGCCTGGTGGTGGAGCAAGCCTTCGACTTATACTCAAACCAAATACCCTATTGTACTAACCCATGGATTATTCGGTTTCGATAGTTTGCTTGGGATTGATTATTGGCACAAAATTCCTGAGACATTACGAGATGACGGTGCTGAGGTTTATTTAACGACAGTATCTAACTCTAATTCTTCTGAGGTTCGTGGTGAGCAACTAATCCCACAAATTGAACGTATATTAGCGATTACAGGCGCTGAAAAGGTTAACCTAATTGGGCACAGCCATGGCAGCCCGACTATCCGTTATGTAGCCTCTGTTCGCCCTGACTTAGTAGCTTCAGTAACATCAATTGGCGGGGTTAATAAAGGCAGTGAAGTCGCTGATGTCATAAATGGTATATCAGAAGAATCAGCTGCTTTTACAAGTGTCATTGAGACCTTAGGAAATACACTTGCAACCGTTATAGATTTCATATCTGGCGGTGGTTATGACCAAGATATTCTTGCGTCTATGTCTGCATTAACGACTGAACAATCTTTAGCATTTAACGTTGATCACCCTGCTGGTGTCCCAACAACGGCTTGTGGTGAAGGCGACTATGAAGTTAATGGCATTCGCTATTATTCATGGAGTGGTGCTAAACCAACAACTAACTTCTTAGATCCAACGGACTTATTAACAGGGATTACTTCTCTATTTTTCTCTTCTGGCGTTGACAATGATGGGCTGGTATCCAGCTGCAGCAGCCGCCTAGGTATGGTTATCCGTGATGATTTTAATATGAATCATTTAGATGAAGTTAACATGTTATTAGGTTTACACGACATTTGGTCTACCGACCCATTAACGGTATTCCGTAGTCATGCAAATCGCTTGAAAAAAGCAGGTTTATAGCACTTTCAATATACAGGGAAGGCTAACTTAATATCGTTAAGTTCAGCCTACCCTGATTTCTCAAATAATAAATATATAAAAGAGCATTCACCGCTATGAAATTTAGTCTACTTTCTTTCGCGACCTTAAGTTTTGTTACGGTACTCACAATTTTTATTGTAAACACATTTAATCTTAATGATTCCGATACTAAGCACGAATCATTATCTATTGATCAAGAAGAAATAGTTTCCCCTCAAAGCACCACTCAACCTGCCCCGTCTGAAATAGATAACCTTAATATACTCGAGCTAAATACATTCCGATTTTCTTCTGTGGATGGCGCTATAAAGGTTGATAAACATAATCATTTAATAATTGATGAAGATTTGCGTCACTGGTTTGATTTCTATCTTTCTGCCATAGGTGAAATTGATATTAATAAGATAACGCTGCTCATGGAGAAAGAAATAAACGCACTGCCTAGCCCTGGGAAAGAACAAGCTCATAATATTATGAATCAATATTTAGCTTATAAACGTGAGTTAGCACAGTATGAAAATCAAGAATTACGTTCAGTGGATGGCAATCATGATATTGAACAATTAAGCAATCGCCTAGACTGGCAAATGCGTTTGCGACGCCAACACCTCGACGACAATGTTGTTGAATCTTTCTGGAAAAAAGATGAAATTATTGATAGCTATGCTTTAGAAAAATTGAAAATAAGAAATTCAGATATCTCAGAAGCAGATAAAGAAGAACAACTAGAAGCATTAGAAAACTCATTGCCTGAAGAGCTATATAGCTTTAAACAAGAGCTCTATATTGCTAGTAATTTGCTGGAAAAAGAAAAAGAACTTGCAGAATCAAGTAACCCAACTGAACTTCGTAACCTACGTATAGAAGAAGTTGGTATTGAAGCCGCTGATCGGTTAGCTGAAGTAGATAAATCACAGCAAGAATGGCAGTTAAAAGTGCTAGCTTATCGTAATGAAGTACAGAAAATCTCTGACTCTGAAGGTATTTCCAACATTGATAAAGAAGAACTTATTTCTGAATATAGAGAAGAAAATTTCAGCAACACTGAGATATTACGTTTAAAAGCGGCTGTTCAGCTGTTATCAGACACGCAATAATACTTTATCTTAAGCCCTCACCTGCCTACTCCATAATCAAGGTCATAAGACCTTGATTTAGTCTTCCCCCTACATCCTGTGGTAATATTTTGTTTTTGCTTATTACTGAATCATGAACAAACTATTTATTATTGGCTTACCTAGAACAGGCACCACCAGCATTAGCGTAGCATTGCTTGAATACGACTTCATGGTTGCTCACACGGCTTTTACCAAGCATGCTTTTGAATTGGCCGATGTAATTTCTGACGCACCTTGCTTTAGTGACTATAAGGAATTAGATGCTCTATTTCCGGGATCAAAGTTTGTCTATCTCGATCGCGACTTGGAAAAATGGATTCCTTCTGCTCAAATGCTACTCCAAAAGATGGAAGCCAGACTGGATCCCATCACAGGTG
Organism: Oleispira sp.; assembly: GCA_002708475.1. Classification (GTDB taxonomy): domain Bacteria; phylum Pseudomonadota; class Gammaproteobacteria; order Pseudomonadales; family Oceanobacteraceae; genus Oleispira. The sequence continues at coordinate 39,431 of PAOL01000041.1, read as the reverse complement.
TATTCAGCCCTGTCTTAAAACGCAGCTTTAATGAAGTGTTTTCTTTAACTACTACCGATAACCCATATACCAAAGAACACTTAGAAACCTGCTACATTAAGCATAAAAAAGAAGTATTTGAATATTTTAAGAACCGAAATGACTTTATTTGCGTAAATGTAAGTCATCAGGAGAGTTTACAGGCATTATTAGATTTTATTGGCCTGAAAGTAAAAGCGCACGGTGGCTTTCCTCACTTGAACACTGGGCGTCACGTTGCAGACTGGAAAGAGTTCAAGCACCCTAATAAGGTCAATGCCAATAGCGCAGGTATAGAACACAGGAGATTTTTTGATTATAAATAACCAGAATCCCCCCATATTAACCGCACCTCCAATACTAACTGCGCCTGTTGCGCCGTCGATGGGGATGATATCTGGTGGCTATTCCCTATTATCGATGTTCTTACAGCTATACTATTGAGCCTATATACTTGGTAATTTTTTAAACGTTTAAAAATAATCTAGGCTTTTAGTCATCTATTCTATAACTGTTTACGTATCATAAGAATTAGCTAAATAAAACGATGAACACGTTATAACAATGAGGCCTGTATGAATATTTTAATCAGTGGTGCAACTGGCTTAGTCGGCACAGCCTTGACCTCACATTTGCGCAGCCAAGGACATAGCATTCATACGTTACAGCGCAATAATTCCGGCGCTCCTTTCTCATGGCAGCCAGACAAAAAACAGATTGTCCTAGACCCATCAATCAATATTGATGCAGTCATCAATCTAAATGGCGTGAATATTGGCGACAAGCCTTGGTCTCCTCAAAGAAAGTTAGACATTATCAAAAGCCGTGTAGATTCAACGAGCCTGCTTGCTGACACAATGGCCGCTCTACCAAACCCACCCAAAGTTTTCATTAATGCCAGTGCCATTGGTTTTTACGGTAATAGTGGATCAACTGCTGTAGATGAATCGAGCTCAGCTGGCACTGACTTCTTAACCGAAATTGTTTCAACCTGGGAGAAAGCCGCAAACGCTTTAGAAACAACCAGCATAAGAACAGTCTTTATTCGTAGTGGTGTTGTATTAAGTAAAGAAGCTGGTGCCCTACAAAAGATGCTATTGCCCTTCAAACTTGGTTTAGGTGGACGCGTAGGCTCTGGTAAACAGTTTATGAGTTGGATTGCTTTGGAAGATGAAGTAAGAGCGATTGATTTCATCCTGAATAATAGCAATATTAAAGGCCCCGTTAATTTAACAAGTCCCAATGCTGTTACCAATAAGTTTTTTACTAAAACATTAGCAAGTTGCTTAAACAGGCCTTCTATTTTTCCTATGCCTGAATTTATAGTGAAGCTATTATTTGGTGAGATGGGAGAAATGTTATTACTGGGCGGTGCAAATGTTAAACCAACCGTTTTATTAAAAAATGGTTTTGAATTTAAATATCCAGAACTGGATAAAGCTTTTCAGGCAGCGCTTAAATAAACCTTTAAAATAAAGATTAAATTAAGTTTTAGCCATAAAAAAGCCTGCATAAGCAGGCTTCTTTTTAACACGTTCGATCACAGTTCAAATTAGAACTTGTAACCAACACCTGCCATTACAACGATTGGATCGATTTCAACATCGTAATCTTTACCAAGCGCTTGATTAGTACCTTCTAATTCAGAATCGATATCAATGTACCAAACTGCAAGGTTAGCCATGAATTTATCATCGATGTCATAGTTAACACCCGCTGATACAGACAAACCAAAACTATCACCTAATGGTCCTAATGAATTACCTTTAACGGCACCTGCTTCATCAAAGAAGAAGGTCATGTTCAAACCAGCACCAACATACGGTTGAATGGCTGAGCTTGAATCCATTGGGTAATACTGTGCAGAAATAGTTGGCGGTAAGTGCTTGGTAGTACCAATGCGATCACCATCTAATTCAACAGAATGTTTAAAAGGTGTCGCTGCAAGCAATTCAATACCAACTTGAGGGGTAACCATATAAGTCGCGGTCAAACCCAACTGAGTATCATCTTCAACCTGAACTGTACCAACGCCACTAATCTTAAGATTATCATCTTTAGGTGCTACGTTAATAATACCGGCCTTAACCATAATGTCGCCAGCTTCATAAGCCATCACTTGTGATGAACCCAATACAGCGATACTTGTTGCCAATAATGTAGATACCAGTTTCATAAGCACTCCTTAGTTTGTGCAATAACAATATGTACACATTGTCTGGCGAAGATGACTTTACTGTATTGATTCAAATCAACAAATAACTCTCACTATCTTTGAGTTACCCTAAAAAGCTGATTTGCATCAATTTATGAAGGGTATTTATTTCATTCCTCTTAACTTTCTAACTTTTTATTCATACTTAATGCCATTGCTTCAGCAATTTTAATTCCATCAATTGCTGCAGACATAATCCCACCTGCATAACCTGCACCTTCACCCGCAGGATATAAACCTTGAGTATTAATACTTTCAAAGTTTTCATCACGTTTAATACTAATAGGCGCAGAGGTACGCGTTTCTACACCGGTTAATAACGCATCATCTTTTGCAAAGCCTTTTATTTTACGATTAAACGCAGGAATCGCCTCACGAATAGCTTCTACCGCAAAGTCTGGTATAGCTTTAGAAAGATCGACAAGTTTAATTCCCGGTTTAAACGATGGCTTAACACTGCCTAAGCTTTCTAAATCTTTTTTGCTGGAATCAATACCCTTTAAGAAATCACCCACAGTCTGCGCAGGAGCGTCATAATCAGAGCCACCCAGAACATATGCACTTTTTTCTAACTGGCGCTGCAACTCAATACCCGCTAACGGGCCACCTGGATAATCATTTGGATCAATCCCCACCACAACTGCNCTGTTAGCATTACGTTCGTTACGAGAGTATTGGCTCATGCCATTNGTCACTACGCAATTTTCTTCTGAAGATGCGGCTACCACCGTTCCACCCGGACACATGCAGAAGCTATAAACCGAACGACCATTTTTACAATGGTGCACTAACTTATAATCCGCAGCGCCTAAAATTTCATTGCCGGCGTTAGGGCCAAAGCGTGCAGCATCGATGGTCGATTGTTCGTGCTCAATACGGAAACCAATCGAAAAAGGCTTGGCTTCAATATAAACACCTTTATTAAATAACATTTCAAAGGTATCACGAGCACTGTGACCAATCGCAAAAGCAATGTGGTTGGACTTGAGCTTTTCACCGGTAGACAAGGTTAAACCCGTAATAAGGCTGCCGCTTTCAGTTTTTTCTAATTCAATATCATCAACGCGGCTGCTAAAACGTATTTCTCCACCTAAACGAATAATTTCAGCACGCATTTTCTCAACCATAGAAACCAGCTTAAAGGTTCCAATATGTGGCTTACTGACGTACATGATTTCATCAGGAGCACCTGATGCTACAAATTCAGTCAAGACTTTACGGCTATATTGCTTAGGGTCTTTTACTTGGCTATATAATTTACCATCNGANAAAGTCCCTGCCCCGCCTTCACCAAACTGCACATTGGATTCGGTATTCAATATTTTCTGACGCCAAAAACCAAACGTATCTTTGGTGCGTTCACGCACTTCTTTACCACGATCTAGAATAATCGGGTTGTAACCCATTTGCGCAAGGGTTAAACCTGCTAATAAACCGCAGGGGCCAAAACCTACGATAATTGGGCGTTCGTTTAATTCTTCTGGTGCTTGAGCAACAAAGTGATAATTAAGATCTGGAGTTTGCTTAATCTGTTGATCATCAGAAAATTTCTTTAATAGCTCAGCTTCTAGCGTTAAAGAGACTTCTACATCAAGCGTATAAATTAAGAATATATTGGACTTTTTACGTGCATCATAACCACGACGGAACATATTGAAGCTAATCAATTGCTCTGGATTAATATCTAGGGTAGTTAGAATGGCTTGTTCAAGCGCTTGATCGTTATGATCTAGAGGTAATTTGATGTTGCTGAGACGGATCATGTGGTGCCTTTACACTTATTACAGTGATTGGTTACTTAGCTATAGTAAAGGCGGCATTTTACGGTATTTTGATGAATTTTTATAGATATTAACTCGCTCGCTGTAGCGTCAACAGCGCTATCATCCATGATAGCGCTTAGAACACGACTAATGTAACTAATCAGCAGTCACATTAAGAGTACGGTTTAGAATACGGTTTAGAGAGCGGCTATAAGAATTTCTCGGCTAACGTCAGGAGTTACTGCACCATGCTCACCCAATTTCACCATGCCATGCTGAGTCAGTTTTTCGATTAACAAATCGATATCAGCTTCACCTAGATCAACATGCGACAAGCGAGTCGGCACTTTCATTGTAGTGAAAAATTCTTCTGTCAGCTCTATCGCACGATCAATTTTAGCGGAATCATCACCGTCTGTTATATTCCAAATGCGTTCTGCGTATTGAAGAAGTTTTTCTTTTTTCGCTTCACGACACGTTTTCATCACAGCAGGCAATACAATCGATAATGTACGCGCATGATCAATACCATGACCTGCAGTGAGTTCATGTCCTATCATGTGTGTCGCCCAATCCTGAGGAACACCAGCACCGATCAAACCATTAAGAGCCATAGTCGCAGCCCACATAATATTGGCACGAACTTCTAGGTCACTTTTTGTCTCAGCCGCTAATGCTTTGGGGCCTTCTTCAATCAATGTATGTAATAAACCTTCTGCAAAACGATCTTGCACCTTACCGTTAACACTGTACGTTAGATATTGCTCAATGGTATGAACAAATGCATCGACCACACCATTGCCGACCTGGCGCTCTGACAACGATAAGGTTACTGCAGGATCAAGAACCGCAAACAAAGGGCGGACTAAAGGGCTAAAGAAAGGAAGCTTATTGCCATCGCGAGACACTACCCCCCCAGTATTTGATTCAGAGCCGGTTGCTGGCAATGTTAAAACGCAGGCCATCGGAATAGCTTGATTAATCGGTTGACCTTTAGTGACGAAATCCCATGGATCATCACCCTCAAACAAAGCAGCGGCAGCAATGAATTTTGTACCATCAACAACAGAGCCTCCACCTACAGCTAATAAGAAATCGATATCTTGCTCTTTAATAATATCTAACGACTTCATTAATGTATCGTAACTCGGGTTAGGCTCAATACCTGAAAATTCAAACCAAGTATGATCACTTAATGCTTCAGAGACCTGATCATAAACGCCATTACTTTTAATTGATCCACCGCCATAGGTCACTAAAACCTTAGCCGTTTTAGGAATCTGCTTGCTTATCTGTTTTATTTGGCCTTCGCCAAAATGAATTTCTGTTGTATTTTGAAAACTGAAATTTAGCATAATCATTACTCCTTAATATTTTTAGACTTAAACGATTGCAGCTAATAACTTTTCAGCCGCTAGCTCAGAACTCTGTGGATTTTGTCCACTAATTAATAAACCATCTTGAACTGCAAATGCATTCCAGTCAGCAACTTTTTGATAATCAGCGCCACGCTTAATCAATTCATCTTCTAATAAGAAAGGCACAACCGCAGTCAATTGCACCGCATCTTCTTCACCATTGGTAAAACCTGTTACCGCCTTACCTTTAACTACATACTCACCAGAGGCATCTTTCACATTTAAAAATGCCGCTGTTGCATGGCATACCGCAGCTACTGGTTTATTGGCTGCCAAGAAACTCTCAATTAATGAAATTGAATCCGCATTGTCAGTAAGATCCCATAATGGACCGTGCCCACCAGGGTAAAAAACAGCATCATAATCAACTGAATTAACAGTAGCCAAAGCAGCAGTATTTGCCATTAATGCTTGTACTTCTTCATCAGCGTCATAACGCTTAGTCGCTTCAGTTTGGAAGTCTTCTAATGTGCTCTTAGGATCTATCGGAGGCTGGCCACCTGCTACAGAAGCGATAGTTACCTGAACACCAGCATCAACTAATGCATAATAAGGTGCGGCAAATTCCTCGACCCAAAATCCTGTTTTCTCGCCTGTATTACCCAAATCATCATGAGAAGTTAATACGATTAAAACCTTCTTAGTGGTTTTCTGTGCAGTCATGTCTTCAACCCCTTCTTTCAATGCTTCAAACTTTAAGTTGAATCCAGTGTATGCCTACTGACGCTTTCTAACAATATGAAGATAATGAACAACATTGTTCAAATTATTAATACAATCTTTGCTACAATCAAGAGATGAAACTAACTTTCGAACAACTAAAAAGCATGGTCGTCTTCGCTCAAGTCGTTGAACAAGGCAACCTTACCGCCGCAGCTAAACATATAGGCTTATCACGAGCGGTAGTGAGCTATCACATTAAAAAGCTAGAATCTCAGCTTGGGGTGAAACTGCTTAATCGCTCAACCCGCTCTATAGCATTAACGGAAGCAGGCAAAGAGTATTACCAGTCTTGCAGAATTATTGCTGAACAAGCCACTACCGCGAATCAGCAAATAGAGAATCTTAAAAATGAGCCAGAGGGGTTGTTAAAAATTACCTGCCCGGTTAACGTAGGCCTGCAAATTATGGTACCTGCGCTTAGCGAGTTCCGACGCCTTTATCCCAAGATCGAGTTGGATGTCATGCTGACAGATGAAGTCGTTAATATCATACAAGAGGGCATCGATTTAGCCATTCGAGGAGCACCGTTACCAGACTCTGGACTACAAGCGAGTAAATTATCCACCTTGCCAACCTGCTTATGCGCATCCCCTAGTTATCTCAAAAAAAGTGGGCGCCCATTAACACCGTCAGATTTAGAACAACATGACTGGGTGATTTATAAGCTCACTTCTGGAGTTATTGAGTTAAGTAAGGGCAGTCGTTCTTTCAGCATCGCAGTAAAAGGTAGCATAAGTACCAATAATGCGGCCGCTCGCACCGCATTTATTGAGGGTGGCCATGGATTAGGAAGAATTCCTTTATATGACGCGTGGCCAAAAATTAAAGCTGGGTCCCTTGAATCCGTTCTTGATGATTACCAACTAAAGAATATCGATATTTATGGCGTCTTCCCGCCAGGCAGTACGGGATCAAAAAAGCTTCGTCTATTAATAGATTTTTTAAAAGACTATTTTATAAAAGTAGATCGCCAAGCTCAAAACATGATGATCAATGGTTAAGTCTAACTAAGACCCTTCACTTAAAAGCATTGGCTGGGTTAAGCAAAACATATACGATACAATACTTGATTAACATTTTTTGAGTTATTGTATCGTGCTTTTTATTTCTCACGCAGTTTCAATTCCTAGCGACCAGCTTGATTTACAAGCTATGCGCTCGCAAGGAGCTGGCGGACAAAATGTAAATAAGGTATCAAGTGCCATTCATTTACGCTTTGATATTAAAGCTTCGACCCTGCCCGAGTTCTATAAAGAGCGACTATTAGCTCTGAATGATCACCGCCTCACTAAAGACGGTGTAATTATTATTAAATCTCAAGAGCACAGAAGCCAAGAGCTTAACCGTCAAGCTGCGCTAGATAGATTAGTAGCACTCATTCGATCAGCTATAGTCATTCAAAAAACACGTCGAGCGACTAAGCCAAGCCGCTCTTCACAGAACAAACGCATGGACAAAAAAACCAAGCACAGTAAAACTAAGTCAATGCGCGGAAAAGTTAATTATTAATATCAAATGCTTTAACTATTTTATAACTCATCTCTCTTATAAATAGCCTTGCTCTATCCCAAGGGCTGATTTTTACGATCGACTTCTCTTTCATGCGTCTCACGATTTCACCCCAAATCGGCCACCAGTGTAAAAATTTAACATTTTTCGATTTTAATGCTGCATTTTTACTCACTATCAGCACCTTCATATGAAGGTTATTATATTTAGGCTGAACAAAAGATTGACCTGTCTCAGAGAAACCAATGGCTTTATAAGTTTTGGCTAAGATTTCATCACTACTCGCGATTATGTATTCTTTCTTGTGCTTCATCATTTCATAACATAGATTTTCAAATACTCCATGCACGACATCTGTTTTTCTATAATTCTTCAATACGCATAATGCAGCTACTTCGATCATTGAATCATTAAATTCTAACTCATTAGCTTCAAACTGATGATTATCTTCAAGCATAAGCTTCTGCACTTCAAAAGGCTTCTCTTTACCATCACCATAAATAATCGCTGCTGAACCAATAATATTATTTCCATGGCGCACGATTAAAATATCGCTGTAATCATCGAAAAAGTATTTAAGTTTATCTAATGGGCGATCAACCTCCATTTTATTAACTTCTGAATAGGTTTGTCTTCTGAGCATTAAGACTTGCTGATACTCTTCCTGAGTTTTAACAAAACTATAATCTAAATAGCCTTTAATCTGTCGACAACTCAATCCTAATTCAGATAAAACTTTAGGGGTAAGCTGAGTGTGTTGTAATAAAACACTGGAAATTTCACTGCGTAGTCAACCTGTGAACTCAATAAGAATAACCAAATGCTGTTTTCGCTTATCGAAATTAAGCACTTCAACATCAAGGATAACACCTTGAATTTTTATTCTAATCACATCACCTTTATTTAAATCCATAGCCCTATTGAGACTAAGGTTTAACGTATTTTTAGATATACCTATAGCCGAGAAGGAAGAGAAATGCCGGTAACGGGTATCGTCTTTTATTGTGCCGTGAATTAGATTTTGAGGAATTTCTAGTAGGCTATTCATAGATATACGTCCAAATTATTATCTAAATGATAATCATAACGTAAATTTATTTTTTACTGGTAGAAAAAGAGCGACATTGCCGCCCTTCATAAAAGTTTAATTATAAAACCTCTGGAACTGCATGAGCAGCTTCTAGATCAAGAGTATTGCTTCTGTATCAATAATACTTTGAAAATCACAAGCCTCTTTTAGAAATAATTATAACTAAAAAACTGCTATTTTACTGATATTCATTCCACTCACTAACGAGCTTCGCCAATAAATGTGTTTGTTCAAATAAAGCTTCTAGTTCTTCTTTACCACCTTTTGTACCAGTAAATAATGGTATTTTAAACAAATTGCCAACCAGAGGATGTTGAGGGTTTTCCATTTTGTTACGCTCTAAAGTCCAACGTAAATTATTAGCAACCATGCGATAAAATGTGAGCTTTGTTTCCATATTAAAAACTGAAAAGTCTTCAATATTACTGAAGTGATTAAAACCGATGCCCGCGAGTAAAACGGGCTTATTATTACTTTTTACTGACGCTGAACGAGGTTCTGACAATAGCATCGACATAACGCCAAAAATCTCTCCAGCATTAATTTCATTGAGAACTTGATCGCTGCCATCATTTGCAACAACTGAAAGTTGTCCACGTAAAAGGAAATATAGGCTATCGCTAGAATCTCCCTTTTTAATAATCGTTTCATTAGCCTCAGCGGTTACAATTTGAGCAATGCTCATAAGTATTTCAAACTGAGATTCGTCGCGCTGAATCAACTCTTTAAAGAAGGTTACACCGTTTAAAATACGCTGTAGTGACTCTAACGGATATTCTTCTTTGGTTACACGCTGCATGTACTACTCTGCCTATTTACTGAACAATCATAAATCTTACAAATTGAAAGTTAAATATAGCATGTATTTACATAAACACACATTCAACCAAGCTTGCTTTTACCTCAAGCATTGAAAGTGTGACCTACTCCCACAAATAAATTTTACAAACATGCTTTGTTTATAAGTTTATTTATAAGTATTGGTAAAGATAAACTTTTAATCCTTTACCTTTCTGCGCTTCTTTAAACACCTCAGGATTTTCAATTTTCCCAATCAACTTACAATCTGGGCAGTGTTCAACCACTTGTTGCTTTAAAAAATCGTCGTCTAAATCAGGTGAATTCAAACACAACATTAAAGTACCACCTGGTTTAACCAACTGAGGGATACGACTAATAATTTTGTAATAATCCCGTTGAATATCAACACTTCCTTTTTGAAAGCTAGGCGGATCAGAAATTAAAATATCATACGGTCCATATTTTTTGATTCGACTCCAAGACTTAAAAATGTCGATACCCTGAAAAATCACTCGAGTCATATCGTGGTCATTCAATCGATGGTTTTCGCGTCCAGTAGATAATGCACCTTTGGCCATATCGATATTTACAACCCGTTGCGCACCACCCGCTATTGCCGCGATAGAGAACCCACAAGTATATGAAAATAAATTGAGTATATTTTTTCCTTCGCTATTTTCTTTTACCCAAGAACGGCCATTTGCAATATCTAAAAATAATCCCGTATTTTGTGCTCGACCTAAGCTGATGTGATATTTAAGACCGTTTTCAACCGCTACTAATTCGCTTAATGGCTTACCGTCAATTAACTCACCTTTCATCTGCTCAAATGGCCCACGAGGGCGGCAGCGATACTGCACCTGTATGTTTTCACACTCTGAAAACAAATCTGCAAGCTGATCACACAAGTTTTCTAACCAGTCACGTTCTACTTCAGCATATAAGGTGATAATAATCGCAGGAGCAATCCAATCCACGTTGACGTGCTCTAACCCAGAATATGCATGACCACGCCCATGAAAAAGGCGATGAGTTTCAACAAGGTCCTCTGGTTTACTAATGTACTTAATTGGACTTATCATGCGGATTTTCCTTTGCCATCAATATTGTTCGGTAAAATCCGGCTATATCCCAAGATCCAATACGACAATAAACGATAACTGAAATAACAAAGAAAACCGGAAAAAATCAGATCGCTGGCAAAGTGCCCACCTTGAACCAAACGGCCAAAGCTCACGATACTGCCTAGAGTAAGCCCAGCATAAAACCAGCTACGACGACGAAATACCCAAGCCAAGACCATTAAGTAAAATCCCATGGCAGCATGGCCGCTAACAAACGATTTATTATTACCAGGCTGATCCTTGATCATTGCTGCAGGAATAAAAGCAGGAATAAAATCCTTATGACCAGCAAACTCTTGTACTGAACGCGGGCGAGGTCGATCCCAGTTTTCTTTAACAACCAAGTGAACCAAAATACCTGGCCCAATCAATAAAGCTAATGTCAAAAACACCCAAGGTTTACGCTGATCTGTGCCCAAACCAAAGCGGCCTTTAACAAAGCTCAAAGCCGTCATAATCAATAACAATGGCAATAAAAATTTAGGCGCGTGTCGAAATAACTCGTATACCGACAACACAACTGCATTATCGCGATAAATAAAACCCTGCTCTGAATCATAAAATAATCCACTGATCCAAAGGTCTATTTCTGGCCAAATAAGAAAAATTGCCGCAAGCACCACAAACATCACGATATCTAGCTGAGTCTTTAACCATGTCATAACTGTCTATTACCCTTCAATACAATCTAAAATATGGAGCATAAATAAAGAGCCGCCATGATGCTTGAGACGCGGATAAACAGCAATACAGAGATGCGTAAAAAAGAGTATAATGGCCGCAATTATTTATTTGTTAGTGGAAACCCCTTATGCGTATTTGTGCCGTTGAATTAAAAGGCGATGACGCCATCTTTTGCATCATGTCTAAAAACATGGGGTTATTAGACATTCCAGAAGTTCGCCAGCGTAAAATTACCATCACCAATACTCAAGATACCGAGAACATGCGTTGGTTCCAAAAGCAGTTCTTACAGCTATGCACCGATTATAAGGTAGAAAAGGTTGTTATTCGTGAACGTCCAATGAAAGGCAAGTTCGCCGGTGGTGCTGTAGGCTTTAAACTCGAAACAGCCATTCAACTGATTGAGGGCTTAAACGTTGAGTTAGTTACTGGTAGCCGAATTAAAGAGCAGCTTAAGCACACTCCAATCTTGATGGAGTATAAGCAAACTAAATTGAAGCAATTTCAAGAGCCTGCTTTTACAACCGCTTACGCGTGTTTGCACATGCAAGATTCTTTATATGGTGCTGGCTAAGCTCATAAAAACTAAGCTCATAAAAAAACCGCCTCATATTGCTATGAGGCGGTTTCTTTGAAAAGCTCGCGCCTAAAGATAACTTTACTTATCTAAGCCCCTATTTATCTAGAGGGTTACGACCTTTCTTAGCAGCTGTACGAAGACGTAGCGCATTCAACTTAATAAAGCCTGCTGCGTCTTTCTGATCATAAGCACCAGCATCATCTTCAAACGTTGCAATTGCTTCGTCGAACAAGCTGTCTTCAGACTGACGGCCAACAACAATCACGTTACCTTTATAAAGCTTAAGGCGAACATCACCGTTTACAACTTTTTGCGTATTGTCAATTGCAGCTTGCAACATCTCACGCTCAGGAGACCACCAGTATCCGTTATAGATAAGGTTAGCGTACTTAGGCATTAGTTCATCTTTCAAGTGAGCTGCTTCACGGTCTAGCGTGATGGACTCAATTGCACGGTGTGCTTTCAATAACACAGTACCGGCTGGAGTTTCGTAACAACCACGAGCTTTCATGCCCACATAGCGGTTTTCTACGATATCAACACGGCCAATACCATTTTCACCAGCGGCCTTATTTAACTCTTCCATTACAGTCGCAGGAGTCTTAGCAACACCATCGATTGCAACAACGTCACCATTTTTAAACGTAAGCGTTACATAAGTAGGCTCATCTGGCGCGTTTTCTGGAGATTTAGTCCACAACCACATATCTTCTTCTGGCTCATTCCAAGGATCTTCCAGAATGTCGCCTTCATAAGAGATGTGCAGCAAGTTAGCATCCATAGAATAAGGAGATTTCTTGCCTTTTTTGTTTTCAACTTCAATGCCATGTTCAGCACAGTAAGCCATCAAGGTTTCACGAGACGTTAAGTCCCATTCACGCCAAGGTGCAATTACTTTAACGCCAGGCTTAAGTGCATATGCACCTAGTTCAAAACGTACTTGGTCATTACCTTTACCAGTAGCGCCGTGAGAAATAGCATCTGCACCAGTTTCGTTAGCGATTTCAATCAAACGCTTAGCGATTAAAGGGCGAGCAATCGACGTACCTAGAAGATATTCACCTTCATAAATAGTATTCGCACGAAACATTGGGAAAACGAAGTCACGTGCATATTCTTCACGCAAGTCATCGATATAAATTTCTTTGATACCTAGCGCTTCGGCTTTAGCACGCGCTGGCTCAACTTCTTCGCCCTGACCAAGATCAGCAGTGAAGGTTACAACTTCGCAGTTATATTCTTCTTGAAGCCATTTAACAATTACAGACGTATCCAGACCACCGGAGTACGCCAACACCACTTTTTTGATGTCAGACATATACACGTTCTCGCTATAAGGGAGGATAAAATAAAAATTTTAGGGCGCGAATTTTACTATAAAACCCCTCTTAAGGCTAGAGGTAAGGCTAGAGGGCATCAGCAGGTAAGACGAACTCTAGCTCAGGAGGAATAGACATATCTTCACGCTGTTCAAGCCGAATCGTCACTCGACGGTTCTTTGCTCGCCCACTCGCGGTCTTATTGCTCGCTATAGGGTAACGTTGCCCATGAAAGCGCAAGGAAACCATTTCAGGATCAATACCTTTCTTAATCAGATAGCGCTCTACGGATTCTGCGCGACGTTTTGACAGCTGGCGATTATCATAACGGCGACCGTTATTATCAGAATGCCCATCAATATAAAGCGCAAACACCCGTGGATCGTTCTGAATATAAAAGATAATGCGATTAAGCATCTCTTCATCCGAAGGGCTTAAACCTTCCTTTCCACCACCAAATAACACCTTAGAACGGGCGACTTGAGAAAAATTCATAGGCAAAAGCTGATCAACACACTTCAAATACTTGTAATAAAAATCTTTAAAATGAATGGCCGACAAGTGAATTTTAATGATTTTATCATTGTCGTAGTAGGTTCTGCGGGTAATAACCGGTTGCTTCCCTTCTAATAAAGCATGGAAGAACTGATTACTGCGCTCTGAATCTAACTCTAGATTAGGGCTTTCTGGTAACAAATCGGTATAGCCCAAGTGCTCTGACTTCTGACTAGGGTGCCAAGGCGCAGGAGTAATAGATATACCTGCCTTTCCAGTTTTCATCATATTACGTCGGGTTTCTAAACGAAAAATAATATCCTCACCCGCCTGATGATAAAAAACCCCATTACCGTATTCTGGCAACACTTGCTCAAACCGGCACTCAAAAATTGAACCTGAAAGTTTCCACGTGGTATCTCCAATGCCGCTGCCATACTCTAATGCCATGCTCACATTTTGAGTCAGAGCAAGAAGCAAACCGACAACCACACTCAAAAACGGCCTCATTAGCCACGCAGGTCTATAGCTGAACATAAATAGACATCTCAATTAATAACCAAAAAAAGTAAAACTCATTATGTTATCGGCCAAAAATCCATAAAGTTAAGGTACAATGACGTAATCTATTTAGAAGCTTAGTTAAGGTTTGATACATGACACAACAACTCACTATCACTCGTCCTGATGATTGGCACTTACACCTGCGTGATGGTGAGGCGTTAGAGCACACAGTACCGGCAACTGCGGCCTATATGGGACGCGCTATTATTATGCCTAACCTGCAACCACCTGTTATGTATGCACGACAAGCTTTGGAGTATCGCGAGCGCATTTTGGCTCAACGCCCTGAAGGCAGTAACTTTGATCCATTAATGGTGCTTTATCTAACAGATAAAACCACACCTGATATGATTCATGCTGCAAAATTAAGTCAGAGTATCGTTGCAGCTAAGCTTTACCCAGCAGGTGCAACCACTAACTCTGATTCTGGCGTTACCGATTTAGGAAAACTAGACCCAGTTTTGGTTGCCTTAGCTGAAAACGAAATGCCACTGCTAATTCATGGCGAAGTTACCCACGATGACATTGATGTATTTGACCGTGAAAAGCGCTTTATCGATGAAGTAATGAAACCTACCATCGCACGCCACCCTAATCTTAAAGTTGTATTTGAACATATCACAACCAAAGAAGCGGCTGAGTTTGTTGAACAAGCTGGCCCTAATGTTGCCGCGACCATTACCGTTCAACATTTAGCCTATAACCGTAATCACATGCTGGTTGGCGGCATTAAGCCTCATTTTTATTGCTTACCTATTTTGAAGCGCAACATCCACCAGCAAAAGCTACAAGAAGTTGCAATTAGCGGTAATCCTAAGTTTTTCTTAGGAACAGATTCAGCACCTCATGCTAAGGGCGCTAAAGAATCTGCTTGTGGCTGTGCGGGTTGCTTCAGTGCTTTTGCAGCAATCGAGCTTTACGCTGAAATTTTTGAAGATTTGGGCGCACTCGATAAATTAGAAGGTTTTGCTAGCCACTTTGGCGCAGACTTCTATAACTTACCAAGAAATACCGATACCATTACTCTTAATAGGAAAGACTGGACCGTTCCAAGTGAAATGGCTTTCGCGGGTGATGTCATCGTTCCAATTAAGGCGGGTGAAGTCATTCGCTGGCAGGTTGAAAAGTAGATCGAACCCTGTAATAGAACTTAGTACTAGAACCTAGTAATAGAAAATCTAATAGCTAATCGCGCGAACAATCGCTTAAGGAATAATCCGTGGCTGAAAAGAAAGAAAAATCACTAATGGCACAACGCTTCCGCGGGTTTCTGCCCGTTGTTGTGGATGTTGAAACCGGTGGTTTTAACAGTAAAACCGACGCTTTATTAGAAGTTGCTATGGTTACACTTCGTATGGACGAAAGCGGTTGGCTGTACCCGCACGAAGCCATTGATGCCAACGTTATCCCTTTTGAAGGCGCTAACCTCGAGAAAGAAGCGTTAGACTTTACAGGTATCGACCCTTTTGACCCTGCTCGCGAAGCCATTAGCGAAGAAGAAGCGATGACAAGCATGCTTCAATTCGTTCGCAAAGAAGTTAAATCAACTGGCTGTAATCGTGCAATTTTAGTGGGCCATAATGCACACTTTGATCATGGATTCTTAAAAGAGGCGATTGCACGTACTGAAATAAAGCGCGATCCGTTTCATCCTTTTTCCAACTTCGATACCGCAAGTTTAAGTGCTCTTTCTTTAGGGCATACAGTATTAGCTAAGTCGTGCATGCTTGCCGAAATTGATTTCGACAATAAAGAAGCGCACTCAGCAGCATACGACACTTGGAAAACAGCCGAGTTATTTTGCTACATTGTTAATCGCTGGAAAGAACTGGGTGGCTGGCCATTGAAAGAGATTTCTGACGGCCCTGAAGAAAGCTTTGCTGATATGTTCAAATAGTCTTTTTTATTAAAAAATTTAGCGAAATAGATTTCCACTAAATAGATCCCCAATAAATAGATAAGCACTAAAGCAGTTCGATAATCTCGAACTGCTTTTTTTTGTGCTCTGCATTAAGACTGAGATTTAATACTGCCTCATCACCCACATAATTTCCCATCAGCTTATCTGCTAAAGGGGCTTTTGCAGTAATCGTTCGTATTTCTATCTCACCTGCTTTCAATAACACACCACCTGCAACGGGTAATAACCAAAACCATTCAGGATCGTTTTTTTCAACATCTAAACTTTCGACACTTAGCTTCTGCACACATACTAAAGCGCCCACACAAATTCGGCTGTCTTGAGTGTATTCTAAAAAATCAAAGTGGTTTAATAGCATCACCTGACGCTGCAATTCTGCAATACGCTCAGATTGCCCATGAGCCAAATACGCAGCTTCCAACGCCAAAGTATCGTATTGGTTCTCTGGTTTGCTCTGCTCATGAGAGGCCAACGCATGGGCTTCATTTACGGCATTCATAGTGGCATCAATTTCTTGCTGTAACTGACCAATCAACTGATCCAATAACTGTGCTTTGTTTACTCGAGCTTTATTCACAATGGCTGTATTCACAATGCTTTTATTATAAAGAGACGTTTTCCGCTATATTAACCGTATTAACAAACGGATTATAGATTAGGATAATATTCATGAACCCAGTTTTTTGCCAGACGGTGAAAATTGATCAGCTAGAAGCCATCAAGGTGGAGCACCCATTGTTTACTGCCACCTTATTATTGCAAGGCGCACAGCTCATCGAATTTACGCCCAGCAGCTGTAACAACAACCTACTGTGGCTAAGCGACACGGTTGAATACAAACTAGGGAAACCGTTACGTGGCGGCATTCCTATTTGCTGGCCTTGGTTTGGCAATATGGATAAAAACCCAACGAAAATTCAACAACAAATTCAAGGTGAAGCCAGCGCTCATGGATTCGCCCGCTCAATGCCTTGGCAAGTGAACTCTATTACTGAAAGTTGCCATCACGTTGAAATTATTCTACAACTGACCAATAACCAACAAACCCAAACACTTTGGCCATTTGAATTTAACTTACAAGCTCGCTTTGTTTTTACCAACACCCTTGAAGTTGAATTAACCACGACTAACACAGGCGCTAAAACGTTCGCCATTAGCCAAGCTTTACACACCTACTTTCCAACAGACGATATTACAAAAACCTATATTCATAATACACACGGTAGTCGTTATATCGACGCTTTAGATAACTGGAAAGAAAAGAAGCAAAATGGAAGAATTGGATTTAGCGAAGAAACCGATCGTTTGTATTTTTTCAATGCCGATAAATTAGATACTTATGAGCTAAGAATAGAATCACCTAACACACAGCTGGTGTTAAAAAATACTCAAAGTAAAAGTGCGGTTATTTGGAATCCTTGGATTGAGAAAAGCAAGCGCCTTAGCCAATTCAGCCCACAAGACTATCAGCACATGTACTGCATCGAAACGGCCAATGTCATGTCGGATCACAAGATGCTAGTTCCTAATCAACAGCAGTCTCTTAAGTTTGAACTTAGTCTTCTTTAGCATTCAAACATTAAAAATATAGGTCTAAAAATCAGACGGTTGGAGCGTGTGACCCAGAAGTACTTGAACAAGTCTGAGCAACATCAACAATCAGGCGTCTAAGCCATTTATGCGCCTGATGATGCTGAACCAAAGGTGACCACGCCATCTTCAATCCAAAAGGAGGCACTTCAAAAGGTGTCTCTTTTACACATAGGCCCGACGATTCCGCCTGCATTTCTGCAACCTTTCTTGGTAGCGTCGCCACAAGGTCATTATTCAATGCTAATAAAGCAGGCATTTGGTAATGACGAGTGAATACCGAAATTTTTCGTTTATGGCCCAATTTACTTAACGCGTTATCAACCCAACCTAAACGAATAATTTTCTCAGGATCAATACCCACACCCGCACCCATTCCAGTTTTACTTACCCAAATATGCATACTGTCGAGATACGCTTCCAAATCGAATAATCCAACATGGGGGTGATCAGGGTTTACCAAGCAAACAAAATCATCTTCCCATAATGTCATTTGATGAAAAGACTGCGGCATTTCGTCGAAGCGGTTAATCGCCATATCGACTCGACCTGCCTCCACATCTTTAAATGTCACATCAGAAGGAGTTAGTACATCAAGAATGACGCTAGGGGCTTCTTCACGCAGGCGTTTGACTAGCTCAGGTACCAGTGTCGATTCCGCATAATCACTCACCATAAGGCGGAATACCCGATGGCTAGAGCTAGCATCAAATTCCCCTTGAGTTTGCAGTGCCGCTTCTAACTCATTCAACGCTTTACGAATCAAAGGTTGCAACTCAAGCGCACGCTCAGTTGCTGTCATACCTTCACTGGTACGCACCAATAAAGGATCATTAAATAAATCACGCAAACGCTTAAGACCATTGCTCATCGCAGGCTGAGTGATACCAAGTTGCTGAGCAGCCTTAGTCACACTTCCTTCTCTTAAAAGTACGTCTAGGTAAACCATAAGATTCAGGTCAACACGATCGATGTTCATTTATAAGCCCTGCAGATAAAACCATTTATTATATGAATGTATTTAGTTTAACCTATATTGTCAGAAAATAGTAAGTTCAAAAATAGTCGACCAAAACAAAAAAGCCCAAGATCTTTAATGCAATTAGAGAACTTGGGCTTTTTGCTCAGGTAAGCACCCCAAAGGGCGCTATTAATAAATTCTAAAAACTATAGGATACACCCACCATTGCGGTAAGAGGTTTTTGAGCACGAGCACCGTTTTTAGGTGCACGGGCAACAACATCTTCACTATCAAAGACATTTTCAACCGCGGCATAAACACGTGCTTGCTGGTTTATTTGATAACGACCTGCTAAATCAACAACCGTGTAAGCATCAATATCTTCGTTAATGCCACAAGCAGCGGTTGAACATGTATCACTGTAGTAACTAACATTCATATCAGCGCTAAAACCGGATACATGATTTAAACCAATACGTAACTGCACTTGCTGATCTGCTAAGCTCGGCATTTTATCACCTTTATCTACCTCGCCCCAAACACCACCATCGTCAAATGACGTATCAAATTTCGCATCAGTATACGTATAAGTGATGCCCATTGGCACGGTTAACGCCTGGTTTAGATTGTGGTCATAATTAACCAACAACTCTAAACCTTGAACCGTTGCTTCACCCGCATTACTTGCATCACCAATGGAACATTCTCCCGCACCACCCGATGCTGTACATGTACCTAGCAGGTTAGAGTAGTCGCTGTAAAAAGCAGTAGTTTCTGCATAGAAACCTTGGTTAATAAAACGCATACCCAATTCAGAATTCAATGCTTCTTCTGGATCACTTGCTCCATCATTTGGTGATGGAGAATGGCCTTCATGCATGCCAGCAAATACAATCAACTGTTCATTAACTTTATAGCTTGCACCTAACCCCAACAAGGTTACATTCTGCTCTGTTTCTTTAGAGTCGCTGCCCTTACGCTTAATCTCATAACTTTCGTGACGAACACCTGGACTAACAACCCAATCGCCAAACTGAATATCATCAGAAAAATAAGCAGACCAAGCCGTTGCTTTCGTTAAACGCTTGTCTGGTGCGCCTATTGAATCATAAGTAAGATTGCCATTAACATCTTGCTGCCACGTTTCCGTTGGTTGGCTGCGATCTTCTTGGTCTTCGTGATAACGAGCGCCAAATTCAATATTATGATCAATATCACCCGCACTTAGCTGATGAGCAATACGTGTTTGAATGCCTTTTGATTCATAGCTACGGTTATTATGCTTGATTTTAATCGCAGCCGCTTGTTCACCATGAAGTATAGCAATTGCATCGGTTTGAGTTGTAATATTGGATCCGCAGTTACCGGTATTCGCACAATCGATCACATTATTAATGCCATCACCGCCAATTTTATCCACCTTGAACCAATCACGTTCAAATTCAATAAAGTAACCTGTGGTAGTAATTTGGGTTGAGCCAAATTCAACCAAGTGGCTTAGCGTCACTTCATTGTGTTCATTATTCATTTCATCTTGTTGAGTCAAGCCATAACGAGAATGAGCATCATTTTTGAAGTCAGCTTCAGTTAAACCAACATACGTTTGATCAGACATCTCTGTTGAATGCTGAATCTTCAAATCAAGCTGATGATAAACATCGGAACTGCGATCACTGTTGACACGAAACTTAGCCATCACATCGTCTTTTTTAAAACCCGTGTCATTATCGGCATTTTGAATCTTATCGAAACCATCAACTTGATGCTTTTGGCCTTCAATCATCCAACCATAATTTTGCTTACTATCACCAACAGTGGCGTAGTTGCGAATCATGTTGTTAGCGCCGTATTCTAGGTTTACTTTGCCACCAAATGTTTCAGGAATAGGCGTACTTAATAAATTTAACGCGCCACCTACAGTATAAGGACCGTTTTTAATCGCAGATGCGCCTTTCATAACCTCAACGCCGTTAATACGACCCGCTGTAGGAAAGTAATACGCAGAAGAGGCAGAATAAGGAGCCGGAGCAATTAAAACACTGTCTTCCATTAGGGTGATTTTGCCAGAGCGATCATCACGAGTACCGCGAATACTGATGTTTGGACGCAATCCATAGCCTTCTTCATTACGGAAGGTAACACCAGGCACACCGGCTAGAATTTTTTGAATATCGGTGTATTCAAATTTTGCCAACTCTTCAGCATCGATTACGTGGGCAGAACCAGCAACTTGCTGAGCTTTCTCTTCACTGCCAATGATGGTAACTGCAGAAAGCGAATGACTCGCATCATCGGCAGCGTAGGCGCTAGCAGCAGATAAAGCCAAAGACATAACAATAAGGTTTTTCATACTCAAAAACTCATGTATAAATAATTTGAGCAATATTATATATTAATGATAATCAATATTAAACAACGCTTATTCGTATTTGCATTAAGATTTACAAATCAGTACATTGAATATTTATTTAACAAGCACAAAAAAGCCAGCCTCGATTTGCATCTAAGCTGGCTTTCTGTGTTTTCTGACTAACTACTTAACACGAATCGTGATCACACCTATGCAACAGGAGCAGCTTCATCCAATAAAGGCTTTAGTTCACCTTTCTGGTGCATTTCGGTAATGATGTCACAGCCGCCTACTAGTTCGCCTTTAACCCAAAGCTGTGGGAAAGTTGGCCAGTTAGCGTATTTTGGTAAGTTGGCGCGAATATCTGGGTTAGACAAAATATCAACGTAAGCGAATTTCTGACCGCATTCCATAACACTCTGAACCGTTTGTGCAGAGAAGCCACACTGTGGGGCATTTGGAGAGCCTTTCATATACAACAAAATATCGTTGCTTTCGATTTGCTCTTTGATTGAGTCCATAATATCCATAACGCTGCCTCTATATCTTATCTATCAATGTTTTAATTGTTGCGGATTCTACTGAATTTCCGACTATTTTGCTAGGTTAATAGCTGTTATGACAACCGCTATTAATCTTTATCTGTTCCCATATTTTTTGCGGCTTGCAGCCATAGCCGCCACCGCCAGGAGTATGAATGCAAAACACATCTCCCTTATTCATCTTTATATCGGTGCAACCTTTCAAGAATTCAAGCTTAGGTACAGGATTACCATGGTCATCTAGCGTAAAACGTTGAACGTAATTCATCCCAACTTTTCCTGCCTCTCCTCCATTCATGCCAAACGTCGGCACTTCACGATGACCCGAAATAATCGTCGCACACATAGGTTTCAAAAACTCTATATGGCGTTCAATGCCATCACCACCACTATGCTTGCCTTCCCCACCCGAATGACGGCGAATTGCAAAATGTTTTAACATTACAGGAAATCTTTGTTCAAGAATTTCAACATCGGTTAAACGTGAGTTGGTCATATGAGTATGTACACCAGAAGCACCGACATGATGTTGCGTTGCACCAGCGCCACCACAAAGCGTTTCATAATATTGGAACTCATCATCACCGAAAGTAAAGTTATTATTAGTCCCTTGGCTCGCCGCCATAATGCCGAGAGCACCGAGTAAAGTATCCACAATAGTTTGAGCGGTTTCGACATTGCCCGACACGACAGCAGCAGGGTATTCGGGCGCCAACATAGAACCTTTAGGCACAAGTATATCCAATGATCGGAAGAAGCCTGCATTCAATGGCATAGCTTTATTAACCAGACAACGAAACACGTATAAAACGGCAGCTTTCGCAACAGAAGTCGGCGCATTAAAATTACCCGAATGCTGATCTGATGTACCGGTAAAATCGACCTTTGCCCGCCCTTTGTTTTTATCAATAGTAATAGCGACTTTGATTAAGCTGCCATCATCCATTGGATATTCAAAAGAGCCTGAGTCCAATTCTTTCAAACACGCTTTTAACGTGAGTTCTGCATTATCTTGAACGTGCCCCATGTAACTATGTAAGGTTTCTAAACCGTATTGTTTACTCAAACGATTCAATTCTTGCGCGCCTTTTTCACAAGCGGCGAGCTGAGCTTTTAAATCGGCAATATTTTGTTCGATATTACGCGCGGGAAATTCATGATTAGACAAGGCAGCCTTAATCATATCTGTTTGAAATTCACCTTCTTTAACCAAGCATAAATTATCTAGTAATATGCCTTCTTCATTAATATGCTGACTGCGAGCTGGCATCGAACCTGGAGTAATACCACCCACATCGGCATGATGACCGCGAGCCGCAACATAGAAGTCCGCATCTGTATTTGCATCTTTTTTATCGATAAAGACAGGTTTAACAATCGTAATATCCGGTAAGTGCGTACCGCCGTTATACGGCGTATTTAACACAAAGGCATCGCCCGCTTTCATATTTGGATTGTTATTAATCACAACCTTAATGCTTTCACTCATTGAGCCTAAGTGAACAGGAATATGCGGCGCATTGGCCACCAGCTCACCATACTGATCAAATAAGGCGCACGAGAAATCCAAACGCTCTTTAATATTTACACTGGCCGCGGTTTTCTCTAAAACAAAGCCCATTTGTTCTGCAACAAACATGAATAAGTTATTAAAAACTTCTAATTGAATCGCATCAGGGGATGACTGACTCAGCGTACTCTTAATAGTAATAGCGTCATCGTTTTCATCACAGCCTTGCTCAATACTATTATGGGTTAAGATCAAGGCACCACTTTCAATAACGTTACCCACCCAGTTTGGCTCAATAACAATCGTTGAATTATTTTCTGCGATTAATGCTGGGCCTAGAATGTCGGTATTTTTAGGTAACGCTTCACGACGATAAACAGGCACAGTAAATAGCTTAACGTCACCATTGATCTGGCACGTCATACTGCTCTGTGCAATCGGAACAAGTGATTGATTAGCGCTAGCGTTATCAACACCAGCACGCTCAACATTAGAAGCACCTACGACTCTTTCTAACTGCAAAGCTTCAAAAATTAAAGCTCGCGTCGAGTCAGAAAAACCAAATGTTTGTTGATGTAATTGATGAAATTCTTTAGCGACCGATACCATGTCTAAATTATTCGGCAGCGATAATAATAACGGCGTATCAGTGCCTTTGTACTTCACATGAATACGCCAAAAATCTTGTACTTTTTGAGATGCAGACAATTCACTCTGTGAAGATAAGCGGGTTCTTGAGATGGCCCCATTAGCCTGCTCTTGTAAACGCATTTGGTGCAATTCGATAACATCAAATACCGAGCAAGTATTACTCTCTCCCTCATAGGTTACCTGTAACGACTCTTCCCCCAACCAGCGCTCGTTTGCTAGCCCAATACCATAAGCCGATAAAACCCCTGCAAACGGGTGCAGATACACCTGGCTCATCCCTAGCGCTTCAGCAACTAAACATGCGTGCTGAGCACCCGCTCCACCGAAGGCATTAAGTATATAGTTGCTAACATCATAACCACGCTGTAAAGAAATTTTCTTCACCGCATTAGCCATATTTTCAATCGCTATGGTTAAGAAACCTTGTGCAATTTGTTCTGCGTCGTAATGCAAACCTGTTTCTTGATTAATACTTATAGCTAATTCATCAAACTGTTTTTTAACACCCTCAAAATCTAAGCCTTGGTCACGCTTTGGGCCAAAACACTCAGGGAAGTATTCTGCTTTCACCTTACCCAACAATACATTGCAGTCAGTAATGGTTAATGGACCCCCATTGCGATAACACGCAGGACCAGGAAATGCCCCCGCACTCTCAGGGCCGACCTGAAAGCGTCCATCAGAGAACTTAACGATCGAACCTCCACCCGCCGCAACGGTATGAATATTCATCATAGGTGCCCGCAAACGAACACCCGCTACCTGGGTTTCAAATTCACGCTCGTATTCTCTAATAGGGTTCTCTGTATTGTCAGAACTGGAATGCTGGTTGGAAAATTGATCGGCATTGTAGTGCGCAACATCTGTCGACGTCCCTCCCATATCAAAACCGATGATACGATCAAACCCGTCATCACTAGCCGTTTCGACCATCCCCACAACCCCGCCCGCTGGACCGGACAAAATGGCATCTTTGCCACGAAATTTATGCGCGTCGACCAAACCACCGTTGGATTGCATAAAATACAGCGGAATCTTTTTATGTTTCGCTTCAGATTTTTCTCCTGCCGCTTTATTAACAACAAAATCAACAGCAGAAAGCTGGCTATCCACCTGCTGAACATAACGTCTTAAAATAGGAGATAAATACGCATCCACTACGGTGGTATCACCACGAGGAACCAATTTAACTAACGGACTTACTTCATGACTTAACGACACTTGCGTAAAGCCCAATTCCAGAGCTAATCGTCCCGCCGCTTTTTCGTGCCCAGGAAAACGATAACCATGCGCAAAAGCAATCGCGATAGATTCAATACCCTGCTTACGCCACTCGATTAACCGAACCGCCAAACCTTCTTCATCGAACGGCAAATCAACAGTCCCATCAGCCAATAAGCGCTCACTCGCCTCCTCTACCCCAACATATAACTGTTCGGGCAATCGAATATCTAACGCAAAAATATCAGGTCGGGTTTGATAACCAATTTTTAAAATATCACCTAAACCATGACTAGTTACGAGAAGTGTTGGCTCACCTTTACGTTCTAATAACGCATTGGTCGCAACCGTAGTACCCATTTTAACTTCATTAATTAATTCTACCGGTAAAGGCTGATCGGCATCGATTTCCAACAATTCCCGAATGCCATGAATCGCCGCATCTTTATAATGAGCAGGGTTTTCAGACAACAATTTATGAGTCACCAAACTACCATCAGGCTTCTTCGCCACGATATCGGTAAAAGTACCCCCACGATCCATCCAAAACTGCCAAGCTGCCATTATGTGTGCCTTTTTGCGCTTTAAATATTCTAAAAACGCCACTATAACAAAATTAACAACAGTTTTAGTCGCTCTATTAGCGCCTATTGCCTCTATATAGTGTGGATGTATTTACAGGAGCCACATACTTTCGTATGATTCGCCCTTGATTTTAAGGCGACCCATGTCGCCTTTTTGCGTTTTTGCAGTCAATGAAATATTAATTGAAAGAATTCGGAGTAATACCATGCAGCCAATCATGAATACATATGGTCGGCTTCCAGTTACTTTTGTCAAAGGTGAAGGCTCTTGGGTCTTTGATACCGACGGCAAAAAATACCTGGATGCATTAAGCGGTATCGCTGTGTGTGGCCTAGGCCATGCACACCCAGCCGTGTCTCAAGCTATCCGCGAGCAAGCGGACAACCTTGTACACACCTCAAACCTGTACGGCATTGGCCGACAACAAGAGCTGGCTGAACGCTTAACGCGCATTTCTGGTATGGACAACGTGTTCTTTTCGAACTCTGGCGCCGAAGCCAACGAAGCGGCGATTAAAATTGCACGCAAATACGGTTTTGACCAAGGCATTACTGAGCCTCAAATCATTGTTATGACCAAGGCATTTCACGGCCGTACCATGGCAACTCTAACCGCCACAGGAAATCCTGCTGCGCACGTTGGTTTTGCACCTTTGGTATCCGGTTTTATTCGCGTGCCTTATCAAGACCTTGCTAGTGCAGAAGCAATCGTTGCAGCAAATCCTAATGTTGTTGCCATCATGCTTGAGCCGATTCAGGGTGAAGGCGGCTTAGCCACTGCAAGCAGCGATTACATCCAAGGTTTACGTAACCTATGTGATGATAACGATTTATTAATGATGCTAGACGAAGTACAAACAGGTAATGGCCGTACAGGTACTTACTTTAACTTCCAGCAACATAGCATTACCCCAGACGTATTAACCACAGCCAAAGGCTTAGGTAATGGCGTTCCAATTGGTGCTTGTATTGCCAAAGGCAAAGCAGCCAACGTTTTGCAGCCTGGTAATCACGGCTCAACTTATGGTGGTAATCCATTAGCCTGCGCCGCGGCCATTGCAGTAATCGATTCGATTGAAAAAGAAAATATCGAAGACAACGTGAAAACTCGTAGCGAACAAATGCGTAGTGCTTTCACGACTCGCTTAATCGAAAAAGGATTAGCGACTGAATTACGTGGTACCGGTTTAATGATTGGCATCGTGATCAATCAAGACTGCCCACAATTAATTAAAGAAGCGTTAGACATCGGTTTGTTGATTAACGTTACTTCCGGCAATGTAATTCGTTTATTGCCGCCACTGAACATTAATCAGCAAGACGCTGATCAGGTGGTAAACCTAGTTTGCCAACTGGTAGAAAATTTAAAGTAAGGAACTGCCATCATGGCTAGACACTTTTTAACATTATTAGATTTAGAACCTGCAGAGCTTGATTGGGTTATCAACCGCGCCATCGAATTAAAAAAGATGCAGCATGCAGGTGATATTTACGAACCATTAAAAAACCAAGTACTCGGAATGATTTTTGAAAAATCTTCCACTCGTACCCGCATCTCTTTTGAAGCAGGTATGACACAATTTGGTGGCAGCGCAATTTTCTTATCATCACGCGATACTCAATTAGGTCGTGGCGAACCTATTGAAGATAGCGCACGCGTTATGTCTCGTATGGTTGATGCAATCATGATTCGTACCTTTGATCATGAAACGGTTCAGAAGTTTGCGGCGTATTCTAAAGTACCTGTGATCAATGCTTTAACCGATGACTTCCACCCATGTCAGTTATTAGCCGACATGCAAACTTATGTGGAACACCGAGGAAGCATCAAAGGCAAAACAGTCACTTGGGTTGGGGATGGCAATAACATGTGCCACTCTTACATCAATGCTGCACGCCAGTTTGATTTCAAATTGAACATTGCCTGCCCTGAAGGTTTCGACCCTCACCAGCAGCTGGTAGATGATAATGCTGATCGCGTACAAATTATTCGCGACCCGAAAGAAGCCGTTATTAATTCTGACCTAATCGTTACTGACGTTTGGGCCTCTATGGGTCAAGAAGAAGAACAGAAAGAGCGTGAAGTAAAGTTCAAAGATTATCAGGTAACTAAAGAACTGATGGACATTGCAAATCCAGATGCCTTATTCATGCACTGCCTTCCTGCTCACCGCGGTGAAGAAGTTAGCGCTGAAGTGATGGATGATTTGGATTCTGTCGTTTGGGATGAAGCTGAGAATCGCTTGCACGCTCAGAAAGCACTGCTTGAGTTTTTAATGTGCCAAGAAGACTAAAAGTCT
Organism: Oleispira sp.; assembly: GCA_002708475.1. Taxonomy (GTDB): domain Bacteria; phylum Pseudomonadota; class Gammaproteobacteria; order Pseudomonadales; family Oceanobacteraceae; genus Oleispira. The sequence continues at coordinate 11,498 of PAOL01000041.1, read as the reverse complement.
TCAATCTGTAAGTCGGCCTTTCGGCCGGCTTACATTTCATATTGGATTTTATGCTGCTACCTTAGCCTCTCCTTGAACAACCCTGTTACACCCTTCTCGCTTAGCATCACTTAATAATTCTGCTGTTCGAGCCAGTGTATCTGCAACGCTCTCAGGAGCATGGTACTGAGTAATACCGACCGAAATTGTTACATTCAAATCAAGTTTAGAGAATAGATACACTTCAACTGTTTGACGAATGCGCTCAACCACTATCAAAGCGGTCTCAATACCAACACTATTTAATAGTAAAACAAATTCTTCATTTCCATAACGAGCGACAGCGTCGACTTCTCGGATTGAATCTTTTAGAAGCTCTGAAAATTGACACAATATTTCATCACCTACGTCATAACCATACTGTTCAACAATCAGTTTGAAATCATCCAAATCGATAGATGCAAGGACAAAGGATGTATCCTCTCGATGACAGACCGCTCTTTGCTGCTCTAATACTTTTAACAAGTGACGTCGACTATAGAGTCCCGTTAATTCGTCTGTAATAGCCAGCTCATCAATTTTTGCCAAAGCATTGTCTAATTGTTTTTTGGTGTTATAAAAGCGATCTCGCATAAGGCTAAACTCATGCCCAATAACGCTATAACCAAGCATACCTAATAAAAACGATACGCCAATAATCGCTTCCACTTCGGGAATCCAGTGCCCTGGGCGATGTTGCTGTAATAAAAATAAAGCAACCGCATAGCAAGACAGCGTGAATAAGGTAATGCCAAAAAATCCACGCAATTTAAAGCGGAAGGCACCAAAAGGTAAAATTGTTAGATAGCTCATCATTAAGGCAGGTCGTATTTCAACGGTATGATACATGATAATACTAATATACAAGATCGCCCACGCCATATGAGGCAAGGTCATACTGGGTGCTAACTTGCTTTTTCTATAGCGTAAATAAACAAACACAACGGCTGCGATATGACCCAACCAAAACGTGGTCATTAAAATCACTAACTGCTCTTTATCAATAACAATATAGCCAAAGCTATAGCAGATAATAATTAATACTGAATATAAAAATACACCGCAGCTAGCAAGCAACGTTCTACGCAGAGCATCCCCTTGAACATCCAATGATGTTTTCATAACTTATTTCATACCGCGTAATGGTTATTATAATGATTACGATAATCATTATAATAAAAAAGATGAGTGCGTGATTATAAGGGTATTCACAACAGCCGCCATGTCATATTACGTTATTTACTAAACTAACATGGCGCGATCTTTCCGAGGGAAAATCAGCTCACCTCATAATACAGTAGAATAATTATTTATTATCTAAGACTTTCCCCACAGCTTCTAGCCAGCCAGCATACAAGCGTTCACGATCACACTCGCTCATTTGGGGCACAAACTTAGCTTCGTTATGCCATAAATTAGCGACCTGCTCCAGATTTTCAAAGACACCGGCTTGCAAACCTGCCAAATAGGCAACGCCCAATGCTGTAGTTTCCGTTACTTGCGGGCGCTCAATAGTAACTCCTAAAGTATCGGCTAAAAATTGCATTAACCAATCATTTACAACCATTCCACCATCAACTCGTATACTTGCAGGACAAGCCCCATCTTGAGACATTGCCTGTAATAAATCTCGAGTTTGATAACAAACCGATTGCAAACCTGCAGTCACGATTTCTTTAATGCCCGTGTCTCTAGATAAGCCGAAAATAGCACCTCGTGCTTCAGGGTCCCAGTAAGGTGCCCCAAGTCCGGTAAATGCAGGAACCATATAAACCGAATTATCAGCGCCAGTTTCTTCAGCTAATAATTGCGTTTCTTTGGCATTAGATATTAATTGCAAGCCATCACGAATCCACTGAATAGTGGCACCCGCCATAAAGATACTGCCTTCTAAGGCATAACTGGTTTTACCATTAATACGGTAACCAATAGTCGTCAGTAGACGATTTTGAGACTTTAGTGCGTTGTCACCCGTATTCATTATCATGAAGCAGCCAGTACCGTACGTACTTTTCGCCATGCCAGGGGTAAAACACGCCTGACCAATTAACGCTGCTTGCTGGTCGCCCGCAATACCACCAATGGCTATTTCACCGCCAAAAAGATCTGTGTGTGTATGTCCATAATTGGCCGCACAATCTCGAACTTCAGGTAGCATACTTTCCGGTACATTGAATAAGTCTAAGAGCTCCCGATCCCACTCATTTGTATGTATATTAAATAAGAGTGTCCGCGAAGCATTTGTTGCATCCGTCGCATGCTGAGTCCCACCAGTTAAGCGCCATAATAAAAAAGTATCAATGGTGCCAAATAATAATTCACCTGATTCTGCGCGATCTCGAGCACCATGTACGTTATCAAGTATCCATTCAATTTTACTGGCCGAAAAATAAGGGTCTAACAATAATCCTGTTTTACTCGTGAGTTTTTCAACTAAACCATCCTGCTGTCTAAGGTGCTGGCATCGTTCGGCTGTCCGTCGATCCTGCCAAACAATTGCATTATAAATTGGCTCTCCGGTATTTTTATCCCATACAACGGTGGTTTCGCGCTGATTGGTAATACCAATCGATACAATATCACTGGCTTTCAAAAACGCTTTTTTAATGACATCACGGCAGGTTTCTTCAGTCGTTTTCCAAATATTTTCTGGATCATGCTCCACCCAGCCATCTTCAGGAAAAACCTGAGCGAACTCTTGCTGACTACTAGCAATAATATGACCATCAAGGTCAAAAATAATCGCACGACTACTAGTGGTACCTTGATCAATAGCCAAAAGGTAACGAGGCATAAGGGGGAATTCCTGAGTTAACTGTATTATTTTTATTTATAATCACATTTTACGTGCCAAATGAAATTACGCCAAGACTTTCATGATTCACGTATTATCTACTACAAACTAATGAAGCATCTCTATGTTTCATTAGTTATAGGCAAGTGCGATATGAGAATTTCTAATTGAAATATATACATGTTAAATGTAATATTTCATTAATTTTTCTCAATAAAGAATATTTTCATGCTGGAAATTAAGCATCTTAAAACCATACGCGCTTTGCGTGATGGTGGCTCTCTCGTTGAAGCAGCCAAGCGCTTGCACCTCACACAATCAGCATTATCCCACCAGCTTAAAGATGTCGAAGAGCGTTTAAGCTTGAGTTTATTCGTTCGTAAAACCAAACCGATCCGCTTCACGCGTGCCGGAAAGCATATTCTCGAACTGGCAGACAAAGTTATTCCGCAACTAGAACAAACCAATCGAGATATAAAAAAATTAGCCGGAGGGCATGCTGGGCGATTACATATGGCGATTGAATGTCATAGCTGTTTTGATTGGTTGATGCCCGCAATTAATGGTTTTCGTGATCAATGGCCAGAAGTCGAAATCGATTTAATGGCCAGTTTTCATTTTGAACCGCTTCCAGCACTGGCTCGCGGTGACTTAGATTTGGTCGTTACAGCTGACCCCATTCCAATGGCAGGAATTCACTACCAACCCCTATTCCGTTATCAGGCGCTGTTAGCGATCGCCAACCAACACGCCTTAATTGATAGCAAGTACGTGGAAGCACACCAGCTAGCAGACCAAACATTGATTCATTACCCTGTTGAACGTAAGCGTCTTGATATATTTACGCAGTTCCTCGATCCCAATAATATTGAGCCAAGTAATACTCGACAGGCAGACTTAACGCTAATGATTGTTCAGCTAGTGGCAAGCGGTCGAGGGGTGGCGTGCCTCCCTAACTGGGCATTACAACCTTATTTAAATGCTGGGTTAATCAGCTCTAAACCGCTCGGAAAAAGTGGAATTTGGCCAACGCTATACGCTGCCATTCGAGAGGATCAAAGAGAAACGAGTTACATGAACGATTTCCTGCAGCAGTCATTGCAAACGTGCCATGACAACTTGGTGGGCATAGAACCCGTCAAACTTTAGGTCTATCTTTAGGGCTATGTAGATATTTAGCTAAGTGATAAATTCTAGGCAAAAAAAGGGACTCCATAAAGAGTCCCCAAAAAGCGAATATTTTCGCTACATTCTCACCACGTGTCCAAAGGATACGTAATGTAAATATGCCAGTGATTGTCATACCTGTCTGTTAACTCTAAGTAGTTAATCGTTACATTTTGTTAACAAAAGACGTATTAATTACAATCACACAACATGTAATAGCTAGACCAGAAACTATTGATGACGCTTCGGCCATACCAAGCTGAATTTTGCACCACCTAAGCGTTCATCACGACTTACCATAGCTCGACCACCATGCCAGTATGTAATTCGCCTAACAATCGACAAGCCCAAACCATAACCTCCTGAACTACGAGTACGGCTATCATCTAAGCGTGCAAAAGGCGTAAACACTCGATTCCATTCTTCCTCAGGAATACCTGGGCCATCATCAGCCACATCAACTCGACAAGTATCTGCACCTACAGAGAAAGTAACGACGACTTCCGATTTAGCATAACGGCAAGCATTACCGATCAAATTCTGAATTGCACGATGCATATAGCGATATTCAACTTCTGCTTCATGCTGTGATCCAATAGAACCACCAAACCTTACCCCCACGTGTTCTGGTGGCCGTGCTTCATCAACTAACTGCAAAACCAGCTCTTGAATGTTGGTCAACTCAAAATCAAGTAGCGGGCCGCCCTCTTCTAGTCGGGCATAAGTTAAAATCTCATCAATAAGTTCATCCAATTCTTGAATATCCGAATCCATGCCTGTGAGCTGCTTCATCACAAAGGGATCATTCTCAACAGTATCTTCAATAATTTGCAAACCAAAGCGGATACGTGCAACCGGTGTACGCAACTCATGCGATACAGCCCGAACCATTTCACGCTGCACACTGATTAATCGCTGAATATGCTCAGCCATTTTATTAAATGATTGTCCTAATCGACTGACTGGGTCTGATCCATGAGTACCCACTCGAGCATTTAAATGCCCCTGAGATAACCGGCTTGTTGCCTGCTCAAGTTTGCGTAAACGCATTTCAAATGAACTAACGACCCAGTAGACACCTAAGCCCAGCAACATAAAGCCAATAAATACAATAATCGCCATACCCATTAGGGCATACGGCTCAAATGCCTTAATTGGCCCCATCCGAATCGCACGAGTATCATTAGGCAATTTAATAATAGTATCCGCACCTTCACCATCAACAGTAATTCTGACAAGAACATCATCATTCTGCATTCGTTTTAGATCACCGCTACTTAAATTCAAATCTGATAGAGGAAGTAACACAATCGGGTAACCAAAATGCGGCGATACCTTCGCTAAATAATCTTCAATACTAAGTCCACTCAACTGCCAATTTTCTAATAAGAGGCGTCCCGTTGCTAGACCCTGCATTTCACCAACACTGCCCAATGTTACTTGCATAAAGCTATCGTCATTCAATTCAGTAATCAGCTGAACTTCATAACCTAGTTCATCGTTCAGCATTAATACATCATTACGACTTAGCCGACTGAGCTGATATTCATCCAAGTAAGCTTGCTCTCGGCTCACAATATCGATCTGTAAATGAAAAAGCTGCTCTAAAGCTTCTTCTTCCGTTAAGTCTTTTTGTAAGCGTTGCGAGATTTGGTAAAGACTGCCACGAACAACATCTTGGTTAAATTGCACATGACGAATATGATCCACCAAGTTCAATGCCAACATGCAAAGTAATACAACACTGACCAACGCTGCTAACAAGCCTGAATAAACTCGAATAAAAATGCGTATTACTCCTAAATCTTTTTAGTGTTCTATAAGCAGATAAAGAACACCACTCAGAACGAGTGGTGTATAACAATTAATAACTAGAATCAGATCTCTTTAACGAATAAGTACCCTTTACTGCGTACTGTTTTAATACGCTTGGGATTTATAGGATCATCCCCTACTTTCGGTCTAATACGAGAAACTCGGACATCGATAGATCGATCCTGCCCGTCATATTCGATACCACGAAGTTGGTGGAAGATTTCTTCACGAGTCAAAACATGGCCAGCACTACTGGATAGTAGCCACAACAGATCAAACTCAGCGCTGGTTAAATCAATGCTCTCACCATCTAACCATGCTTCACGCATTGAACTGTCAACCACAAGATTGCCAAAAGTTAAGCGTTTAGCCGATGCATCATCTTGGCTTTCATGGTTATCGCTCTGCTCTTTAACACGACGTAATAACGCTCGAATTCGAGCTAATAAAACACGTGGACGCACAGGTTTAGCAACATAATCATCCGCCCCCATCTCCAAACCAAGAACTTGATCAAGGTCTTCAGTACGCGCAGTTAACATTAAAATCGGGCCCGAATAATGTGGGCGCACGATGCGACATACTGCTAAACCGTCTTCCCCTGGCAACATTAAATCTAATACAACAAGATCTGGCTGCTCAGTCTTAATTCTTTCAATAGCACGACTGCCATCACCTTCCACTGAAACCTGAAGACCATTGCTTTCCAAGTAGTCCTTGGTGAGAGTCGCTAATCGTTCATCATCTTCTACGATTAATATGCGCCAGTTTTCATCCTGGCCGCTGCCTTGTTTTAATTCCACGCTATTTTCCTATCCAATTTTTGAACTGCCGTTATATTGAAAGGCTTATATATAACTTTAGACGCTAAATGACTGGATTGCACTGAGTATTATTTAAATCACTGCAATTTATAAAAATGCAATCCATTTTTACGATACACTCAAACTATTTCCTAGCCTTATTAGGCTAAATATATGTCCACTTAATTTCCACAAGTTATCCACAGGCAAACACTATATAAGGGGTTGAAATGAACTCTGAACCGCAATATCCTGTGTCTCAGTTAGAGAACATGTCTATTATCAATGACCTACACGTCATTCGATTTAAGATCAAGCAAGGCGTCAAATCTAACAGTATTTTCGTGCTCACCTTAAATGAGCAATATAGAGATCACAGGATTTTCAACAGGCACCCAAATATATGAACAGCGCGCTTTACGTCACCAAACGAGATGGTCGCCAAGAAACGATTGATTTAGAGAAGATTCATAAAGTTGTCGAATGGGCAGCAGACGGATTGGATAAAGTCTCTGTTTCTGAAGTTGAGCTCAAAGCTCATTTACAGTTTTTTGATGGCATTACCACATCAGAAATTCATGAAACTTTGATTAAAGCTGCTGCTGATTTAATCTCTGAAGAAGTTCCAGACTATCAATATCTAGCCGCGCGCTTAAATATTTTCCACTTACGTAAAAAAGCTTATGGCCAGTTTGAACCGCCAAAGCTTTTTGATCACGTACAGCAAATGGTTGCTAACAATCGCTACGACGCTGAATTATTAAAAGATTATAGCGCTGAAGAATATGCTGAGATGGATGCCTTTTTAGACCATAGCCGCGATATGAATTTCAGTTACGCTGCGGTTAAGCAATTAGAAGGTAAATATCTAGTTCAAAATCGTGTTAGCGGTGACATCTATGAAAGCGCACAATTCTTGTATGTATTAATTGCGGCTTGCCTGTTCGCACAATACGACAAAGAGCGTCGCCTAGATTTCATCAAGCGTTTCTATGACGCAGCGTCCAGCTTTAAAATTTCTTTACCAACGCCAATTATGGCGGGTGTTCGTACTCCAACTCGTCAATTTAGCTCGTGCGTATTGATTGAAGCTGGCGATAGCCTAGATTCAATTAATGCTGCATCCAGTGCAATCGTTAAGTACGTATCTCAGCGAGCAGGTATCGGCATTAACGGTGGCCGTATTCGTGCTCTTGGTAGCCCTATTCGTGGTGGTGAAGCATTCCACACGGGTTGTATTCCGTTTTATAAGCACTTCCAAACAGCGGTTAAATCCTGTTCTCAAGGTGGTGTTCGTGGCGGCGCAGCAACCTTGTTCTACCCACTGTGGCATTTAGAAGTTGAATCACTGCTGGTATTGAAAAATAACCGTGGTGTTGAAGAGAACCGAGTTCGCCATTTAGATTATGGTGTTCAGCTAAACAAAGTAATGTATGAGCGCTTACTAAAGAATCAGGACATTACATTATTCTCTCCTTCTGACGTTCCTGGTTTATACGACGCGTTCTTTGCTGATCAAGATAAGTTCGAGCAGTTATACGTTCAATATGAGCAAGACGAATCGATTCGTAAACAAACTGTTAAAGCAGTTGATCTATTTTCAACCTTGATGCAAGAGCGTGCTGGTACTGGCCGTATTTACATTCAAAATGTTGATCACTGTAATACGCACAGTCCATTTAATCCTGAAGTTGCGCCAGTTCGCCAATCTAACTTATGTTTAGAAATCGCGTTACCAACTAAGCCACTGCAAGATGTAAATGACGATGAAGGTGAAATCGCGCTTTGTACATTGGCTGCGTTTAACCTAGGCAGCATTGAAAACCTTGACGAATTAGAAGAATTGTCCGATTTAGTTGTTCGCGCTCTAGATAGTCTGCTGTCTTATCAAGACTATCCGATGATCGCGGCTCAAAAAGCCAGCTTAAACCGTCGTACATTGGGTGTAGGTGTTATTAACTACGCGTATTATCTTGCGAAAAACGGCGTTAAGTATTCCGATGGCAGTGCGAATGGTTTAACACACCGAACATTTGAAGCGATTCAGTATTATTTATTACGCGCTTCAAACAAATTGGCTCAAGAGCAAGGTGCATGTGAAGCATTTCCTGAAACGACTTATGCTCAAGGTATCTTACCAATTGATACTTATAAGAAAGACGTTGATAAGTTCTGTGATGAGCCTTTGGCTTATGACTGGGAAGCATTACGTGCTGAAATTCAGAAAACAGGTTTACGTAACTCGACTTTGACCGCCTTAATGCCTTCTGAAACGTCTTCTCAGATAAGTAACGCAACTAACGGAATCGAACCACCACGTGGTTATATTAGTGTTAAACAATCAAAAGACGGTATTTTGAAGCAAGTGGTACCTGAATTTAATCGCTTACGTCAAAACTATGAGTTGTTATGGAACATCCCGAATAACCAAGGTTATTTGCAACTTGTCGGTATTATGCAGAAATTCGTCGACCAAGCGATTTCAGCCAATACAAACTACGATCCATCACGCTTTGAAGGCAATAAGGTTCCAATGCAGGTGCTATTAAAAGACTTGTTGAGTGCCTATAAAAACGGCCTTAAGACCCTGTATTACCACAACACCCGTGATGGTATGTCTGATCCGCAAGCACCAGAAGTTGAAGACGATGGCTGTGAAGGCGGCGCATGTAAGATTTAATCTTGCGGCCTCGTTTTATTAAAGAATACGCTGAACTTGATGCACATCAGCCAGCGTATTCTTTAACGCTTTATTATTTTGAAATACATTAATATTTTAAACCTTTTATATTTTTATAGTTGTAGCCACTTATGTCCTATACCACGTTCAATCAGAAAACTTTTGATACGTTGAAGCAACCTATGTTCTTTGGCGAAACCGTAAACGTTGCGCGCTATGACATTCAAAAGCATAAAATTTTTGAAAATTTAATTGAGAAACAACTATCCTTCTTCTGGCGTCCAGAAGAAGTTGATCTAGCGAACGACCGTAAAGACTTTATTGATCTGCCAGAACACGAACAGCATATTTTCTTGAGCAACCTTAAGTACCAGACTCTTTTGGATTCTGTACAAGGCCGATCACCTAACGTTGCATTCTTACCAATCGTATCACTACCAGAATTGGAAACGTGGATCGAGACTTGGTCGTTTAGTGAAACCATCCACAGTCGAAGCTATACGCATATCATGCGTAACGTTGTGCCAAATCCTGCTGAAGTATTTGATGACATTACCCGTAACGATTTCATTACCCGTCGTGCTGTAAGCGTTACAAAATACTATGACGAATTAATCGAAAAGTGCAGCTTCTACACTCAATTAGGTGAAGGCACGCATACCATTAACGGTAAGGTTATTGATATAAACTTACGTGATTTAAAGCGTACCTTGTATCTAACAATGGTGTCGGTAAACGTATTAGAAGCCATTCGCTTCTACGTGAGCTTCGCTTGTTCTTTCGCTTTTGCCGAGCGTGCAAAAATGGAAGGCAATGCCAAAATCATTAAACTGATCGCACGTGATGAAGCCTTGCACCTAACCGGCACACAGCACATTTTACAAATTATGGCTGCGGGTAAAGATGACCCTGAAATGGGTGAGATCGCGGAAAGCTGCAAAGATGAAGTTCGTGAGATTTTCTTAGACGCAGCAGAGCAAGAAAAAGAATGGGCGGGCTACTTATTTAAAGATGGCTCGATGATTGGCCTTAACCAACATATCCTAGCTCAATACGTAGACTATATTACTGATCAACGCATCGTTGCCATTGGCCTACCGCCAATTTTTAACGCTAAGAACAACCCACTACCGTGGATCAATTCTTGGTTGAACAGCGATAACGTACAAGTAGCCCCACAAGAAGCTGAAATCAGCTCTTACTTGGTAGGTGCACTTGATAGCGCAGTTGATACAGATGACTTTGGCGATTTTGACCTTTAATCGATCCCTATAAATCAAATGATATGAATCAATCTACCAACCCAGCATCTAACAATAGTCATCAAGATGAGTTTCGCCTTGATGGCTTAGCACCTGAGCATGATGACTTCTCTTTAGAAGCCGAGACAGTCGAGGCAGACCTCGACCATGAGCCTGTGCAAGATTGTTTGATTCTAAATACCGAAGATGCTGAGCAGCCAGAAACCAGTGCTCAGATTGATTTAGACGGCATGGATAAGCCAATACACGCTGTATCCGTCATAAATAACGCTGGAACTAATAACTCAGAGCAGTTTCACGAAGTGTCTTTCCAGAATGCTAATAGCCTACTGGAATCTCTAGAAGCGCAAGATGTTCCCGTGCATTACCAATGTCGCGAGGGTTACTGTGGCAGCTGTCGTACTCAGCTTTTAGAAGGCGAAGTTCATTATACGGAAGAGCCAATGGCATGGATTAATGACGACGAAATTCTACCATGCTGCTGTATTCCCAAGACAGCCATTCGTATTAAGCTCACTTAACTATCTCACTTAACTATCTCATTTAAATTCTCGTATTAAGTAACAGTCTTATTGTCTTAACTGATACAAATCAATATAGTATTTATCAGCATGACCTAGTATTGAATGAAATTCTAATCACTAAACCAAACAGGGAATCTGATATGTCGTTTTTATGCATCAATCAAAATGTAGCCGTTGTTCGACTTAATGCTGGAAAGCACCTAGAAGAGTTATCAGGAGAGTTTTATCTCAATCTTGATAAAGTGATTGAAGTTCGTATGAAAGCCGTTCGTGAAGATCATGATGGTGATTTCTGTGCTGATGTACTCATCATCTTAGAAAATAAAACCCATGAATTTGTTTTCCGTAACAGCCCTGCTGGGAATAAAGCGAAGCAAACTCTAGAAAATTACCTAACTGAACAGTCTATTAACTGCGAATAGTTATTTCTAGACG
>PAOL01000040.1 GCA_002708475.1 Oleispira sp. | reverse complement strand
CTTGGTCGTTCAGCTTTGTATGGTACGTGAAAAAAGAGTTGAGGCAGCAAGACGTAAAAAATTACTGGAAGAAGCTCAAAATAAAGCCCAGCAGAAAGCACAGTTTGATCTGTTTGGTGAAGAAATTATTTATGAAGAAACAGAAACCGAAAAAGAGACAGTAGAAAAACCACCTCAATTCGATTTATTTTAATGATTAAGACTAAATATTTAGCTTAGCCACACATTTCCAAATTCGTTGCAATCCACTGCTTCCAGCGCAACGTATCTTCTGTATATTTCGTTGGTTTATATTCAGCGCCAACCCAGCCATCATAATTTGAATTTTCAATCGTTTGAAAAATACGTTCGAAATTTAGCTTACCTGTACCCGGCTCACCTCGACCAGGAACATCGGCAAATTGAATATGACCAATTTGATTGCCTAAACGATTAATAATATCGCTTACATCATCTGCTTCCATACGAGCCATGTGGTAAACATCAAACTGCATTTTAATATTGTCGCAGTCACTTTCTTCAACAATATCTAACATTTGCTGTACGTTATGAATTAAGAAGCCTGGCATATCAAAAGTATTAATCGCTTCAAAGGTTACTGTAACCCCAAGTGGCTTAAACATATCAGCTGCTTTATCTAAATTTCGTTTAAACGTTTTTAAATATTCTGAACGCTTACTTTCGTCCATACAGCGCCCCGGCAAAACGTTAACTCGCTTAACACGCAACGATGTCACATAGCTTAAACATTCAACCAGTGCCGCAGCAAATTCTGCTTCTTTACCAGGCACAGAAGCAAGGCCTTCCCCCCCTTCCATTAAATCACCGGCAGGTACATTAATTAATACACACTCAAGCTCATGCTCTTTTAATTGAGCTTTAATATCAGCAACGCTTTCAGCATAAGGAAACTGTATCTCTACCGCATCAAAGCCAACCGACTTGGCTGCCCCAAAACGTTCTAATAGTGGTTGCTCGTTAAATAGCAGTGATAAATTTGCTGCGAGCTTCATTATTTACTATCTCTTTTGTTATTCATTTGATTTTTATTCTACTTAGTTTGGGCTTTTTCAGCTTGATATAATTCTATTAGGGTACAAGGATCGCTTTCATTAAAGCCTTTGCTTGCGTGCTGTCGCATAAGTTCAGCACCTAGGCCTGCCATCGGAACAGAAGACAATTTATTTTTAGCTAAAGTATTAGCCATGTCTAAATCTTTTAACAGGGTTTTCACATGCCATTTCACTGGTTCATAATCACGCTGTGCCATTCTTGGCCCCGTTAACTGCAGCGGTATCGAATCGGCAAAACCTCCCTGCAATGCCTGAGGGATAAGAGCACTATCAACACCTGATTTTTCCGCCAAAGCCATCACTTCAGCCATAACTAGTACGTTGCAACTTACAATCATCTGATTGCAGATCTTAGTAACCTGGCCCGCACCAACTTCTCCCATGCGAGTAATGCTTTGACTTAACTCTTGAAGAATTGGACGAACAGAATCTAAAACCTCTACCTTACCACCTGCCATTATGGCCAAAGAACCTTGTTCGGCTCCCGCAACACCGCCCGAAACAGGTGTATCTAGCCAATGGCACGATTTTGAACTTACTTTCGCCGCAAGCTCACGCGTAGATTCAGGATCAATACTTGAGAAATCGATAATTATGCTTCCAGGTTTAAGATACTCAAGTAGCCCATCTTTAGCTAATACGACCTCTTCAACAGCTGACGTATCACTGACACACAGCATGATAATATCAACATTTTCACATAATTGAGCAAGGCTGGTTGCGACTTTAGCACCTTGTTCAGCAGCAATCGCGGTTTTTTCTGGATTACGGTTCCAGACAGTAACAGGATAACCCGCTGTCAATAAACGACGAGTCATAGGAACCCCCATCAACCCCATTCCAACAAACCCAATTTCTACTAATGCCACACCAAATCCCCCAGCTTTTAGTTATTTTTCAATGATATCAAACAAGGCGCTATTAGTACCGATTAGGAGAAAGGCAAATCAAAAAAAATGATGTTTTTTCGATAAAAAATTACGCGTACTTCTGATCCCTATCCTATGCTTAATTTAAAGAACCATAAAGGACGAATCAAGAATGAACATGGCATCCATATTTGAACAAACACAGGAATTACCGCACATCCCTAAAGTCGTGCAAGAGTTAATACAGAGCTTTCAGGATGAAGACATTGATGTCGATGCGATCAGTAAAAAGGTTTCCATGGATCAAGCACTCACGGCAAAAGTTCTTCGTTTGGCGAACTCTGCCCATTATGGCGCTTCTCGCAGTGTTACCAATGCAAATGATGCCATTGTCCTTCTAGGTTTCAATACCTTACGAACCATGGTTTTAGCATCGGGTGTTACTAGCTCGTTTAAATCACCAGAGGGATTTGATATAAATTCATTCTGGAAGCAATCATTTGCCATTGCTGCATTATCAAAATGGGTTGCCGGTTATATTCCAAATTGTGAAGTAGAAACCGCATTTACTTGCGGCATGCTCAATTCAATTGGTAGTTTATTAATCCGTATCGTATTACCTGATGAAGTTAAAAGCATTGACGAAGCAGAAGCTATGGGTGGCAAACGACATAACCTAGAGCGAGCAAAGCTGGGCTATGACGGTGCAAAGGTCGGTGCTGAATTAGCGAAGCGCTGGAAATTCCCTAGTGGCATGGTCGTTGCTATTAATGATCAGAATAATGTTGAATATGATCAAGAGTACGGTACTTACGCAGGTATTTTATACATTGCAAAATACCTTCATAACGCACATAAAGAAAACTGGGATGAAGAACGTATCATTTCAGAATTTCCAATAGCGGTTGCACAGGTAATTGGTATGGATGCCGAAAAAGCTTATAAAGATATTGCTGCCACTACTGATCTAGAAACTGGTTTAGATGCACTGCTTGATGGCTAATATCAGATGGTTAATATAAATTGGATTACCAAGATAAAATAACTTTGATGTAGTAACACATTCAATAACATCAAGAACACAAGGTCATTTTTAAAAAGCTCAAATTTATTTTGAGCTTTTTTATGCCCGCCTATAAATTTATTCGACTGGTTTTCTCAGCATCTTTATTCGTCTAACACTTAGCAAAAGTATTACGAATGAAAACAAACTTAAGAAACTAATGCTTCCTCCACCAGAAGATCCACTTGTAGTATCAATAGTCTTATTATTCGATAACGAAAAATACAAGCTTTGAGTTTGTATTATATTGGATATATTTAGTTCAAGTGTATCTGATTCTGATTGTCTAATTGATAACAGTTTTAGTGATTTAAGATTTAAATCAACTTCGTGGCTAAAACTTGCCTGCGTCGAAGAGGCAACTAACACAGAAAGAATATCACTCGTACCATCCCCATAACTCAGCTCTACGACAGGAGGATTTTGAAGCAGATTCTGAGTACCGACGGTTCTTATATTGCCGGTTAAAGTAATAGCAGTACTCGCTTCAGTCAGTACAACATTATGACTGATCGTATTGCTATCAAGCGTAAGAGTTTCAGAATTATAACCACTGGCCGAAATCTCCATTTCATATATTGTATTCGCTGCTAAAACGCTCGTATCAGGTAAGAGGACTGTGAATTCACCATTACTGTCTGCACTGTAACTTGTCGCAAGATTCATTTCTGTTAATAATGTTTCACCTCCTGTTAATCCACCAAAGGCAGTACTCAAAGCCTCGTCATCTGTATTTTTCACACTGAAATCATGAAGTGAAGCAGGGTAAACTTTAACACCCGTTTCAATCACATCGTCATAACTACTTTGAACCGTGACATCCATACTGGATATATCAGTAACAACCGCGCTATCAAGATAAATGAGTGCTGCATTAAATGACGTGGCATTATTCTCAGCCGTCGCGGTTGTAATTGAAATACTATTATCATCAAGAAAAACTAAATCAGCAGATCCTGATTGAACTAATGAATAAACCGTGCCCGATGCACCACCTTCAATAGCCAATGTTTGGTCTGTATCGCCATTTAACAGAGACGTAGCACTCCAGTTTAAATTTAAAGGTCTTTTTAATGTAAGCGTAATCACATCACCGTTACTATCATTAGTAACCGTCAATATATATTCTCCAGCAAACTCACCAGTATTAAGAGACTCAATGGCAACCCCCGCTGACGTTTCATTCAGTAAATTACTAACATCTACACCGTTCAGATCTAATTCTATTGAATAATCACCGCCAATATTAAAAGGTGATGATGTAATTGGTAAAACGATCGTATCGCCATCAGCATAAGATGTACCTTCTAAGCTAATACCAAAAGATTCAGCAATTTCCCAACCAATATCTTTTAGAAGATACAATGCCAACCCCAAGTCGAGCTGGCCTGCAGTGTACTGAGGCTCCATTATTTCATTAGGCGAAGCAGCAGTCGTAAAGTGAGAAACTGAACTCCCGCCTTCGATTGGATTAGGGGCATACATTTGAACTCGATCACCAGACGTAAAAGAGCTAGATGTATCCGCGTCATCATAGCCTGCTGTTAACAACCCGATTGCTTTAGTATTTACATTAGACCCATTCCACAAGAGCCCTGTAACACTGACCGCAGAATCAGCACGATCAGAATCATTTAAACCACCCGCAACTGACCAATCAGCAGAGTCTTGTTTTGAATATAGGAAGTTAGAAAAAATATCATCAATACCAGCAGCTTTGGAACCATCACTGGCATCAGTTAAGCTGGCAAACCCTAAACCATGAGTCATTTCATGTAAAAGTACCGTTGTAAACCCAATATCACTTCCAGACGGGGCATCAAAACCGTAATACCAGAAACTCCCCGATAAACAATCAGAGTCTCCTAAATCGGCATTAAAAGATGACGTTATATCAGATACCCATGGATCGATATCAGAGCCAGTTATCGCATTCGCCAAACCAATAGGGTAATAGGTATTGCCTAATAATCCAGAAGTCGCTGCTGGATAACCAATATTAGTCGTCGCCCCAGCACTGCCAAGTGTTGCCTCAAAAGCACTGCAACTCATAGTTGAATCAAAATTAGCATCAACAAGAATCGTCTGGGTAGAAACAACTTGTTCTGCCAAAATTTCAGCCGCCTTAATAAAAGACAGTTTTCGTTGCGCCCCAACAGTCGTTCCGTTATTGCTTCCAGTCGCTGTTACGACAGAAGCATCATTGAAACCATTTTGAAAATTTAATTGCATTACCGACGAGCTACCAGTAACAGTACAATTATCTCCATCAACAGCACCTGCAGAGGTTACTGAAGAAGATGACGGACAAGCCGCCCCAAAAGACAATTGACTAAACAATAAACCGATAAAAACAATAAATGACGATAAAACTGGCATTGCTATTTCCTGCGTAAAATTCGGCTTCACTATCAGACTCGTCTCTTATAGAAAAGAATGCCGTTAACCTAAGTAATTCTTCGTTATATTGAACAGATTTAAATTATTCTGGAAGTGACGAATATTCTTTTATTTGAATAGTGCCATCTGGCATTTTTACAGCGACAGGCATCTGAGTAAAACGACCATTTGAAGGCAATTCAATTCTCCCATCTGGGTGCTTAATTACCTCCTTTGGTCCATGGAAGAATAACTTTTCTCGAATAGCGTCTTTCATGTCTTCCGTTAACATATCCTGATGGCGAGGCATTGCATCATCATTACTAGAATCATCCGCATTATCAGCATCACCCGCCATATGTGCATGGTCATCTACTTGATTAGACTCATCTGTACTAGACTCATCTGAATAACTAGCGTGGTCATGCAAATCATGATCAGTTTGCACTGGTAACTCTGACTCATCACCTGTGTTATTAAAAACAAGAGCCACTGCCATCAACAGAAGCACCAATAGCGCTAGTACCATAATTAGCACCATAGGTTTATTAAACTTACTCGCTGCCACTTTATTCATAATCAACTTGCCTTTGTCCTTAGCCCTAATAGATGAACGGCCATTCATATAGTAAATATTAATACAATTTGGTTAATATCCCCAATAACTGGTCCTCAAAACATAACTTTAATGCCAATGGCCTGATAATTGCTGAGTACAGGTATTCATATTTTAGAGCGTTTAAGATTAATGACACCTGCCAGAGTTATGTTGGTTGACGATACACCCACACGATCCGCAATTTTGGAGCAGGCCTTACTTGATCAAGGCCTTATAGTCGTGTGCCGATTAGAAAGTGCTCAGGGGCTCATCAAGAATGTAGAAATACATCAGCCCGATATCATCCTTATGGATCTAGAATCTCCAGACAGAGATACATTAGAGAGCATGACCGTGCTAAATGAGCACAACCCGAAACCCGTGATCATGTTTTCTGACGAGGACGATAATCAAATCATTTCTAAAGCGGTGCAAGCAGGTGTAAGCGCCTACATTATCGATGGTCTTGATCCTCACAAAGTCAAACCCATCATGGACGTCGCTATTGCACGATTCCGCGAATACCAAGCTCTTAAAAAAGAATTAAAACAAACGAGAGACCAGCTTGCAGACCGCAAAATTATTGATAAGGCTAAAGGGGTATTGATGAAAACCAAAGACCTTGATGAAGAAGAGGCTTATCACGCTATGCGAAAAATGGCGATGGATCAAAGTAAGTCAATTGCCGAAATATCTCAAAATATTTTATCCGTGATGGAACTACTAACCCCCTAGTTATGAACAGTTTATTAAATTCACAAACGGAGACGCGCATGATTGGTGCGAACATCGAAAAAAAAGCACTAAAGCTGGGCTATATGCCACTCAGTGATTGCCTGCCTTTATTAGTTGCACAAAAACAGGGATTTTTCGCCGAGCAAGGCTTAGACATTGAATTACAACAAGAAGTATCATGGTCTAACATTCGCGATAAAGTGATTGTTGGTCACCTTGATGGGGCACATATGCTTGCACCTATGGTGCTAGCTAGCACTATTGGCTTAGGAGGACTTAGAAAACCTCTCGTTACCGCCTTTTCCCTAGGTTTGAATGGTAATGCATTCACTGTATCAAACTCGCTACACAAACAACTACGTAAATTAAATACTGCGGGGTTTAAGCACGCAAGCACTCTAAAACAGTTAATTGAACAGCGAAAAGCCGATAATTTAACACCCTTCGTCTTTGCAACAGTTTACCCATACTCATGCCACAATTTACAACTACGTGATTGGTTAGCCAGCGCTGACATTGATCCTGATAAGGATATTGAACTGGTCATACTACCGCCTTCTCAAATGGTAGATCATTTAAAACTGCAAAATATTGATGGATTCTTTGCTGGTGCTCCTTGGAACTCTGTTGCAATACTGCAAGGAATTGGGCACTGCTTAGTAACCGGTACAGATATATGGAAAAATGCCCCTGAAAAGGTCTTTGCAGTAACTCAAGAGTGGGCAGAGAAAAATCCAAATACCCATCACGCACTCATTCGGGCACTTCACCAAGCCTGTCAGTGGTTAGAAGAAAGTTCAGCAGATGCTATTCCTTTATTAGAAGAACACCTGTCCCTGAGTTCTCCGCTCATCGATCAAGCCTGCCTAACCCCCGCTATTACTGGCGAATACATAGTTGTTAAAAATAAAGAAAAGGTTAAAGCGCCAGGGATTTTAATTTTTAATCGGATAATGGCCAACTTTCCTTGGTTATCTCATGCCCAATGGATATGTTCTCAAATGCACCGCTGGGGTTGGATACCGGAAAACATCAGCCAGAGCGACCTAATCAAACAATGCTATAGACCTGATATTTATCGCGCCGCACTAAGCGACATAAAGCTGCCTGATGATGACTACCAAGAAAACATCATCAGCATACCTCCAAATCATCAATTTATAGCACTCTATAAATAGCTTCCTAGGTATTACTTTACCTATGGGCACTACACTATAAGGCCACTAACCAGTGGCCCTTATTACATTACCCTTTAAAGATATAAGCATTAAAGATAGAAGCATTAAAAATAGAAAGTGAAAAAAACCTTCTAGCTACTCTTTAGTGCATTGTTAGTGCATCGCCTTTTAATTTCGCACTAAAACTAACAGNTTTTTCTCANTTCGCTATTTTTAAAGTAAAAATTAAATTTNCCCTGTNTAAAAACCAATCAANCNTTTTGCACCAAAAAAAACCANCANTAAGAAANAANAGAAAAATATTGCACCAAATNATTTCATTTNAATTATTATTCGNCAATAAACACCAAATTTAATGATTTTTTAATAAAGTTGGCACACTACTCGCTATATCTAAGTAAATTACTACTAGCCAAAGAAGGCTTCTAACAGTAATTAATATTTTTAAATTATTGCAAAGACGCAAATAAATACTTTATCCAAAAAATGGATAGAGAATTCATTTGCGTTTTTTTTTGCTTAAAAATTANTACCCCTACTTAAAACTTAAAGGAAGCATCACCATGAAAAATAGTCGCTTTAAAATGAACAAGGTTAGACGCTCTATATTAAAGAGCGCTTTTACTCTTGCTGCGAGTGCTGCGTTAATTGCTACGCCTTTGACCGCAGTTCACGCTGCTGACAAAGTCGGTTTTGCAGAAAAAGAAGAGTTGAAATTTGGTTTCATTAAATTAACCGACATGGCACCACTTGCGATTGCTTATGAGAAAGGTTTCTTTGAAGATGAAGGCCTATATGTAACTTTAGAAGCACAAGCAAACTGGAAAGTTCTACTAGATCGCGTAATCGACGGACAACTAGATGGTGCACACATGCTTGCTGGGCAACCTTTAGGCGCAACCATGGGTTACGGAACAAAAGCTGACATTATCACTGCCTTTAGTATGGATCTAAATGGTAATGCGATTACCGTTTCAAATTCTGTTTGGGCAGAAATGAAAAAGAATATCCCTCATGAAGACGGTAAGCCAGTTCACCCTATTAAAGCAGATTCTCTAAAACCTGTTATTGAAGGCTATAAAGATGCAGGTAAGCCTTTCAATATGGGTATGGTATTCCCAGTATCAACGCACAACTATGAATTGCGTTATTGGTTAGCTGCTGGCGGTATCCATCCTGGTTATTACGCCCCACATAAAGGCGACACATCAGGNCAAATTGATGCCGACGCATTATTATCAGTAACACCACCACCACAAATGCCAGCCACTATGGAAGCAGGAACAATTAACGGTTACTGCGTTGGTGAACCTTGGAACCAACAAGCTGTATTTAAAGGCATCGGTGTTCCAGTTGTTACCGATTATGAAATTTGGAAAAACAACCCAGAAAAAGTATTTGGTGTAAGTAAAACTTGGGCAGAAAAAAATCCTAATACTCATATCCGTGTTGTAAAAGCAATGATTCGTGCAGCTCAGTGGTTAGATGAAAGTAATAATGCTAACCGNCCAGAAGCCGTTAAAATTCTATCGAAAAGTAGTTACGTAGGCGCNGATTACGATGTAATTGCNAACTCAATGACAGGTACCTTTGAATATGAAAAGGGTGATAAACGAGACGTTCCTGACTTCAACGTTTTCTTCCGTCATAACGCTACCTACCCTTACTACTCAGATGCAATTTGGTATCTAACNCAAATGCGCCGCTGGGGTCAGATTTCTGAACCTAAATCTGATGATTGGTATAAAGATTTAGCTAAAAAAGTTTACCGTCCAGATATTTATGCAACTGCTGCTAAAGAGCTGATTAAAGAAGGTAAAGTTAAAGCGAAAGATTTCCCAGAGTTTTCATCTGAAACGGGTTTCCGAGCACCTCAAAAGCACTTCATCGACAATATTGTTTATGACGGNACACAGCCAAATGGTTACCTGAAAAAATTCGATATTGGTTTGAAGGGCGACGATAAACTGTAAGTTTTAATTTGCAGTAAATCGACAACTCTCTTAGCCAGAGATGGCTAAGAGAGAATAATGATACTAGAAAAAATATGCGTGTATAAAACGTACGCAGTCGAGGTTTTTATGACAAGCAAGATTCCAACAAGCTCCAATTCATCCAGTGCCGACCTGTCGAGCTCAAACATAAAAAGCTTGCGCAGCATTACAGATGACGTAATGCCACTTTGGTTACAAGATACCATTAAGACGATCATGCTTCCGGTTATAGGGCTTCTATTCTTTTTATTAATTTGGGGCACTGCTGCACAAAGCATCGATACCTCTTTAGGAAAATTTCCTGGACCCACTCAAGCATTTGAACAATTTCAGTCATTAATGACTGAACATAGTGAAGAGCGCGTAAAAGAAGCGGCTTTTTATCAGCGCCAAGATGACCGCAANGCTGCCCGTCTTGAACAAGACCCAACGTATCAAGTAAAAATACGTAATTACACGGGCAAACCTACATTTATTGACCAGATTGGTACGAGTTTAATTACCGTATTAACAGGCTTTATCTTAGCCTCTATCATCGCTATTCCTTTAGGTATAATGATTGGTTTAAGCAAAAATTTATACGCTGCAGCAAACCCAGTCATTCAATTATTTAAGCCTGTTTCACCGTTAGCATGGCTACCTTTGGTAACTATGGTTGTGAGCGCAGTGTATGTTAGCGATGATCCAATATTCGCAAAATCATTTGTTACCTCAGTTATCACGGTTCTTTTATGCTCACTATGGCCAACCGTATTAAATACTGCCGTCGGTGTTGCTTCGATTAGTCCTGACCTTATTAACGTGAGTAAAGTATTACGACTAAAACCTATGACTCATGTTTTCAAAGTTGTTATTCCTTCTTCAATTCCTATGGTATTTACTGGCCTGCGCTTATCCCTAGGGATTGCTTGGATGGTTTTGATTGCCGCAGAAATGTTGGCGCAAAATCCAGGGCTTGGAAAATTTGTATGGGATGAATTTCAAAATGGTAGTTCAAATTCTCTTGGGCGCATCATGGTAGCGGTTATTGTTATCGGTTTAATTGGATTTTTATTAGATCGAATCATGTTAATGCTACAAAAGTTTTTCTCTTGGGATAAACAAGCACTATTACGCTAATCCTAGATCAATCTATCCATCGAATTTTTAGAGAGAATTAATATGAACAACGCAGATAACCCTATCAACCCAATTTTAGAACTTACGGGTGTTGGCATTGAATTTCCAACACCGAAAGGTCCTTTNAAAGCNTTAACTGATGTNAATTTAAAAATNGCCAAAGGCGAAGTGATCTCACTTATTGGTCACTCAGGCTGTGGTAAATCAACNGTTCTTAATATCGTTGCAGGTTTATTNCAAGCAACNGAAGGCGGCGCTGTATTAGAAGGTAAAGAAGTTAATGANCCNGGNCCTGANCGTGCAGTGGTTTTCCAAAANCANTCACTNCTTCCTTGGTTAACNGCTTACGAAAATGTTGAACTCGCTGTTAAAACAATTTTCGACAAAAATAAAACCAAAGCCGAGATGAAAGAATGGATTGAATACAATCTAAATCTCGTTCACATGAGCCATGCCATGCATAAACGCCCTGATGAAATATCAGGTGGTATGAAACAACGTGTTGGTATTGCTAGAGCGTTAGCAATGGAACCAAAAATTCTATTGATGGATGAGCCTTTTGGTGCATTAGATGCTTTGACACGAGCACACCTTCAAGACTCGGTTATGGAAATCCAAAAAGATTTAGGCAACACAATTATCATGATCACACACGATGTGGATGAAGCTGTTTTATTGTCAGATCGTATTGTAATGATGACTAACGGACCTTCNGCAACCATTGGNGAAATNTTAAAAATAGATTTGCCGAANCCAAGAAACCGGATAGAGCTNGCTGATGATCCAAGATACAACCAATATCGCCAACAAGTNTTAAGTTTCTTATATGAGAAACAACGTAAAGTTGAACCGTTATCAAACACTCATAAATTGAGCAAAGACAAGGCTAAAACGGCTTAAAAATTAAATAACCATTTATAAAACTGAATAACTATTTATAAAAATTCAATACCGATTTAATAAAATATAAAACTAACGTAACAGGAGTTACAAATGACTATTAAAAAACAAAACCGTTTTGCTACTAAAACAATGTTAGCCAGTGCTATTGGTACAGCGCTTTTAGCTGTGGCAATGCCAAGCCAAGCACAGTCACTCACTGAATTTGTTGAAGAAGGCAAGGTCATTGCTGAACTTCGTATGCGTTACGAAACCGTAGAAGATGATAATGCTAATGACGATGCGACTGCACTAACAGCACGAGCTCGTCTTGGTTATGAAACCGCTAGCATAGAAGGTTTTAAAGTTCTTGCTGAATATGATCATGTGGCTGCATTACAAGATGACTACGAGTCTAAATCATCAACAGGCCCAACGAATGCTGCTACATCTGTTGTTGCTGATGGTAAAGGCGGTGATTTCAACCGTGTACAAATTAGCTATGCCAACGATGATTTAAAAGCAGTACTAGGTCGTCAGCGTATTATCTTAGATAACGCACGCTTTGTGGGTAATGTTGGCTGGCGCCAGAATGAGCAAACGTATGATGCGCTTCGTTTGGATCTAACTGCGGTTAAAGATTTGAATGCAACTTACGTTTACATGAACCAAGTGAATGATATTTTTTATAACGATACAGCCGTTAAAAACCATCTTTTAAACGTAGGCTATAAAATGCCTGCAGGTAAAGTGAGCACTTACGCCTACCTTCTAGAAGCCGATGAAAGCGGTGATGAAAGTACTCTAGACACTTTTGGCTTAAGCTTCAAAGGTAAAATGCCAGTTGATGATTTAGAACTACTCTATGCTGTTGAATATGCAACTCAAACAGCTAATGCGGGTACGAGTGGCGCTGACGACCTTGATGCCGATTACTCTTTCATTGAAGGTGGTGTAAAAGTTTCTGGTGTTAC
Organism: Oleispira sp.; assembly: GCA_002708475.1. Classification (GTDB taxonomy): domain Bacteria; phylum Pseudomonadota; class Gammaproteobacteria; order Pseudomonadales; family Oceanobacteraceae; genus Oleispira. The sequence goes on along the minus strand of PAOL01000040.1, from coordinate 16,334 downwards.
ATTACTTGCTGGTCAAGAAACACTGGGCGGTGATGGCACTTCTTCATTCTCAACACCTTTAGCAACGAAGCATGCATTCAACGGTTGGGCTGATAAATTCTTAGGTACTCCACCTAACGGCTTAAAAGATCTTTATGCTAAAGCTGTGGGTAAAGTGTCAGGTGTTAAGCTAGTTGCGGTTTATCACGATTACAGCACCGATAAAGACGGTGATGATCTAGGTAGCGAAATTAATCTACTGGCTGCGAAGAAAATTAACAGCAATTTCTCAGCTGGCATTAAATATGCTTCCTACTCNGCTGGAGATACCGGTGTTGATACAGACAAGTTATGGTTATTTGGTGAAGCTAAGTTCTAATNGAGCTAGTTTTTCTTAAATAATTAAAGCGGAGTATAAGGTTCACCTTATGCTCCGTTTTTGTTTACATTAATCAATTTATATTAAACACCTTACTATTTAAGACTTCATTGTGAGAAAAAAATGACAAAGAAACAGCTCGTAATTATTGGCAATGGCTTAGCCACGATGCAGCTTTTAAAAGAGTTAAATCACCAAACTGATTACACCGTGACTGTTCTAANTGCTGAAGGTGTAGCGCATTACAATCGTATTATGCTGTCTTCATTACTCGCTAAAGAAACAGACTTAAACAGTATTACTCCTTGTGATGACGCTTGGTATAAAGAGCGTGATATTCAAGTATTGCTCAACCACAAAGTCATCGAAGTAGATAGCAAGGCACAAACACTCAGCTGTGAAAATGGTCTACGAGTTCAATATGACACTCTCATTTTTGCTACCGGCTCACAAGCCTTTATCCCCCCTATGCCAGGCACACAGATGCCCGATGTACTTGCAGGAGTAATGGGCTTTCGTACACTGCATGATGTCGACTTTATGCAAGAAGTCACCCGTAATTATAAGAAGGCCGTAGTCATTGGCGCAGGGTTATTAGGCATAGAAGCCGCTGCAGGCCTAGCTAAACAAGGCATGGATGTTACCTTATTGCATCGCCGCGATGTTCTGATGAACCGCCAAATTGATCGTAAAGCCTCAGATTTTTTAAGCACTGAATTACAAAGCCGTGGAATAAATGTGGCTACAGGTAATGGCCCTATTGCGCTTTCTGGAGATACCTCATCTAACAAAGTATGCGCTGTAGAGTTGGATAATGGTGATTCACTAGAGGCAGACCTAGTGGTTTTTGCCACAGGCATCACTCCCTCCACTTCTTTAGCCCAGCAAAGCGGGTTGCTTGTTAAAAAAGGCATTTGCGTTAATGCCCAACTGCAAACCTCACAGGAAGGAATATATGCTCTCGGTGAGTGCTGTGAGTTTGAAGGTAATACTTACGGTTTAGTTGCACCGATCTGGAATCAAGCACGAGTTTTAGCGAAACAACTATTACTTATCGCCAAAGACGAAAAACTTACAGATAAGAACNTTCCCGTTTATAAAGAAGAAAGCTTTGCCACTAAACTAAAGGTGAGTGGTATTGATGTGCATTCGATGGGGATTATCAATATCGAAGAAGCAGAAGATGCCTGCGAGGTTATTGAGTTTAATGATGCTCAGCGTTCCATCTACAAGAAGCTTCTAGTCAGTGACAATAAAGTCGTCGGNGCTGTTCTTTACGGCGATGTCATCGATAGTCAGTGGTACTTTGATTTACTTCAGCAGGAGCTCGATATTAGTGTTTTTAGAGACGATCTGATTTTTGGCCAAGCTTTTTGTCAACTATAAATTTTCTACTGGCAGCCCTATTTTAGGTCTGNCAGACCATTTTGAATGCTTGATTTCGCACTCAAAAATCCCACCGCGCACCAGTTTGGTTCAATTAGTTCAAATTTTTCGCATAACCGACGTTAACTTTCCACCTTGCAAGACTTAGTCACTCATTCTTTATAGCGATCACACCTTCATTCACCGATTTTAAATTTATTCCCGACTCTGGCACTCTTCTTGAATAGACCAAGGTAAGAGTAACTAAATAGTTCGTGTATAAAAGAGTCCATTATGAATACCGCTTTGAGTGAAACCTGCAAAACAACCTGCCCGTATTGTGGGGTTGGCTGTGGTGTAGAAATGCCTAATGATTTGTCAAAAGTTTCAGGGCTAAAAACGCACCCAAGCAACTTTGGTAAACTTTGCGTTAAAGGTTCATCACTGCAAGAAACAATCTCTATCCAGGGCCGATTACTCAACCCCAAGGTTAATGGTAAAGATACTGATTGGGACAGTGCTCTTGACACTGTTGCTGACAAAATTCAACAAGTTATAAGCGATCACGGGCCAGATGCGGTTGCCTTTTATGGATCAGGGCAGCTATTAACCGAAGACTATTATGTTGCCAATAAACTGATCAAGGGATTCCTTGGCACCGCTAATATGGATACTAACTCTCGCTTATGCATGTCGTCAGCAGTATCTGCTTATAAGCGCGCCTTTGGTAGCGATACCGTTCCTGTTTGCTACGAAGATTTAGAAAAAACAGATTTATTGATCCTTATCGGTTCTAACCCGGCTTGGGCTCACCCTATTTTGTATCAACGCATGGTTGCAGCAAAAAAGTCGAACTCTAATTTAAAAATCGTTGTTGTTGATCCGCGTAAAACGGCCAGCTGCGACATCGCAGACCTTCATCTTGCAATCCGTCCTGGTAGTGATGCTTACTTATTCAATGCATTATTTACTTACTTAGCAGATAACGGTCATTGCGATCAAAACTACATTGACCAACATACCAATGGATTTGATGAAGCACTAGCGCAAGCTAAATTAGAGAAAAATACCTTCGCAGACATCGCTAAGGCATGTGATGTTCCTGAAGTAAATATCGCTCAATTCTTCAGCTGGTATAGCCAAACAGAAAAAACACTCAGTTTTTATTCACAAGGTGTTAATCAAAGCTCTTCGGGAACTGACAAGTGTAATGCGATTATTAACTGTCACTTAGCAACTGGCCGATTAGGCAAACCCGGCGCAGGACCTTTTTCTATTACAGGCCAGCCGAATGCTATGGGCGGTCGTGAAGTCGGTGGCTTAGCAAATCAATTAGCAGCCCATATGGATTTTGAAAAAGAAGGCGATATTGATCGTGTCGCTCGTTTTTGGAATACAAAGAACATTGCAACAAAAGTCGGCTTAAAGGCCGTTGATATGTTTGACGCAGTAGAACGCGGAGACATTAAATTCATTTGGATTATGTCAACCAACCCATTAGTCAGTATGCCTGAAGCCGATCGCTTAAAAGCTGCATTATTAAAATGTGAAATGGTTGTTGTATCTGATTGTTTAGAACATACCGACACAACGGCCGTAGCCGATATTCTTCTGCCGGCCGCAAGCTGGGGAGAAAAAAATGGCACAGTAACAAATTCTGAACGTCGAATTTCTCGCCAACGTAACTTCATTCCACCAATGGGCAATTCAAAACCCGATTGGTGGATCATCACGCAAGTTGCACAAAAGCTAGGCTTTAAAGATGCGTTTAACTATCAGCACCCGTATCAAATATTTAATGAGCACGCAGCACTTTCAGCTTTTGAAAATGGTTACGATAATTTCACTGCCCGTGATTTCGACATATCTGCACTGACAAATCTAAATCAAAAAGATTATGACGATTTACAGCCCATTCAATGGCCAGTAAATAAAGAATATCCACTTGGGCGTCAACGCTTCTTTGAAGATGGTAAATTCTTTACTAAAAACCAGCGTGCTAACTTTGTAAGCTTAAAACCACGTATGCCTGTATCCCTAGCGTGTGAAAAACTGCCCTTAATTATGAATACAGGTCGTATTCGTGATCAATGGCACACCATGACGCGCACAGGAAAAACCGATAAATTATTGCAACATATAGCTGAACCTTTTGTTGATATTCATCCCCTTGATGCCGAAAAATATCAATTGAATCAAGATGACCTGGCCGTTATTAATAATGACAATGGCGAGATGATTGTACGCGTCAAAATTACGAAAGCTCAAACACCCAATAACATTTTTGTGCCGATGCATTGGACAGGGCAATTTGCAAGCAAGGGTCGAATGGGCACTTTAGTTAACTCTGTTGCTTGTCCTGTATCTGGCCAACCAGAAAATAAACACACACCTGTTTCAATTAAAAAATACGATTCACAGTGGTTCGGATTTTTAATGATGCATGAAAAACCAACATCGTTATCAGACCTTTGTGATTACTGGGCTCATATTCCTTTCAATATACAAAAGCAAGAGAGTGAGCACTCTCAGAATCTGAATAATGAACAAGCTTATTACTATGAGCTGTCAGGTAAACAATACATTGCACAAGCGTATCAATCACTAAAAACGTTATTGCCAGATGGTGAAGCGCTTATATTCTCTGATGCTAGAAAAGGCACTCACCGAATTGCTATCGTAGAAGATAATCGTTTAATCGCGTCATTATTCTTAAGTCAAAATTTTGATTTACCGAATCGTCGATGGTTGAGCCAAATTTTTAACAGTACATCTCTAACAGATTTTCAGCGCCGCGCACTATTAGCAGGACGTGAAGGAAGTGCAGCCAGCGACCCTGGTACCATTATATGCTCTTGCTTCCAAGTCGGTGACAAGCAAATTAAAGCCGCTGTGGAAGAAGGATTCAATGATATTGATGCCTTAGGAAGCAAACTAAAATGCGGCACCAACTGTGGATCTTGCATTCCAGAATTAAAAACATTAGTCGAAAAGTTTTCACCGTCTGCACAAGAACTTGCTGTTGAAGCAAAAGGTTTATAGAGAGTACTCATTATGATGAATTCAAACGTTATTCTTGTAGGTGCAGGACCTGGTGATCCAGAGCTATTAACCTTAAAAGCTTTGAAGGCTATTCAAAGTGCTGATGCAATTTTATACGACGCGCTTATCTCTGAAGAAATATTAGAGATGATCCCTGACAACTGTAAAACCTTTAATGTCGGAAAGCGCTGTGGCGCTCATAAAATGAAGCAAGAAGAAATTAATGAATTTCTTTACCAAATGTCCACTCGACATAAAGTGGTTGTTCGTTTAAAAGGTGGCGATCCTTTTATTTTTGGACGCGGTGGTGAAGAACTAGAATATTTACAGCAGCGTAATGTAGAAACAAGCGTCATCCCAGGCATCACTGCCGCTGCCGGTTGTGCTGCCAGTTGTAATATTCCATTGACTCATAGAGGTCACGGAAACTCATTACTTCTTCATAGCGGGCATGCAAGTACAGGAGAGTTCGATAATTCACATACCGATAAAGAAAAACAGACACAAGTTTTTTACATGGGTATGAATCAAGCCGAATCGATCAGCAACCATTTAATTGCTGAAGGTCATCACCCAGACACGGAAGTTGCAATTATTTGCCAAGGAACTCGCCCTAATCAAGCATCACAATTAGGAACGCTAGCAACACTGCCAATCATGGCGGAAGAAATGAAACATTTAACGCCCGGATTAATTATCCTTGGTGATGTGGTCAGTCTAGCGTCGAATCAACAACAGCGCCTAAACTCCAAAATTCTAGCGCTAACGGCCTAAAATATAAGTGAATAATTACCTGATACTATGCTCGAGATTCAGTCGCAACGATACTGGATTCTTGAGTAGAGCTCATAGATTCTAATGCTGCTTTAGCATCTCGACAAACGGCAAGGGTCATATCTTTTCGAAATGACATCGATGCTAATAACATAAAGCAATAGCCATTTATTTCTGCAATTTCTTCATAAAAACGAAAATATTCTACAACAATAATTTCTTTATCGAATAAAGCACTAAATGCTAAGCAAACAACCGCTGCCATTAAAAATAATGCGGTAGAAGATAGAATGCTTTTCTTCACAATACTTATATATTCATGCTTAAATTTAAATGCTTTTAATAATAACGGGACCCATATCAACAACATTAAAAGCTTGTAACCTTGACCATCTACAAAAAATATCAACCAATCAACTTCAGTATCTTTACAGCTCATTTCACGAATAATAAAACTAATACTCAAAGCAGCACCTAAGTTCGTCAACAGCATCAAACTAGGTGCTGAATGCTCAACGATAGACCAGCTTTTTTCTCCAATAAGGCGGAAGAAAACAATAGCTACTGCCAATAATATTCCTAATTGAATATCTTCCATCAACTCGTTTTCACCATACAAATACGCTTGATCAAAAACAATCACTTGAACCGCGAATATGATAGTCAAAAGCATCATTAGGGAGAAAATAAAATAACGCATATACAAAGAATGATTCATACCAGAACTCTCTTATTCAAATTTTCGAGAGTATAAGAATGCAGACCAACTTTGATTAGTAATCAAATTTGCAACAGTGTGATTGGATATACCTATTATTCGCTGAAAGCTTATAAATGATGGGCACTATATAAATATATTTAAGATGAGACTATTTGTTTCATTTTTATGACTTGTAATAAATTATTCTTATGCTTGGTGCTTAATATTGATTATGGTTATATTAAACAGAATAAAAGCACCTAAGCCGCATAAGCATTGAAAAGCTCTTAATATAAGTTTTCGATCATGATAGGAACACTATTTACAAGCTACCCTTATATTAATTCAATAACCTTTACTACATGCCTACATTGGAATATAGTAATAGGAATATAAAAATGCCTTAAATCTGAGAAAAGCCTATGTTTAAGCTGCCAAAACGAACGCAACTCTTACCACAAGCGATTATTAGCCTATTAGTTGCTCATAGCCCTATGATTCTTGCTGCTGATACTCATGCATCAGCACCCAAGCTCACGACGGTAATAACCCAATCGGTTATGCAACCTGATTATGTTCAGCTTGATGGCCGTCTAGAAGCTATCAATCAAGGGACTATTTCAGCGCAGACCTCAGGAGTTGTTGAAGCTGTAAATGTTGATGTAAATGACTCGGTTAAATCTGGGCAAGTATTAGTTGTTATTAATAATACCCAGCAACAAGCCCACCTAAGCCAGGCACAGGCCAATCTTGCTCAAGCGGAAGCCTTAAACGAAGACGCACAAATATTGCTTAAGCGTAATCGATCGCTATTTGCTAAAAGAACATTATCCCAAGGCGAATTAGATAGCAGTATTGCCCGCGCTAAAAGTGGCCAAGCAAGCGTACTAGCGGCTAAAGCAAGCGTTAAGCAAGCCAAAGAGCAATTGTCGTACACCAAGGTTTTAGCGCCCTACAACGGTATTGTGAGCCAACGATTTGTACAGCTTGGTGAGCTGGTTAATCCAGGGCAACCTCTGATGGCAGGCTTTGCTATCGAACCCATGCGTATCACCACCGATATTCCGCAGAAATTAATTCAAAAGCTTAATATTAGTGAAGATCATCCGATCCAAGTTCTTACTCAAGATGACATCATTAATACTCAGCAATACACCTTATTCCCTTACGCTGATAACCTATATAGTAGCGTTCGAGCACGTATCGACCTTCCTAAAAGCGAAAAGATTTACATGCCTGGTTCATGGGTTGAAGTGCTATTACCTATCGGTTCACGTGAAGGCATTTTTCTTCCTAAAAGCGCAATAATACAACAAGGTGAAGTTTCTTCGCTGTATGTAAAAAATCCAACTACTGGCACCTTTAAATTACGTTATATTCGTATTGGTCAGAACCTCAATACTGCTGGTTCAGAAACGCAAGTTGAAATCATTTCTGGGTTAACGGCTAACGAAGAAGTTGCCCTAGATGCTTTAGCGACTGCAGCTCAGATTCATAGCGCACAGCAGGTTGATACGGAGCAATAGCATGACTGATCTAAACGACAAGCAAGTGCCATTAGGGCTAGCAGGCCGATTAGCAGAAAGCTTTCAAGACTCTGCACTAACGCCATTACTAGCCATCGTTGCTCTTCTATTAGGCTTCTTTGCCATCGCTATTACCCCTAAAGAAGAAGAGCCTCAAATTGACGTGACCTTTGCTAACGTCTTTATTGCATACCCTGGTGCGAGTGCAAAAGAAGTTGAGCAACTAATATCGATTCCATCGCAGCAAGTATTATCAGAAATTGCTGGCGTTGATGATATCTTCTCAATCAGTAGCCCTGGACAATCCGTATTAACCGTTGCATTTGAAGTTGGAATACCGCGCCAAGAAGCAATTGTTAATTTGTACAATCAGATTCAATCTCATGCTGATTGGCTACCGCAAGGTCTGAATATTCCACAGCCAATCATTAAGCCAATGGGCATTGATGATGTACCTATTATGGCGCTTACCTTATCGAATAAAGCATCTACAGATCCGAGCAACATGCTTGACCATGAAGCACTCACTCGTATTGCTCATAGCCTAGAAAGTGAACTAAAAACAGTTCCAGGCACCCGTGACATATATACAATTGGCCAACATAATTCTGTACTTAGTATTGAATTAGATGCTGATAAAATGAATGGTCATAACATTACCTTCGCTGATCTAAGCAATCGCTTACAAGCAGCAAATACAGGTGGCCAATTAAGCTCTGTTATCCAGAACAATCAAGTTATCAAACTTCAGGCAGGCAGCTTCTTAGCAACCAAGGAAGATGTAGAAAACTTAATTATTGGCCACTCAGATAAAGGAATCTTGTATTTATCAGATATTGCGACAGTTTCTCAGCGAGCTGACATTGCCAATAATTATGTGTTTATCAAAACCCCTTCTCAGCCTAATGCTAGCCCAGCGGTTACGATAGCCATTGCTAAACAGCCTGGCATGAATGCAGTCGATATTACCAAGGGAGTAAGTGAGCGCTTAATTACCCTGGAGAACCGATTAGTACCTGATTCCGTTGAGATTACAGAAAGTCGAAACTACGGTATAACGGCCGAAAGCAAATCAAACAAGTTGATGAGTAAGCTGTTGTTTGCGACCTTCGCAGTTGTGCTGCTTGTTTTGGCGACCATGAGCTGGCGTGAAGCTATTATCGTAGGTAGCGCAATTTTCATTACCCTTGCACTGACCTTATTTGCGTCTTGGGTATGGGGATTTACCCTTAACCGCGTGTCGCTATTTGCATTGATTTTTTCTATCGGTATTTTGGTGGATGATGCCATTGTTGTGGTGGAAAACATTCATCGCCACATGCATTTAGAAGAAGGGAAAAAATCATCATTATTGAGCTTGATCCCAAAAGCCGTTGACGAAGTTGGTAGCCCAACTATTTTGGCAACCTTCACGGTAATTGCTGCATTAATGCCAATGGCCTTTGTTTCTGGGTTAATGGGACCTTATATGAGCCCAATCCCAATTAATGCATCAACAGGTATGTTGATATCACTATTAGTCGCTTTCATTGTTACTCCATGGCTAGCGTTTAAATTATTAAAACATACGCCCACTGGTGATTCAGGCAACGCGAATGCTCAAGATACTCATACAGAAGAATCTGTGGAGCAAACCAAGACCTATCAATTCTTCCATCGTTTAATGATGCCTTTCATTAGCGGAGATAAGGCACCCCGAAATCGCTGGGGATTAATGTTCGCTACTATGTTCCTGATTATGGCTGCCGCTTCCCTACCCGTTTTCAAAGCCGTTGTGATGAAAATGCTGCCTTTTGATAATAAATCAGAGCTTCAAATTATTGTTGATATGCCTGAAGGAACGACGCTTGAGCAAACACTACGCGTACTTGATGAGCTATCCGATCACGTTATTACCTTGCCAGAAGTAAAAGATGTAGAGCTGTATGTAGGTAGCGCAGCCCCTATTAACTTTAACGGACTTGTTCGCCAGTATTATTTACGCGAAGCCCCACATCATGGTGATTTACAGATCAACTTAGTTGATAAAACCCAGCGTGATGTTCAAAGTCACGACATTGCATTAAATTTACGTGAGCCCTTACAAAAAATTGGTAAGCGCTTTAATGCTAACGTAAAAATTGTGGAAGTACCGCCTGGCCCTCCTGTTATGGCGCCTATTAGCGCAGAAGTTTATGGCTTAAGTTATGAGCAGCAAGTAGCCGCAGCAGCAAAACTAGCAGATGTTTTTCATGCTACTGATGATGTCGTTGATGTGGATACTTGGATTGATGAGCCACAACAACAGTGGAACTTGGTTATCCAACGCAATCGCGCCATGCTATTAGGCTTAAGCGAACAAAGCATTAACCAAGTCATCACCACTGCTACCTTAGGCTGGGATATTGGCTACTTACACAGCGAACAGCAAAAATATGCATTACCAATGCGCTTGCGCCTTGGATCAGGTTATCGCGATCAGTTAGAGCAACTACTGACGTTAAAAGTACGCAATAGCATGGGTAATTTAATTGCGCTGAGTGAAGTCGTGAAGCTTGAAAAAACTCAAATTGAACAAACGATTTACCATAAAAACCTGCGTCCAGTCATGTTCGTGACAGCTGATATGGCCGGGCCTTTAGACAGCCCACTGTATGGCTTATTCGATATTTCAGGGCATATAAACGACTCTGATGAAAGCTGGCAGCAAAAGTTCATTGCCTCCCCTAGCACACCATCAACAGCCGAAGGCGTTGAAATTAAGTGGGATGGAGAATGGCAAATCACCTATGAGACCTTCCGCGACATGGGCATAGCCTATGGTATTGGCATGATATTGATTTATCTGTTGGTGGTTGCTCAGTTTCATTCTTATAGAATTCCACTGGTCATTATGGCTCCGATTCCGCTTACTATTATCGGTGTTATGCCAGGACATGTTTTATTAGATGCTCAGTTTACGGCGACATCTATGATCGGAATGATCGCCCTAGCGGGGATCATAGTGCGTAACTCTATTCTGTTGGTTGATTTCATTAACCAGCAAATTGCCAAGGGATTAGCACTAGAAGAAGCGGTGATTCAATCTGCTGCTGTTCGTGCCAAGCCTATTATATTAACGGGTGTTGCCGCCATGACAGGAGCCTTCTTTATATTGGACGATCCAATATTTAATGGCCTAGCCATCTCTTTGATTTTTGGTATTTTAGTCTCTAGCTTAATGACATTAATACTTATTCCACTGCTCTTTTTCATATTAAAACGTGATAAAAGCGCTTAATAAGCTCACATTTGCAACACAGCAGCCTTCTTGCTGAATATCTGATTATTCACTAGAAGGCTGCAAACATCCCTCCGTAAAATCAAATTTTAGCTACACTTAGTAAGTACTTCATGTAGAAGCTTATAAAAATGGCTATTGTTCCCTATAAAAAATCATCATTACCTATCACATGGCGCATCGCTATCAGCATTGTGATTGCATCGATTGTGATTAATGCTATATCGTCAGCCAGCCTCATTTACATTAATTATAAAGAAGAAGAAAAGCAGTTCGTCTATCACGTTGATGAGATCCAAGCCAGCCACATGACATCGCTTGCGAATGCTCTTTGGCACTTTGATAATAAGCAAATCAGAGTTCAAGGCGAGGGGATCTACAACCTCTATTTCATTGGTTATGTTCGTATTTCAAGCGACGATAATACTCTGTATGAAAGAGGTGAAGTCTCTAGAAATCCTGAAAATAATCACTTTATGATCCCAATTCAGCAAAACGATCGGCTTATTGGTGAGCTGGAAGTAGGCTTTGCGAGAGATCGTATATTAAAAGATATTATCTATTCCGCGCAAAAAATGATTCTAATGCAGTTGGTAGCTGGCTTTCTACTGGCGCTTCTATTGTTTTGGCGTGTACACCGAATTATTACCCGCCATTTAATCGATCTAAATAAGCAAATTAGCATCCAAAAAGAAAGCAGCGAGCATCAGTTCTTAACACTGGATAGAGAAATCTACAATGATGAACTATCTGCTGTTGTTGATTCCTTTAATCAGCTAACAGAAGAAATCAATGACGAGTTAATAAAAAAAGAAACGGCTCAAAAAGCCCTTGCTGAAACAAACAACAAACTCGAACAAAGAGTTGAAGAACGCACAAAGAACCTACAAGTGGCCATTGATGAGCTAAACGATACCTTAGAAAACTTACGTAACGCACAAAGCCAACTCATCGAATCTGAAAAACTTTCATCATTAGGTGGAATGGTCGCAGGGGTAGCTCATGAGATTAATACACCGATTGGGCTGTGTATTACGACACATTCGTTTATTAAAGATTTATTTAAAGATATGAGAATACGTTTTGATAGCGGTCAGATATCTAAAAATAATTTCACTGAATTTATGCAAAATATGGAAGAAAGTGTCGATATTCTGAGTAAGAATTTAGAGCGTGCAGCCAATCTTATTCAAAGCTTTAAGCACGTTTCTGAAGACCAAGCTGGAGAAGCCCTGCGAAAGTTTAATCTAAACGACTACCTGCACGAAATTAACTCTACATTAAATCCGAAACTAAAAACGACTCTTCATAAGGTCAAAATTACTTGTCCAGAAGACATCGAATTAGAAGGCTTCCCCGGAGCATTAAGCCAGGTTATTACTAATCTAGTGATGAATTCATTACTTCACGGTTTTGAGGATATTAAACAAGGTAAGATAACCATTAAGGCTGAACAACAAAAGAATACAATTGTGATTGTTTATAGTGATGATGGCAAAGGGCTAAGCTCAGAATCGCAAGCAAAAATATTTGAGCCCTTTTACACGACTAAACGCGGCTATGGTGGCACAGGGTTAGGAATGCACTTGGTATACAACTTAGTAAGCCAAACTATGCAAGGCACTATACAACTCCAAGAAGCTGATAAAGGCTGCACTTTTTTAATTACTATCCCAGCTAAAGTTAAAGAGATAGAAGCGCCTAATGAATCATAAGAGACACATAATAATTAAAAGCCGCATATTCATTAAGCACTAAGCAAAAAAAAGCCTCATCCCTTAAAATATAAGGGATGAGGCTTTTTTTGTATCCAATAGCTGTGCAACTAAAAGGTAGTCACTGAGCTTATGCTAACTTATCTACAGCAACACGATAATTAGGATCTTCCATTACGTTCACATCGCAAAGGTCGCCCGCGTTTTTCAATAGCTGACGACACTCAGGGCTTAGATGACGTAAATGCAACTCTTTGCCTTCCGCAATATAACGTATAGCTAAAGAATCAATTGCTTCGATTGCAGAATGATCCGCCACACGGCTATTTTTGAACTCAACAATTACCTTGTCTGGATCGTTTTTGGGATCGAACAAATCCTTAAAGTTCGCAACAGAGCCAAAAAATAAAGGTCCCTGGATTTCATAAACCTTACTACCATCTTCTTGAATCGTTTGAATCGCAAAAATATGTTTTGCATGGTCCCAAGCAAAATTTAGTGCCGCCACAATCACACCAACAACAACCGCTATCGCTAAATCTGTTACTACAGTAACGCCTGACACCAATACAATAATAAAGGCATCACGCTTTGGAATAGAACGCATCATGCGGAAACTTGACCATTCAAATGTACCGATAACAACCATGAACATCACACCGGTTAACGCTGCAATTGGAATTTGTTCAATTAATGGTGAAGCGAATAAGATGAAACTTAATAGGAATAATGCAGCCGCAATACCTGATAGACGACCGCGACCACCAGAGTTAACATTGATCATGGACTGACCAATCATCGCACAACCACCCATGCCACCGAAGAAACCCGTAGCAACGTTCGCGGTACCTTGAGCAACACATTCTTTATTGCCTTGGCCGCGTGTATCAGTCATTTCGTCAATAACAGTAATCGTTAGCAAAGACTCAATCAAACCAATTGCTGCAAGAATGACCGCGAATGGAAGGATGAACATTAAAGTATCCATCGTCAGTGGAACATTAGGCGCTGCGAATTCTGGTAAGCCTCCAGCAATACTCGCTAAATCACCAACTGTTTTAGTATCAAGGTCTAATCCGATTACGATTAAACTAACTACTAGAATACCAGCCAAAGCAGAAGGGATCGCTTTAGTTACTTTTGGCAAAAAGTGAGTAATAAACATCGTCGCAGCAATCATGCTAAGCATGATGTATAACTCGTTACCCGCTAACCAAGTTCCTTCCGTCCAACCCCATTTACCACCAGGAGTCGATTCTTGTAATTGAGGAATCTGAGCAAGGAAAATCACAATGGCCAAGCCATTTACGAAACCTAGCATTACAGGGTACGGTACGATTCTAATGAATTTACCTAGCTTTAATGCACCTGCACCAATTTGGATAATCCCCATAAGTACGACGGTAGCGAAGAGGTATTGTGGGCCCATTCCAGCACCAAAATCACGCTCTGCTTGTGCAACTAATGCAACCATAACAACCGCTAATGCACCTGTAGCACCAGAGATCATGCCTGGGCGACCACCCATAATGGCGGTAATTAAACCAACCATAAAGGCAGCATATAAACCCGTTAATGGGTGAACACCTGCTACAAAAGCAAACGCCACAGCTTCAGGAACCAAAGCTAATGCCACGGTTAAGCCGGATAATGTATCGTTCTTCACATTTGGTGAGAACGTTTTGATGAATTCTTGGAACATGCTCTTCCAACCCCTAAATTTTTGAAGCGCGGATAATAACAGAATGACAACAATTTTTCAGAATTGATTTCTTTTTATACAGTCTGTCACTACTGTTGAGACCAAGGGCTGTTTGTGACGTCAAAGCGAGTATTCAGGTATAACTGCTCTACTTTCTCTCGCGCCCATGGAGTTTTTCGTAAAAACTTGAGGCTAGACTTGATGCTTGGATTTTCTTTAAAGCAAAGTATATTAATCTGGCTAGCCAGTTTAGGATAACCATAAAACTCAACTAATTTAGTTACGATGGTTTCTAACGTAAGACCGTGTAGCGGGTTATTTTTTTGCATAACATCATATTCCACATATTTTTATGCAGTCTAACAGTCGCTAAGCCGCTACAATAGCCCCTTAATTCTAATCGGATGTATTTTTTATGTCTTATAAACACTATTTACTAATTACTCTTTTTTCGTCAATGTTAAGTAGCTTTACTTGGTCTGCTGATAGAGTGAGTGCAAAAGAAGATATACCGCAGTCAATTATTGGTCTATCGACGTATTTAGGATATATGAACAATGGCGATGACAGCTCTGCTTATTATGCCGGTGCTAGCATCTATGCATTCTTTATTAATGGTGCGCTAGAGCTTCGTTCGACGAAAGACGGGTTTGATGACGACCAACAGCTTCAGCCTTATGCTGGATTTGGTTTAGGTCGTTATTTACAGATTCAACGCGGTGTCGACTTTGGCACGACTAATCGCTTCCGCATTGTGTCGGAAATTGCGTTTGATGAATGGGTAGATACACGTAACCATATTATCTTACAGGGATTTATTGAACAGATAGATACTTCTTCTGATAACGATCGCCGTTATGGTATTGCTTTAGGCTATACGTTTTAACGTTTATTTGAACAGCTATTACGATGAATACTAAATCAACCGACCCTTTACGTTATATTGCTGGCTATGCACCTGAGTTAAAAGCTCAGGTTCAATCGATGATTGATAAGCAGTCTTTGGAAAGTTACCTTTCTAAGAAGTACCCAGATTTTCATAGTGTGAGCAGCGATAAGTCCTTACGTGATTACGTGATGGATTTGAAGAATCAGTATATGAAGAAATCTGCTCCGTTGAGTAAAATTGCGTTCGACAACAAAATTCATGTTGTTAACAACGCTTTAGGCTTACATTCTTATGTATCTCGCGTTCAAGGTGGCAAGATAAAAAGTAATAATGAAATTCGCATTGGCGCTGTGTTTAAAAAAGCACCGGAAGCATTTTTACGAATGATCGTTGTTCACGAACTGGCTCATCTTAAAGAAAAAGATCACAACAAAGCTTTTTACCAGCTGTGTCAGCACATGCTGCCGGATTATCATCAACTTGAATTCGACATGCGATTGTATCTGGCTCAGCTTGAGCTTTCTCCTGGCTAACGCTAAATGGTTTTAAAGAGCCAGCTTACGCTCAGAATGATATTCATCCTTGTACGGGACGCTGCAAGTACTTCCCTGTAAGCTCTGCTACGAGATCCCTCTCGTAGAAGCCCTACAAGGCTAAACACCATCCTTCACCGCAGGCTCTAAACATTCAACCCGATTCATGATTCCCAACGAGCAGACATTTGACGGCTTGCTAGAAAATGCTAAGCCGTCAGATTTTGAGATAGTTAGATTTTTCAATATGAAAATATGCTGATGGCGACGCCTGAGCGTTTTACACTCAAGGACGTCGGAGGGAGGGATCCCGACGCCGAGCCTACAGGGATGTATTCACGGCGTGCCAAAGAGGGTGATACCTCAGGCAGCGCAATTCACATTCTATAATCACAGCGTCCCAAAAAATGAATTACCTAATGTAATGCGTGGAATATTTTAAAATTAAATCTGCTCAACCTTAACGCCACG
>PAOL01000039.1 GCA_002708475.1 Oleispira sp. | reverse complement strand
AAAAGAAAAATAACTCTGTATATTCTAAAAAGTTGTGACGTATAGCGACCTCAACTGAATGAGGAAAACCATGATTAACATAAACAGCTGCGATCATAATCCAAATGATACCCGCCGACATCATGACGGGTTTGGATTTGCGCATGTGAATTTGTTCTTCAAGAATTACTAAAATGTAACTGACAACAAAAACTGCAATAGCAGCGTAGCCAACCCAATGGGATGTTAAGTCGATCCACGGATTCTCACCATTAGAAGCCATGGCAAAACTGGGAAATAATAGTAATAAGAGGGGGGTTAAACAAGACGCGGTGAGTTTCATAGTATTGGTTACCAGAAGGGGGTGGGTATTTCTGGTGCGGATTATAGACAGTGAGACGGGCAAGTGAAAGGCGATTGCAAAATATAAGTACGGCTTTTTAGTGAATAGTCAGGATGTTTAGGTATGATTTGAGTCGGTAAGCTCATTATATTAAGTAGGACGATTTAAAATGAAAATTTTAATTACGGGTGGCACCCTTGATAAACAGTACAATCCATTAGACGGAACACTGATTTTTAACGAATCTTCAATTCATGAAATGTTAGAACAATCACGCAATACCGTTGAAACTGAAGTTACAGCGCTGATGCTAAAAGACAGCTTGGATATGACAGAAGATGATCGGCATAGTATTTCTCAAGCTTGTTATGATGCTAATGATAAGCAGATTATTATAACTCATGGCACAGATACCATGGTTGAAACGGCTCATGCGATCGCTTCTAACTTAGCCGCAGACAAGACGGTTGTTCTATTGGGCGCGATGGTGCCTTATCAATTTAAACAATCGGATGCGTTGTTTAACTTAGGCTGTGCGATGGCAGCGGTGCAAATTTTGCCTAGTGGGGTTTATATAACCATGAATGGCCAAGTTTTTGATTACCGTGAAGTGCAAAAAAACAGAGCCATTGGGCAGTTTGTTAAAAGTTAACTAAAGCTAAGCTAAGCTCAATTAAGTTAAGTCATCGGCAATAAAACCACCGGTTTGATGTGCCCATAACTGGGCATAAATCCCTTGATGATCAAGCAATTCTTGATGACTTCCTTGCTCTACGATTT
Organism: Oleispira sp.; assembly: GCA_002708475.1. Classification (GTDB taxonomy): domain Bacteria; phylum Pseudomonadota; class Gammaproteobacteria; order Pseudomonadales; family Oceanobacteraceae; genus Oleispira. Next base: position 12,906 of record PAOL01000039.1, on the reverse strand, counting down.
CACCCTTATCGATTACAATTAAGCGGTCCATTGCCGCGATGGTTGATAAGCGGTGTGCAATAGCAATGACCGTTTTCCCTTCCATTAGCTGATATAAACTGTGCTGAATCGCCGCTTCTACTTCGGAATCTAATGCCGAAGTTGCTTCATCCAGTAATAAAATTGGAGCATCTTTTAATAATACTCGTGCAATCGCAATTCGCTGACGTTGACCCCCAGAAAGCTTTACACCGCGCTCACCTACTTGGGCATTTAAACCGGTATTACCTTCTAAGTCGGCCAGTCCTTGAATAAACTCATGGGCTTCCGCTTTATTGATNGCCTGTTGTAAATCNTCTTCACTGGCATCAGGGCGACCGTAAAGNATATTTTCTCNNACNGANCTGTGTANTANNGAGGTGTCTTGAGTCACCATGGCGATATTGGCGCGTAATGTTTCTTGTTGAACCTTTGAAATATCTTGATCATCGATCTTAATCGCGCCGGATTCCAAATCGTAAAAACGCATTAATGCATTAACAAGGGTAGATTTTCCGGCACCAGAACGTCCTACTAAGCCAACTTTTTCACCGGCTTTAATATTTAAATTTAAATCATGAATAATACGCTGCTGTGAAATATTGCCTTCTGTATCTGCTTTGGCATAACTGAAATTCATGTTGCTAAATTCAATATTCCCTTGCTTCACTATCAAGGGTTTAGCTTCTTTTTCATCGGTGACTTGTAATGGCTTTGAGAGAGTTTCCATACCATCGACAACAGTACCGATATTTTCGAATAGGGCGCTAACTTCCCACATAATCCACTGAGCCATACCGTTTAAACGTAGGGCTAAACTAACAGCAATAGTGATGGCACCAATACCGATGGCGTTTTCTTGCCATAAATAAATCGATAAAGCAGCNACAACAAAGACGAGTATATAATTTAAGGTTTGAATACTGGTATTTAAGCCTGTCGCAAGACGCATTTGCTTATACACAGTCGTTAAAAAGCCTTCCATGCCTTCTTGAGCATACTCAGCTTCTCTTTGGGTATGAGAAAATAGTTTCACCGTTGCGATATTGCTATANGAATCGACAATACGGCCAGACATAGTAGAGCGGGCATCGGCCTGCTTGCTGGCAACCGCTTTTAAACGAGGTACAAAGTAATATTGCAGCGCGATGTAGATTACTAGCCAAACTAATAGAGGAACCATTAAACGTGCATCAGCTTGGGCGACAATCACGAGCATTGATACAAAATAGACGACGACATATACCATAACGTTTAATAGTTTCATCACNGTCTCCCTGACTGCGAGAGAGGTTTGCATAACTTTTGTTGCGATACGTCCAGCAAACTCATCTTGATAGAATCCCAANCTTTGCTTTAGCAAATAACGATGCGCTAGCCAACGAATTACCATTGGGTAATTTCCGAGTAGAGTTTGGTGAACAATCGCTGCCTGTAAGAATACTAGGCCGGGTAGGGCTATAAGAACGATGGCACCCATGGTTATAAGGGTTTTGCTTTCTTCTTGCCAAAAAGTTTCTCTGTCTTTCGTGGCTAGCCATTCAACCAATTCACCCATAAAACCGAATAATGAAACTTCTAACATGGCCATTGTTGCGGTTAAAACAGCCATTAATAGCAGTGGNATTACCATACCGTGGCTGTAGTGGCGGCAAAAGGCGTATACGCCTTTGGGTGGCTGTGTAGGTTCTTCTTGGGGAAAAGGTTTAATGATTTTTTCGAAAAAAGANANCATANANTTTCACGTAATTAATATCGTAGTAATTACTCTAGGATACACCTATCATCAAAGAAAGCAGAGCCGCTATGAAAGAAAATAGTGAATAAACGATACGTATAGGAATGTGAAAATGGCGAATGATCAGACTCAGCAAAGACCGCTTAATATTCAGTTTTTATTAACAGGCACTGAGCTAATGGTTGGCGATATTGTTGATACTAACTCAGTTATGCTCGCGCAAAGTCTAAAAGATAACGGTGCTGAACTGACGCGTAAGGTAACTCTGGGGGATGACTTTGACGGCTTAGTTGCGGAAATACATCATATAAGCCAGCAGGCGGATGTACTGATCATTAACGGCGGTTTGGGGCCAACGGAAGATGATTTAACCGCGGCGGCATTAGCCAAGGTTATTGTTCAGCCGTTAGAGGAAAATAGTGAAGCCTTAGTGCATCTTGAAGCTTGGTGCGAAAAGCGAGGCTTTCGCTTAGAAGGCGCTAATCGTAAGCAAGTATTATTACCCAAAGGCATTGAAATTATCCCTAATAGTAGGGGCAGTGCGGTGGGGTTTTCGACCGTACATAATGATTGCCTGATTATGTGTACACCTGGCGTTCCGAGTGAGTTAAAAGTGATGTGGCAGGATGAAATTCTGCCGGCGTTAAAACCTCGTTTGCCTAATTTGGATAAAGTAAAAACATTAAAGCTGCACGTATTCGGTATTGGTGAATCAGCCATTCAAAATTTTTTTAATCGTCAGCTTGCTGATTGGCCGCCAGAGATCGAGGTGGGCTATCGTGCGGCGTCTCCTTTTGTTGAAGTAAAATTGACAACCCGTAATTTGACCGCTGAAAAGCTATTACCTGTTTGGAAGAAAAAGATTACCGATTTGCTCGCCGGCCATGTTATTTCTATTACCAATGCCGAATCACGAGAAACTGTGTCGATTGAAAAGTACCTTGTTGACCTATTACTTGAGCATAAACAAACNATTACGACAGCCGAATCCTGTACTGGTGGTTTAATCGCTTCGAGCATAACCCGGGTTCCTGGATCATCTTCAGTTTTCGAAGCTGGATATATTACCTATTCAAATCGTATAAAATCTGTACTATTAAATGTCGAAGAAAATACTCTAATCCAACAAGGTGCAGTCAGTGAGTCAGTGGTTGTTGAAATGGCAAAGGGTGCGTTAACTGCTTCAGGATCTGATTGGGCCGTTGCCGTCTCTGGGATTGCAGGCCCAGGTGGTGGAAGCGACGATAAACCAGTGGGCACGGTTTGGATATGTTGGGGTAACAAAGCTCATCTAAAAACAAAATGTTTGGTTTATCCAACGAATCGAGTCAATTTTCAACGCTTTATCGCGAACGTGGGACTGGATTTGATTCGTCGTGAAATTCTAAAGATTGAAGATAAGCCGTCTTATTTTTCTCGTACGGGAAAGTAACGGTTTATTGAGTAGGAACACTAGACTAAAAATACAAATAATACATTCATTATAAGGGCGAAGATCATGATAACGACTGAAGATAGTGGCTTGTTGATTATTGATGTACAAGGGAAGTTGGCTGAGCAAATGAATGAAAGCTCAGCATTATTTAAAAACCTGTCGATCCTTATTCAGGGGGCTAAGTTATTAGGTCTGCCGATTGTTTGGATAGAGCAGTTGCCTGATAAATTAGGAAGAACACACCCTGAAGTTGCTAAGCATTTACCGGGTGAGCCACTTGGGAAATCGAGCTTTAGTGCACTAGGTGATTCTAAAATTCGTTCTGAGATCAAAGGCTTAAATCGTAAAAACTGGATTGTTGCCGGTATCGAATGTCATGTATGTGTTTATCAAAGTGTGCGTGATTTATTAGAAATGCAGTATGACGTACATTTGGTAAACGATGCTGTGAGTTCTAGGGTGCTTGAGAATAAGACTCTAGGCCTGCAAGCGATGCAAAGTGCTGGTGCAAGTATGACTTGTACAGAAATGGTGTTGTTTGAATTACAGAAGAAAGCCGAAGGTGATGTGTTTAAGCAAATTATTCAATTGATTAAATAAAGACTTAAAAAGAAAATGTAGGTCGCGGCTTTAGCCCGACCTACATTTTATGCGGATATTAGTTATTCGCGTGTAGCTCTTCGTTCAACTGAATGGCTGTTTTGTTAGTCACACACTCAACGGCACCAGAAATAGAGTTACGACGGAAAAGAAGATCCGATTTACCCGCCAAATCACGGCCTTTAACTGTTTCTACAACATTCTTAGCGTCATCTAAAACCTGAATCTTAGTACCTGCTGTAATGTACAAGCCAGACTCGATGGTACAACGATCGCCCATTGGGATACCCGTACCAGCATTTGCACCTAGCAAGCAGTTTTCGCCAACAGAAATAATGATGTTACCGCCACCGGAAAGCGTACCCATAGTCGAGCAACCGCCGCCTAGGTCAGAACCGTTACCAACAACAACGCCAGCAGAAATACGGCCTTCAACCATAGAAACACCCAAAGTACCTGCGTTAAAGTTAACGAAGCCTTCGTGCATAATGGTTGTGCCTTCACCGATGTGTGCGCCTAAACGAACACGTGCAGTATGAGCAATACGAACACCGCTTGGTACTACATAGTCGGTCATGCGAGGGAATTTATCCACACAGTTAACGCTCAGCAACTCGCCTTTTAAGCGCGCTTGTAGTTGAGCTTCTGGCAATTCTTCTAAATCGATTGCGCCCAAGTTAGTCCAAGCAACGTTTGGTAATAGGCCAAACATGCCGTTTAGATTAATGCCATGTGGCTTAACTAAGCGGTGAGATAATAAGTGAAGTTTCAAATACACTTCTGGAGTTGATACAGACTGAATATCAGATTCTAAAATAGTGATCACGACTGGCTTTTGGCTTTCAGTGCAAGCACGAGCCAATTTAGCTTGTGCCGGCGCTGTTGCTTCTAATGCCGAAGCTAGGGCTTCAAGTTCACCACCGTCAACCTCAACAGCTTGGTTGCCACCTTCATAGCCGATCGCATCTTTAGCGGCAGCAATAATGTCAGCGCTTGGCTGAAAAAGAGGGGCTTGGTAATAAACTTCTAACCATTCGCCTTTTGCGTTTTTTGTACCTAAGCCAATTGCAAATGCAGTGCTCATAATAAAATCCTTACTTTGAAGAGTGANTAAATAGGTATTACNGGTTAATTANGAATTAANAAAATTCTGGTAATCGTCGGCTTTAAAGCCTAATAATTTTCTTTCTGCATCATCAACCAATAATGGACGTTTGATGATGGATGTATTCTCTAGCATGATCTCTATTGCTGAAGCTTGGTCTATTGACTCTTTAACGTCTTCAGGGAGTTTACGCCAAGTAGTACCGCGCTTATTAACCAGCGCTTCCCAGCCTAAATCGTCTACCCAGGCGTCTAGCATATCAGGGCTTAAGCCATCTTTTTTATAGTCATGAAATTGATATTCAATACCTTCTGCTTCAAGCCATTTTCGAGCTTTTTTGATGGTATCGCAATTTTTAATGCCGAACATGGTAATCATAAGAGAAGCCCTGCCAAAAAAAGAGCGCTATGGTAGCAAAAATGTACGCATTATGGGAGTAGTACACAAATTTGACATATGTTAACAGTTACCCACTTGTATGCTTTAAGGCAAGAAAATACTATAGCGGTGTGGTCAAAATTTGAGCTTAATGTTTTTAGCAGTGTCTTTAAAAGTAATATAACCACGTAATAGTATCGANATATTGAAAAGGAAGTATGGGTGTCGAGTCGTCAAAAATTAAGGAAGCGCATTANTGCAGTGGTTTCGTTATTACTGCTTTGCTTTGTTTCTATCTCTAGCTATTCAGAAAGTGGTGAAAGTGATATCGATAATAGTGCGGATGCTTCTTACGGAACTTGTGTCATAGAAAAATTTAAATATTTTGTGGATTGGGTTGAAAAAGAGCTCAAGCATATTGATGAGGCATATTTTAAGCCGAAGGCTGTTGCCTCTGAATCTAATAAAATTGATGAAACCATTGTTATCGAAGGTTCTGAAACAGAGGTTGTGTTCGACGAGAAGTTGATCAAACCGCTTAATTTAAGCATTCCTGAGATAGAGCATGAGGGAACTATGGCTTTAGATGAAGGAAGTAATATCAATTTTCCAGATATGTTTTCTGAGCAGATTGATAAACCTTCCGTTAAAGAAGAATCCGGAGCGTCTTTTGGTGGGCGCCTTTTGATGGATGAGGCTGAACTTGAAGGTATGCAAGAATATCGCATTAATAATGTTAAAGATGCGATACGTGGTGCTGAATTGTCTCTTGAATATAAGACGAATTAATTCTAATTAGATAAACGGCACAAATCCATCCATTGCTCTATACCTGCTGTACGAAACTTTTGACGATGCAAAATGAAATAGAACTGGCGCTGAAAATCTCGGTGCAGAACAGGTAACCGTATTAAACTACCGCGCTTGAATGCATCTTCAAGAGTAATCTGAGATAAACAACCAATGCCTAGATTCGCTTCTACAGCTCGTTTAATGGCTTCGGTGTGTTGTAGCTCATGTGCCACTGCTAGATCGGGTAATATACCGTGCATCGCCCGCTCAAACGCTTGGCGCGTACCTGAACCTGCTTCTCGTAAAATCCAATTGGCTTGAATAAGATCTTCATCAGTAATCGCNGCTTTTTGAGCGAGAGGATGATCNGGTGAGCAGAATACGGCAAGCTCATCGTCCCTCCAAGGGATTACATCTAAATCTGAATGTTGTAATTCCCCCTCAATGAGGCCGATATCTAAATCAAAATTGAGAACCTTCTGGCTGATGCTCGCGGTATTAGCTACCTTAAGGCTAATGTTTGCATTAGGCTGCTGACGCATCATTTCGGCCATAATATTAACCGCAAGGTAATTACCAATAGATAGGGTTGCCCCCACTTTTAAGTGACCTGCGTCGGCGTGTTTTAGTAGCGTTTGTTCTAGGTCGGAGGCTTGTGCTAATAGGCTTTCAGCTTTTGGTCGAATTAACCGGCCTTGTTCATTAAGTTGCAGGCGCTTACCTATACGATCAAATAGTTGAACATCAAATTGTTGTTCTAATTCTTTTAATGCTGAACTTGCTGCGCTTTGAGACAAGTTAAGTGCTTGCGCGGCTTTACTCACATTCTGCTGGTGAGCAATTCCTAGAAATACCTCAAGCTGACGTAATGTATAGCGCATAATCTAAATTTCCTTTGAGATAAAATCTATATCTGTAAAATAGATAAGAGTAATAGATATAATCTGTTTTTCTGNTTAATAAGTCTAGTATATTCTGTGCGCAGTTAATTAATCGTTAGATAAAAGTGAGGCAAGCCGTGAGTAAGATGATTCGTGAGACTGTAACTAAGGTTCATCATTGGAATGACACTCTATTCAGTTTTAATACTACGCGTAATCAGGGCTTGCGCTTTAAAAATGGTCATTTCACCATGATCGGACTAGAAATTGATAACAAGCCATTATTACGTGCCTATAGTATTGCTAGCGCGAATTATGAAGAAGAAATGGAATTCTTCAGTATTAAAGTTCAAGACGGCCCTTTGACTAAGCATCTGCAAAACTTAAAAGTAGGTGACGAAATTTTAGTCGGTACTAAGCCTGTAGGAACATTAGTGGCTGATCATTTATTACCAGGTAAAAACCTGTATCTATTAAGTACGGGTACGGGGTTAGCACCTTTTATGAGCATCATTAAAGACCCTGAGATTTATGAACAATTTGATAACGTTATCTTAACTCATGGTGTACGTGAAACTTCAGAGCTTGCGTATCAGCAGTTCATAGAAGAAGAGTTACCAAACAATGAATATTTTGGTGATATCGTTCGTCAAAAATTGAAGTACTACCCAACAGTGACGCGAGAAGAGTTCCGTAATCAAGGGCGCTTAACTGACTTGATGGAAAGTGGAAAGCTATTTTCTGATTTGGGATTACCGGAAATAAATTTAGAAGATGACCGTTTCATGTTGTGCGGTAGTCCAAGTATGCTGAAGGATTTTTGTAAGATTTTAGATGAGCGCGGTTTTGAAGAATCACGCCAAGGCGAACAAGGGCATTATGTCATTGAGCGTGCTTTTGTTGAAAAGTAGTTAAACTGTTCTGTTGTCGGNCTAAAGNCACGACCTACATTTTGGTAGAATAAAAANGTAGGTTGTGGCTTTAGCCCGACAAAATTGTCACAATAAAACCTAGCCAAACCCCCTTCCTGTCNTGCACACTGAGCTCATAAATACTAAGTCTATAAATTAAAAATTATAAAAATATTAATTATCTTNGCAGGGAAGTTCTATGAAATTATTGATAAGCGGATTGATCGCCGTTGTGCTGTCAGTGTCCATGTTTATGGGGCGCCAGTATATGGGGTTTGTTGATCTTGCCCCTGAAGATGTGAATAGCCGTTATGCCAATCAAGAATCTCAATTTATTACCTTAGGTGGTTTACAGCAGGGAATTAAGCTGCATTATCGTGATGAAGGCATCAGTGTTGAAGAAAACCCTAATGCCCCAGTGTTATTTTTATTACACGGTATTATGGCCAGCTTACANACCTGGGATGGCTGGNTTGAAAGCTTACAAGATGATTTCCGTATTATTCGTGTAGATATTCCGGGGTTCGGTTTAACAGGTCCTTATGCGGATGGTATTTATAATATTGATCGTGCGGTTGATATGGTTGATCAGTTAACTGATGCACTTGAGATTGATTCGTTCTTTCTAGCGGGTAACTCAATGGGCGGCTATATCTCGTGGAATGTTGCGCTGCAGCATCCTGATAAGGTTAAGCGCTTAATACTGCTTGATGCCGCTGGTTATCCGTTTGAGAAACCTATGCTCTTGGGGCTGCTTAGCACCCCAGTTTTAAAAGAAAGCATGGCTTTCATAACACCTAAGTTTATCGTCGAGCAAACGTTAAACGAAGTATATGGTGATGCATCGAAAGTGAGTTCAGAAGCGATTGAACGTTATCATCAGCTAATGCTACGTGAAGGTAATCGAACAGCGGTTGTTAGCGTATTAGCCAGCCTTGGTCATATGAATAATGAGGGAATTAAACAGCTTAACATTCCCACTTTAATTCAATGGGGTGAGAAAGATGCTTGGATTCCTTTAGAAAATGCTCAAAAATTTGCAGATGATATTGCGGGTTCTAAAGTGATTACATATCCTGGTGTGGGCCATATTCCAATGGAAGAAATTCCATTGCAGACAGCTCAAGATGCGAAGGATTTTTTATTCTATATTATTGAAGAGNCTCAAGAANTTGAGATTCAGAGAGTNACNCCCGTTGTTTTATAAGTAGGTTTATAAAACATAAACACTTATATGAAATAGCAGTATCTAAAAACAAAGCGGCCTGTTAAAAAAACAGGCCGGTTTCAAGTTGTGCTTCATCTGTCATCATATCCTTGTGCCAAGGTGGATCAAAAATAAGCTGAACTTTAACACTTTCTACATTCGGCACTTTGGCTACGCGATATTCAACATCGCTAATTAATACCGGCCCCATACCGCATGTTGGTGCGGTAAGTGTCATGCGAATGGTGACGTTTTTGTCTTCGATATCGATCCCATAAATTAAACCTAAATCTAATAGATTTACGGGTAGTTCTGGATCGAAGATCGTTTTNAGCGCTTGGCGAATTTGTTCTTCGTGAACTAAGCCATCGCCTTTATCTTCAAAAGTAATTTCTTCTGATTCAAGACCAATTAACGCTGCATCAGTACCATCAACACGAACCATATTGCCATTGTGCGTTAACGTGTAGTTGCCGCCCAAAGCTTGGTTGATGGTTAAAAAAGAACCTGCTGGAATAATGGTCGGCTGACCACTAGGAACTTTTCGTGCAGGACAATCCTGCTGGGAAACAACCATGCGTTTTTCCACGAGATTGCTCCTAAACTGAAAACGATTCACCGCAACCACAAAGGTCTTTGGCGTTTGGGTTATTAAATTTGATCGTGCTGTTTAAGCCTTCTGTTGTGTAATCAACTTCAGTGCCTTTTACCATTGCTAGATATTCGGTCGGAACATAAAGTGCAATGTCATCAGCCACTTGAAAGCAGGTGTCTTCAGCAAGTGGTGTTGTTACAAATTCGATATCGTATTTGAAGCCTGAACAGCCACTTTTCTTTACGCCAATACGAACACCTATGGCATCCGCATTTTCCAATAGTTTACGCACATGAACCATTGCTGCAGCAGTCATACTGACTTGTTGCGAATCTTGGTTATCAGCTGCATTNGGATCAAAAGTTTCTATGGTCATAAGTTATCTCTTAGGANNATGTTAATGCTTATAGCAAAAACATTTTCACTTTTTCAATCGCTTTAAACAGAGCGTCTACTTCTTCTAATGTATTGTAGAANGTAAAAGAAGCACGTACCGTCCCTGGAATTTCAAACTGGTCCATGACGGGCATTGCACAATGATGTCCTGTACGCACTGCGATACCTTGCTGATCTAATAAAGTGCCAACATCATGTGGATGTGTGCCTTCAATTAAAAAGCTGAATACGCTGGCTTTTTTATCGCTGGTTCCGATTAAACGGATACCGTCTGTTTGAGCGGCCAATTCATTAGCACGGGCAAGCAGTGCGTCTTCATGCTTGGCTAATGCAACACGGTCTAAACTGTTTAGGTAGTTCACTGCCGCTGCCATTGCGATTGCACCTGCAATATTCGGTGTGCCTGCTTCAAACTTATACGGTAAAACGTTATAAGTGGTTTTCTCAAAACTCACATGCAAAATCATTTCGCCGCCACCCTGATAAGGAGGCATAGCATTTAATAGCGCTTCTTTACCGTACAGAACGCCAAGACCTGTTGGACCAAATAGTTTGTGTCCAGAAAATGCGTAAAAATCACAGTCTAAAGCTTGTACGTCGATGTCCCAATGAGCAATAGCCTGCGCGCCATCGATCAATGTTTTTGCACCGACTTTATGGGCTTCACGAATAATGTCTTCAACCGGGTTTAACGTACCCAGTGCATTGGATACATGAACTACGGCAACAAATTTTGTTTTGTCGCTGAGTAGTTTTAGGTAGCCGTCATAATCTAATGAGCCATCGTCTAAAACGGGAATTACTTTTAATACTGCCCCCGTTTGCTCGCAAACCATCTGCCAAGGCACGATGTTNGAGTGATGTTCCATACCAGAGATAACGATTTCATCACCAGCTTTCACATTTGAGCGAACCCAAGTTTGCGCAACTAGGTTAATCGATTCTGTCGTTCCGCGAGTCCAAATAATTTCTTCGCTTTTTTCAGCATTAAGAAATTCTTGCATTGTAGTGCGCGCATCTTCAAACAACTGCGTCGCTTGGTCACTTAATGTATGAGCGCCGCGGTGAACGTTTGAATTGGTCGTGCGGTAGTAGTTAGCAATGGCATCGATAACCACTTGTGGTTTTTGCGTCGTCGCGCCGTTGTCTAAATAGACTAAAGGCTTTCCGTTTACTTCCTGATGCAGGATTGGGAAGTCAGCGCGAATGTGTTCGATGTCCATAATTTTGCTATCGCTCATATTTACTTCTTACCTTAAANACTTTTACCCAATGTGTTTCATTAACTCTTCATCACGACCAAAGCGCAGNGCTAAGATAGGGCGAATCAAATCACGAATCGCATCAAGTTCAAGGTTTTCTAATAATTCATTAATAAAACCAAAACTTAACATCACATCAGCTTCTGCTGCGCTAATGCCACGAGACTGAAGATAGAAACGGGCTTGATCATCTAGCTGAGCAATTGTCGCGCCGTGTGCACAGCGTACATCGTCGGCGTAAATTTCTAACTCTGGTTTCGTATTAATAGTTGCATCGTCAGATAGTAATAAGTTTTTATTACTTAATTCTGCTAATGTTTTTTGTGCATCTGGGTGAATATGAATACGACCATTAAAAACAGCTTTTGACTTGTCGGCCATGATTCCACGGAAAACTTCATTGGTTGTACAATTGGCAACCTTATGTTCCATATTGCTGTGGAAATCGATTAACTGTTTATTTTGAGGAAGATAAACACCTTTCAGTTCACAGTGACTGCCGCCGACATTATGATTTAAATTAATATCGTTACGTACAATTTTAGCGCCTAAGCCAAGCTGAAAGCTTTCGTAATTTGCATCGCGATCTAGATCGATATGCACACCACCAATTTGAATGCTGCCTTCTTGCATCAACTGCAAACGGTAGTGATTTAAGCGCGCATTTGCACCGACTTTTGCTTCAGTAATTGCGTTTACAAAACAGTTTTGTTCGTCTTCAGTGCTTACAAAGTGTTCTACAACGGTTGCTTGTGCGCCAGTATCCAAAACAATCAATAAACGTCCAGTAACCGTAAATGGTTTTGCTTGCGCCGTCGTAATATGAGTAATTTGAATATTAGTTTTCAAATTCTCATTTTTACCAACATGAACCAAAATGCCATCGTTAACCGTTGCACTATTTAGCGCGGCAAAGACATGCTTTTCTTGTTCAATTGCAGTATCTAAATTATCAGCAATAACAGCTTGCTGAGCTTCGTTGGCTTCACTGAAACGAACCACATTCGCTAGGCTTTCTTTAGAAGAAAGCTCTGCTGAATATTGACCGTTTACAAAAACAACTCGCTGAGCATTTAATGCCGGGATAGTCGTTATACTATCAAGGCCTTCGCTATTGAATGTTTCTGCTAAGCGACCATAGCCGTCTGGGTTGTTAGTGAAGTTGTATAAAGACGTATATTTCCACGCTTCAGTTTTGCGTGTTGGAATGTCTTGCTGTAAATAGCTTTCTTTACCGCTTTTATTTAAGGTAGCGATGGCTGCAATTGATGCATTCTCTTTATTAAGATTTTCACCATTAACAGCAAGCAGACCATTCTGAAAATCAGTCATTAGCTAGCCCCGTTCTCAGCATCATCTTCTAACCAAGCGTAACCTTTTTCTTCTAACTCTAAAGCTAATTCTTTGCCACCAGATTTAACGATTTTACCATTAGCTAATACGTGAACGAAGTCAGGTACGATGTAATCAAGTAAGCGTTGGTAGTGAGTTACTACAATGAAGCTTCTGTTAGGATCGCGCAGGCTATTTACGCCTTCTGCAACAACTTGTAGAGCATCAATGTCCAAACCTGAATCTGTTTCATCTA
>PAOL01000038.1 GCA_002708475.1 Oleispira sp. | reverse complement strand
CCTTATCTCAACTCAACCACAACTTCCCGAAGGCCGTTCTGTCTGAGCAGGCGGCGAATAATACGCTTATCCACAGCCCCGTCAACTGCTTTCTGTAAATTATCTACAAAAGACCGGAATTAGTTTGAAAACAGGGACTTTTGATTAAAAACCAAACAATTAACTGCGAGATTCAAAGAGTAGATGGGAATTAAGTGGATTCAAGGAGAGAAAAGAGAATGATAGACCTTAACACGCGCCGAATTAGGTAGTTCCTTTCTGGGGATGCCGTAAATACGTCGCTTCGCTCTCCCTGTAGGCTCGTATTTCGCATCCATGCGAAATGACGCCACCTGAAATGAACAACGCTAATACTGCACCAGTCAACATTTGAGCAGATTTAGCATATGCATTTCGGAGGTAATGATTTATTTGACTCTAAAGGTGTGAGTGATTTGCGGTGAGGGCTGAGGTGTTTCGTTTAAGGGGCTTCGATGGGAGGGATCCCATCGCAGAGCTTACATGGATGTACTTGCAGCGTCCCGCAAAAGGAAATACCTCATACTGAACGCAGCTAATCACGCATAAAAATCAACAAACTAACCCCGAATAAAACCCAACAAGATAATCACGTAAATGCCACAAACAAAAAAGGCGCTAACCGTTTCCAGTTAGCGCCTTTTTTAGATCAAACAATCAATCAGAAATTAAGCGTCTTGCTCAACACCCTTCATGGTCAATTTGATACGACCCTTAGGATCAACGTCTAGAACGTTTACATTGATCTCTTGGCCTTCTTTCAAGTAATCAGAAACGTTTTCTACACGCTCTTCAGAAATCTGAGAGATGTGAACCAAACCGTCTTTACCTGGGATAATGTTAACGAAAGCACCGAAATCGGCTAGCTTCATAACTTTACCACGGTAGATCTTGCCAACTTCAGCTTCAGCAGTAATGCCTTCGATCATAGCTTTAGCAGCATCTGATGCTTCTTTACCAGCCGCGAAGATCTTAATGTTACCTTGATCATCGATATCGATATCCGCACCTGTCTGCTCAGTAATAGAACGGATAGTCGCGCCGCCTTTACCGATAACATCACGAATCTTATCTGGATCGATTTTGATTGTGCTCATAGTAGGAGCATTATCAGCCATCTCAGCAGAAGGTGTTGCGATACACTTATTCATAGACTCAAGAATCGTCATACGAGCCGCATTTGCTTTCTGCAATGCGATATCCATGATTTCTTCAGTGATACCTTGAATCTTGATATCCATCTGCAAAGCAGTAATACCTTGGTCAGTACCTGCTACTTTAAAGTCCATATCGCCCAAGTGATCTTCATCACCCAAGATATCAGTCAATACAGCAAAACCGTTGTCTTCTTTGATAAGACCCATTGCAATACCTGCAACTGGAGCTTTCATCGGTACGCCAGCTGCCATCAATGCCATAGAAGCACCACAAACAGAAGCCATAGAAGAAGAACCGTTAGATTCTGTAATTTCAGACACTACACGGATAGAGTAAGGGAAATCTTCGTGCTTAGGCATCATTGCTTGGATACCACGACGAGCTAGACGACCGTGACCAATTTCACGACGACCAACACCACCCATACGACCAGCTTCACCTACAGAGTATGGAGGGAAGTTGTACTGGAACATAAATGGATCTTCAACACGGCCAAATAAAGTATCAACCATCTGAGCATCACGACCAGAACCTAGCGTAGCAGCAACGATTGCCTGAGTTTCACCACGAGTGAACAAAGCAGAACCGTGAACGTTATCTAGAACGCCAGTTTCAACAGTAATTGCACGAACAGTATCGTTATCACGACCATCAATGCGAGGCTCACCAGCAACACTGCGCTGACGAACGATATTTTTTTGTAGCTTAGCAATCATACCAGCAACGTCATCCGCAGATGGCTTGCCTTCTTCTTCGCCACATAAAGCTTCAACCGCTGCTTGCTTAGCTGCATCGATCTTGCCATAACGCTCCATCTTATCAGTCGTAAGATAAGCGTCACCAATAGCTGCAGCGGCTTGAGCTGAAACAGCATCAAACAAAGCAGTATCAACTTCAGGTGCAGTCCATTCCCAAACAGGAGTGTTAACAGTTGCCGCGAAATCAGCAACCGCGTCAACAACACACTGGAATTCTTGGTGAGCGAACAAAACAGCGCCCAACATTTCATCTTCAGTCAGCTCGTCTGCTTCAGATTCAACCATCAATACAGCGTCTTTAGTACCAGCAACAACCATATCTAACAATGAAGTTTCTAGTGTTTCATAGCTTGGGTTTAATACATAACCTTTCTCTTCATCAAAACCAACGCGTGCCGCACCGATTGGGCCACTGAAAGGAATGCCAGAAATAGAGATAGCAGCAGAAGTACCAATCATTGCTGCGATATCTGGATCAACATTTTTGTCTGCAGAAATAACAGTACAAACAACCTGAACTTCGTTCATGAAACCCTTAGGGAATAATGGACGAATTGGACGGTCAATAAGACGCGACGTTAGAGTTTCTTTTTCAGAAGGACGACCTTCACGCTTTAGGTAACCACCAGGGATACGACCTGCAGCATAAGTCTTTTCCATGTAGTGAACAGACAGTGGGAAAAAGTCTTGTCCTGGCTTCATAGATTTAGCACCAACCACTGTGGTCAATACTTGAGTTTTACCAATAGTAACTAAAACAGCACCAGAAGCCTGACGTGCAATACGACCAGTTTCTAGAGTTACAGTATCTTCACCAAACTGGAACGTTTTGGTAATCGCTGTAGGGATATTGCTCATTCTTTCAATCCTTAAATGACTGCTCTGTTAGCACTTCTAAGCATTGGCCCTTTTCGCATAGTTTTCCTTATTATAAAAAGGAAGCTGAAAGGCAAATGGTTAGAAGTAGCTAAGAACTGACAGTACAGTGTTAATAATAATTTCTATATAAAAAAATAGAAGCCCCGAAGGGCTTCTATCGAGGACTGCATCTTAACGACGTAGACCTAAACGCTTGATCAAAGAAGTGTAACGAGTTGCGTCTTTACCCTTCAAGTAATCCAACAACTTACGACGCTGGTTTACCATGCGAATCAAACCACGACGAGAGTGGTGATCTTTATGATTCACTTTAAAGTGATCCTGTAAACCAACAATGTTGTGAGTCAACAAAGCAACTTGGACTTCTGGTGAACCAGTATCGCCTTCAGCAGTTTGGTATTCAGCAACGATTGCCGCTTTATTTTCAGCAGTTAATGCCATGATCATTTCTCCATAATATGCGGTTAAATTGGCCACACATCTCCACCGTGCATATTAACAGTAGGATGCTGCACTCATTAAGACCGAGGTCAAAACAAACGCTAGCCAGAAATCGTTAAGCACGCTTAACCTCCAACTCCCTCTAACCTTTATTCTGGCAGAGTCACTTGGAAGACGCGCTTAGGTATCAATGTACCGTTGTCAGTAATATCACCAACGCCTACAAAGACCACCCCATCAGGGCTATTAACCCATAATTGTACTTGAGGCGTGAGCGGGAAGCTAGTTTTGACTCTCTGCCCGTGTAAAATTTTGTGCCCTTCGTGCAAGGTTAGCTCAATTTTCGGCCAGTCGGGAATGGCTTCAGAAGAGTGAATTAACATCTCATCCATTACCCTATGACGTTCAGAAACTTGAGGGTAATCATCTTCAAGATCCAAAAGTGTTTGGTAATCAATCATTTGCGCCTCTGAGAATGGCCCTGCTTGGTTACGGTGCAACATACTAACGTAAGCACCACAGCCAACTTCATTACCAATATCTTCTACCAAGCTACGAATATAAGTACCCTTAGAGCAAACAACTTCTAAATCGATTTCACCCAAATCCTTACGAATAGCTAAGAGTTTTAACGAATGAATCGTAACTTCTCGCTGCTTTAACGCCTTTAAATCCAGCTCAACACCCTGACGAGCTAACTCATACAAAGGACGACCTTCATGCTTGAGTGCAGAATACATCGGTGGTACTTGAGTGATTAAACCACGAAATTTTTTCAGAATTGTTTCAATCGAGTCAGCGTCAAACTCAGGTATCGGTGCCGTGGCAACAACTTCACCATCTTGATCACCCGTTGAGCGTATCTCACCCAACTTACACGTTGTGATATAGCCTTTGGTTGAATCGAGCAGAATTTGTGAAAACTTTGTCGCATCACCAAAACACAAAGGTAAAACGCCAGATGCCATTGGATCTAAAGCACCGGTATGACCGGCTTTTTTGGCACCTAACAGCCATTTTATTTTTTGCAGAACTTGATTTGAAGAGAGGCCCAATGGTTTATTGAGCACAATGATACCGCTGATATCACGGCCTTTTTTAATACGAGCCATATTGTTTGTATCTACTTCTCGCCATCTTCAGAAGTATTGCCTGAACGAGCATTATCTTCAGCAACCACTTTATTGATCAAATTCGTCATGTGATGTCCACGCAACAAAGATTCATCATAGTGAAAGCGTAACAAAGGCGTAATGCGCGTTGTCATCTGACGTGACAATTCACCACGTAAAAAACCTGCCGCATCATTTAAAATTTTGCTGGCTTGCTTTTGAATCTCAGCTTCATCTGTTTGATCGCTATCACCCTTAGCACCCATTACGGTGAAATAGATGTCAGCATAACCAAGGTCTTTGGCAACCTTAACAGCGTTTAATGTCACCATGCCTAAGCGTGGATCTTTCATATCAAATTGAATTAATTGCGCTAGATCTCGTTGAATCTGCTCGCCCAATCGCGAGGTACGGCTAAAATCTTTTGGCATAATTTGCCCCTAAATATCTTGTAACTAACTTATACAGTTAGCATAGCGAAAAAACGCCGCATAAAGCGGCGTTTTTCGTATTAACTAATTAACCGACTTAATAGTCGATCAATTAAAGTGTACGTGCGATTTCATTCACAACGTAAACTTCAATCTGGTCACCAGCGCGAACATCTTGATAGTTCTTAACACCGATACCACATTCCATACCTTGGCGAACTTCTTGAACGTCATCTTTAAAGCGACGAAGAGATTCTAACTCCCCTTCATAGATTACAACGCTCTCACGAAGAACACGGATTCTCTTATTACGATGGATAACACCATCAGTAACCATAGAACCAGCAATCAAGCCAAACTTAGGCGAGGTAAATACTTCACGCACTTCCGCAACACCCAAGATCTCTTCGCGCAATTCAGGAGCAAGCAAGCCAGACATCGCTGCTTTAATATCATCAATAAGGTCATAGATGATGCTGTAGTAGCGTAAATCTAAACCGTTATCTTCGATAACTCGTTTTGCCGAAGCATCAGCACGTACGTTAAAACCAAATACAACCGCTTCAGAAGCCAAAGCCAATGTCGCGTCAGTTTCACTAATACCACCAACACCAGAAGATACGATATTAACTTTCACTTCTTCAGTCGCTAGACTGTTAAGAGAAGCGGTTAATGCTTCTAGAGAACCACGAACGTCGGTCTTAAGAACGATATTCAAGTTAGATTGCTCACTGCCACCCATGTTGTTAAACAAGGCATCCAATTTCGCTTTCTGTTGACGCTGCTGAATCTGCTCTTTACGAGTAGCTTCACGGTGCTCTGCTACTTCACGTGCTTTTTTCTCGTTTTCAACAACGATGAAAGCAGCACCTGCATCAGGCGTACCGTTAATACCTAAGATTTCAACCGGAATAGAAGGACCCGCTGATTCTGTTGGCTTACCATTCTCATCCAGTAATGCACGAGCTCGGCCATAGAAAGTACCAGCAAGAACGATATCGCCTTTCTTCAAAGTACCATTCTGAACCAATAATGTAGCAACAGGACCACGACCCTTATCTAGGCGTGATTCAACAACAACACCTTGGCCAGGGCCCTGGAAAACCGCCTTAAGTTCAAGCAATTCAGATTGCAACAATACTGCATCTAATAATTCTGTAACACCTTCACCGGTATGCGCAGATACTGGCATGAAAGGAACGTCACCGCCCCAATCTTCAGGAATCACATCACATGCAGCCAGCTCGTTTTTAACACGATCTGGATCCGCAGCTTCTTTATCCATTTTGTTGATTGCAACAACGATAGGAACACCGGCCGCTTTCGCGTGCTGTACGGCTTCTTTCGTTTGTGGCATTACACCATCATCAGCGGCAACAACTAGGATAACAACGTCAGTACACTGAGCACCACGAGAACGCATAGAGGTAAACGCGGCGTGTCCAGGTGTATCCAAGAAAGAGATCATGCCATGATCAGTATCTACGTGATAAGCACCAATATGCTGCGTAATACCGCCAGCTTCGCCAGTCGCTACACGACTTGAACGAATGTAATCAAGCAGAGAAGTTTTACCATGGTCAACGTGACCCATTACAGTAACAACTGGAGCACGAGGCTCTTCATCAGCATCATAAACAACTGATTCGAATACGTCTTCTTCAAGCGCGTTATCAGAAATCAACTTAGTAACTTTATGCCCTAACTCTTCAACCACCAACGTTGCCGTATCTTGGTCTAAGGTTTGGTTGATGGTGGCCATTACGCCCATACCCATCAATGCTTTAATAACGTCACCTGCTTTAATGGCCATCTTGGCAGCAAGATCACCCGCTGTAATTGCTTCTGGCAATTCAACTTCATGAATAACCGGCGCAGTAGGCTTAGTAAATGAGTGCTCGTTATCTGCTTGTGCTTGTGCAGTACGTGCCGCTTTACCCTTCAACTTCTTACGACGACCACGTTGATTGGCTGATCCATCTTCAGTACGGAACTGACGAGGAGCTGCACCACGTGGAGCACCACCAGGAGCGCGAGGAGCATTACCTGGAGCTGAAGTACGCTTCTTGTTTCGGTCTGCACCTTCACGTTGAGTCGCTGCTTCTGCTGAAGCTTGCTTCTGTGCCATTTCTTCTTTAGAGGGTACCGGCTTTTTCGCAGCTGCTGTAGCCGTTGGCTTTTTGTTGCGAGTATCACGCTGTAAAGGCTTAGTCGCTGCTTTTGGCTTCGCTGCTGCTTTTGGCTTAGCTTTAGCTTCAGCTTTTGGTTTCGCTTCAGCTTTTGGCTTAGCGGCTACCTTAGCCTTTGCTGCAACACGAGCTGTGGAGCTTACGCCACCACGAGCTTTAGCTTCAGACTGAGATTTCTGAGAAATCTTATGCTTAGCCGCTGGTTTAATCTTTTTAGCTTCAGCCGCTGCTTTTGCTTTCTTAGCTGCTTCGGCAGCCGCTTTTGCTTCTAAAGCTGCAGCTGCTTTCTTAGCATCCTGTAAAGCAGCTTCAGCTGCTTTTTTGGATTCTGCTGCTTCTGCTTTAGTTGCTTTAACGGCAGTTACTTTTTCTTCAACTGCCGCAGCTACTTCTTCAGCATCAGGCTTCACAAAAGTACGTTTTTTACGCACTTCAACAGCAACATCTTTCTTGCCGCCTTGGCCTGTTTTTAGCGTACTTGTTGTTTTACGCTTCAGACTAATCTTCTTCGGTTCTGCATCAGTTGCTTCGCCGTGATTCTTCTTCAAGTGACCCAACAAGGCCTCTTTTTGTTCAGCACTAACTGCATCATTTGCGTTAGTCTGAGGTAAGCCCGCTTCTTTCATTTGTGATAGTAAACGATCGGAATCGGTACCCACCACATCGGCGAACTCTTGTACTGTTGTATCGGTCATGCATCTCTCCTAGGCCGAGTGAATCTATTACTCAGCGTCTTCGAACCAAGGCTTACGAGCAGTCATAATAAGCTCTGACGCTTTTTCTTCTGTCATGCCTTCAACGTCAATAATGTCGTCGATGGCTTGCTCTGCTAGATCTTCCATTGTGCAAATGCCTTGGCTTGCTAATACAAGAGCAAGGTGTTTATCCATGCCTTCCATTGCTAACAAGTCTTCAGCCGGCTCTGCTTCTTCCAATTTTTCTTCTGAAGCAATCGCTCGAGTTAATAGCACATCTTTAGCGCGATTTTGAAGCTCTGTTGCAATATCTTCATCAAGGCCTTCAATGGCAATGATTTCAGCGATTGGAACGTAAGCAACTTCTTCTAACGTTGTGAAGCCTTCTTCAACCAACACTTCTGCAAAGTCTTCGTCAATATCAAGCTGTTCGGTGAATTCATCAATGATGCTACCGGCTTCTTGATCTTGTTTTTCTGCTGCAGCAGCTTCAGTCATTACGTTGATTTCCCAGCCTGTAAGCTCAGAAGCCAAACGTACGTTTTGTCCACCACGACCAATCGCTTGCGCTAAATTGTCAGCAGCTACGGCAACATCCATCGAGTTAGAATCTTCATCTACGATGATAGAGCTAACTTCGGCAGGGGCCATTGCATTGATAACAAGCTGTGCTGGATTATCATCCCAAAGCACGATATCAATGCGCTCGTTACCACCTAACTCATTCGTCACAGCCTGCACACGAGAACCACGCATACCCACACAAGCCCCAACAGGGTCCATGCGGCCATCGTTAGTTTTCACAGCAATCTTGGCACGAGAACCAGGGTCACGAGCAGCGCCTTTGATTTCAATCACTTCTTCGGTGATTTCAGGCACTTCAATGCGGAACAGCTCAATCATCATTGCTGGCACAGTTCGGCTCAGCATCAATTGAGGTCCACGGTTTTCTGGGCGAATACAGTCTAAAACAGCACGTACACGATCACCCATGCGGACGATTTCTCGACCGATTAATTGATCTTTTGGTAATAGGCCTTCAGCGTTATTACCCAAATCAACAATTACGTTGTCACGTGTTACTTTCTTAACGCTACCGCTAACCATTTCACCAACACGATGTTCGTATTGCTCAACAACCATAGCGCGTTCAGCTTCACGTACTTTTTGTACAATGATCTGCTTAGCAGCTTGAGCACCGATGCGACCAAAGCCGACGTTTTCGACCTCAGTTTCATAAACGTCCCCAGGCTTCAAGTTTTCGTCGATTTCTAACGCTTCTTCAAGTGTTAGCTCATCGCCCAAACCAGGTACTACATCGTTACTTACAACTAACCAGCTACGGAAAGTCACATAATCACCTGTTCGGCGATCAATGTTTACAGTAATAGTTGCTTCTTCGTCTTCGTAACGTTTTTTCGTCGCCGTTGCTAATGCGGATTCAATCGCATCAAAGATAATTTCTTTATCAACGCCTTTTTCGTTTGAAACCGCTTCCGCGACCAGAAGTATTTCTTTACTCATTTCTAGCCTCGCTCCTGCCTAGTCCTTGAATTGGGGAATAACGTGTGCTTTTTCAATCATATCGATAGGCAGTAAATATTCATGCTGATCAACTCGCACAACTATATCCTGATCTTCGACATTCATAATGACACCCTTAAACTTACGTCGACCATCAAATGGCATACGTAAACGGATCTCAGCCCACTCGTTAATGTATTTTGTAAACTGTTCTAGAGTAAACAACGGGCGATCCATACCCGGTGATGACACTTCCAGGGTGTACTCCTGGCTAATAGGATCTTCTACGTCCATGATCGCACTCACTTGTCGACTGACAGATGCGCAATCATCAACGTTTACACCGTTTTCATGATCGATGTAGATGCGTAAAACTGAATGCTTCCCTTGGGCTGAATATTCCAACCCCCAAAGGATCAGATCCATTGCCTCAATAGCAGGAGCAATCATTTCACGTAATAGTTCTTCTTTACTAGCCAAGCTTAGTAACCTTTAAATTTTGTACATTTTATAAAAAAATCTGCGATTTTCAAACGCCAGAAACAAAAACTGGGCAACATATGCCCAGTCCGCGTAACTCATTGCAGACAAGAAAACCAAATCGCACAACGCGGTCATTAGCTTTCTCTTTTCGGCGTAATTTATAAAAAATGACGCCTAACAAAAAGCCCCTAACTCGGGGCTTCTTGCTTTGCTTCTCTAATCTGCGGCAATTATATGCCTGATAGACTAAAAAAGCGAATTGGTACGGATGGGGAGATTCGAACTCCCACGGGCGTAAGCCCACCACCCCCTCAAGGTGGCGTGTCTACCAGTTTCACCACATCCGCAAATTCTTACTGCTTGCCACCACTATTGCGCCGGAGTTTCTAACACTGGCACATCATCAATCGAAACATCGATATCAGGAGCGTCTGTAGCAGGAGCATATTCTTCTACAACTGGAGCATCTTGATCAAGGGTTTCCATCAGCTCTTGCGCTGGAATGCCTAAATCATTAATACCCTGAGCTTTGTCGCTTGCGACAACAGCTAAAATCATACTTGTGGCGAAAAAAACGGCTGCACCAATGGCTGTCATACGGCTTAGGAAGTTTCCTGAACCTTGACCACCAAAAACTGTTTGAGAGCCACCGCCACCAAACGAAGCACCAGCATCAGCACCCTTACCTTGTTGAATCATGACTAAGCCAATAACACCAAAGGCCAATAAGATATGCACTACTAGGGTAATCTTTTCCATTTTTCTCTACCTATCGCTATAACCAGCATTACGCCGGATTACAAATTCCTAAAAACTCTTCAGCCTGCAGCGATGCACCGCCCACTAAGCCACCATCAATATCATTCTGCGCAAACAATTCTTTCGCATTGCTCGCATTCACACTGCCACCATACAGAACATGGTTATTCAGTGCTAATTCTTCATCTTTCGCGGCTAATAAGCTGCGAATAAATGCATGCACTTGCTGCGCTTGTTCTGGAGTCGCTGTTTTACCAGTTCCAATTGCCCAAACAGGCTCATAAGCAAATACACATTTTGCCAATTGTTGAACACTTAAGCCATTCAACACTGCATTAATTTGTTGCTCAACAACTGATTCAGTTTTATCCGCTTCACGTTCTTCTAGCGTTTCACCCACACATACATAAGGTGTTAGACCAGCGGCTAAAGCGGCCTCTGTTTTCGCCAATACATCCGCATCAGTTTCAGAATACAGTGTTCTGCGCTCAGAGTGCCCAACCAATACCGCTTCACAACCACAGTCAACCAGCATACTCGCTGAAACTTCACCAGTATAAGCGCCACTTTCATTAGCGTTAAGGTTTTGGCCGCCAAATGAAACAGAGCAGCCCTGTAGTTTATCAGCAGCCATTAATAGATAAGGAGCCGGTGGGAATACAACGACGTCAGCGTTCTGAGGAATATTTGCAGTAATTCCAGATAATAACTCATTCAACATGACCTTACTGGCATTCATTTTCCAGTTACCAGCCACCAATAGACGACGCATAATCACCTCACGATATAAAACAGGGCGAGATAGTAGCGAAGTTAGCCATCTGACTCAAGCAGTAGATGGCGAAAATCGAAATTAAGATATGATTTTTGCTACAACTTCCGCTAATTGCTGCGATTTCTTAGCAACCAGCTCTCCGTTTTCACCTTCAACCATAACTCGCACAACAGGTTCGGTACCTGATGCTCTTAATAAAACACGCCCTCGTCCTGCAAGTTCAGTTTCTACTTCTGCCACAGAGGCTTGAATTACTTCATCCTTATTAACATCAATATCTTTGTTACGACGAACATTAATCATGGTTTGCGGACACTTAGTCATACCCAATTTAAGCTCGTGCAAGCTTTTACCTGAATCTTGTAATGCCATCATAATTTGCAATGCAGCAACAACACCATCACCAGTAGAGGTAGAATCCAAACATAAAAGATGCCCTGATGATTCTCCACCAAAACGCCAGTCATGCTCTTTCAATTGCTGCATAACATATCGATCACCTACATTAGCGCGAACAAAATCGATCTTCTCTCTCTTCAGCGCAAGCTCTAGACCCAAGTTACTCATTAAAGTGCCAACAACACCACCACCTAAACGCTTACGACTGCGAGCATGCATTGCCATGATGTAAAGTAGCTCATCACCATCGACGACCTCTCCCTTCTCATCGACCATTACGACACGATCGCCGTCACCGTCAAAACCAATACCTAGATCAGCGCGAGTCTCAACCACTTTTTCTTTTAGCTTCTGCGGTGAAGTAGAACCAATATTTTTATTAATATTGAGGCCATCAGGGCTCGTACCAATAGCAATAACTTCAGCACCCAACTCTTCAAATACTGCCGGTGCAATCTGATACGTTGCGCCATGAGCACAATCTAAAACGATACGTTTACCTTCGAGCTTTAATCGGCGAACGGTGCTTTTACAAAATTCAATGTAACGACCAGCCGCATCATTAATTCTAAATGCCTTACCTAATTGATCAGAACCAACAGTTGTCATAGGCTCATCAAGATACTTCTCAATTTCAAGCTCAATATCATCTTCAAGCTTGGTACCATCACCGGAGAAAAACTTAATACCATTATCATGATAAGGGTTGTGTGAAGCACTAATCACAATACCCGCATCAGCATGGAAGGTCCGAGTTAAGTAAGCAATTCCTGGTGTCGGCATTGGTCCAAGCATTCCGCTACTAACGCCAGCAGCCGTTAATCCAGCCTCTAATGCTGACTCAAACATATAGCCTGAAATACGCGTATCTTTACCAATTAATATCTTACTTTTGCCTTGCTTCGCAAAGACTTTACCTGCAGCCCAACCTAGCTTCATTACAAATTCAGGAGTAATTGGGTATGTACCGACTTCACCACGGATGCCATCGGTACCAAAATATTTTCTGCTCATTATCTAATCATTCCTTGGAAATTATTATCTATTATTCTTTGCTAGGGTCATTCTAAAAATAGTACATCAGACTTAAGAAATTAAACTTAAGCAATTAAGCCTAAGCACTTAAACCAGAGTAGCCTCTACTATTTTGATGGCATCACAGGTTTCAGCAACATCATGCACTCGCAAAATAGACGCCCCCTTCATAGCTGCAATCACTGCTGCAGCGACACTACCCATCAAGCGTTGATCTGCTGGGCGATCATTTAAAACTTTTCCAATCATCGTCTTACGAGACACACCCACCAATAATGGCAAACCTAGCTTATGAAATGTCTCTAATTGATTTAACAATTGATAATTATGCTCCAAAGCCTTTCCAAAACCAAAACCTGGATCAAGGATTAGGCGCTCTTTATTAATTCCAACAGCAGCACACGCATGAATTCTCTCAGCCAAAAAAGCATGAATATCACTAACCACATCATCATAGCTAGGAGCTTTCTGCATCGTATCTGGCTGGCCCTGCATATGCATTAAGCAGATAGGCAAGTTAGTTGATGCCGCAGCGTCTAAAGCACCCTCTCTTTGCAAAGCCCGTACATCATTAATTAATCCCGCGCCAACAGCCGCCGACTGCGTAATAACTTGAGGCGTACTCGTATCAACTGAGATAATCGTATCTAAGTTTTTATGAATCGCCTCAACCACAGGAATTACTCGATCCAACTCTTCTTGCAGAGAAACCTTAGCGGCCCCAGGACGAGTCGACTCACCACCCACATCAATTAAGGTAGCACCTTGATTAATCATTCGCTCAGCATGAAACAGCGCCCTATCCAGACTATTAAACGAGCCACCATCCGAAAAGGAATCCGGCGTGACATTCAATATACCCATGATATTACAGCAACTTAGATCTAATTGTTGAATCTGACCGTTGCGAGCACCACACGCTAATAACTTATCTTTCATACCGCTAAGTTCATTCTGTTAGGTTTATTTTGTTAGATTTATTCTACAAATAGTAAAAAACACTGTAAAAATGTGCCATAAAAAAACGGGCCGGAGCCCGTTCTTTAAAGCGAAAAACACTTGCACTACATGCTACTTACACGTCGACTTTATCGCCTGCCGCATCATCAGCATCATCCTGCTTATCCAAATCCGCCTCTTCAACAGTTTTTTCTTCAGTAGAAGCCGTTGGAGAACCACCATGAGTATCATCCCAAGAAGCAGGCAAGCGAACAGGCTGACGATTCATTAAATCTTTCACCTGCTCAGAATCAATCGTTTCATATTCCATCAGTGCAACCTTCATTGCCTCTAGAATATCGCTATTTTCTTCCAAGATTTTCTCAGCACGAGCATAGCATTCTTCTGTAATACGCTTAATCTCTTGGTCGATCAATCGTGAAGTTTCATCAGATACGTGGCGTGAACCAATACCATCAGAATCACGAGAATCATAATCTAGCGGCCCTAATGTCTCTGACAAACCGTAATTAACAACCATTGCACGAGCAAAATGAGTCGCCATTTTAATATCTTGAGAGGCGCCAGTACTGACACCCTCTTTACCATAAAGCATTTCTTCTGCGATTCTGCCACCGTAAGCCGTTGCAATATCGCCCATGATTTTACGACGACTTTCACTAATACGATCAGCTTCTGGCAAAAAGAAAGTTACACCTAGTGCTCGACCACGCGGAATAATCGTTACCTTATGAACCGGATCGTGCTCTGCAGATAAATAACCCACAATTGCATGCCCGGCTTCATGATAAGCCGTACTTTCTTTTTCTTTCTCTGACATAACCATGGTTTTACGCTCAGCGCCCATCATGATTTTATCTTTTGCTTTCTCAAACTCTTCCATCGTTACAAGGCTTTTCGCTGCTCGAGCAGAGAAAAGTGCAGATTCGTTCACCAAGTTGGCT
Source organism: Oleispira sp. (assembly GCA_002708475.1). Classification (GTDB taxonomy): domain Bacteria; phylum Pseudomonadota; class Gammaproteobacteria; order Pseudomonadales; family Oceanobacteraceae; genus Oleispira. Next base: position 47,644 of record PAOL01000038.1, on the reverse strand, counting down.
AAATCCGCACCAGAAAAACCTGGAGTACCACGGGCAATAACCGATGCTTTAACATCATCTGCAACAGGAACTTTGCGCATATGCACTTTTAAAATCTGCTCACGACCACGAACATCTGGCAAACCAACAACAACCTGACGATCAAAACGACCTGGGCGTAATAATGCTTTATCCAATACATCTGAACGGTTAGTTGCAGCAATAACAATGACTCCATCGTTTGCTTCAAAGCCATCCATCTCAACCAACAACTGGTTCAAAGTTTGTTCACGCTCATCGTTGCCACCACCATGACCGCCTCCACGATGACGACCTACCGCATCAATTTCATCAATAAAGATGATGCAAGGCGCTTGCTTCTTAGCTTGCTCGAACATATCACGTACTCGAGACGCACCTACACCCACAAACATTTCTACGAAATCAGAACCTGAAATAGAGAAGAAAGGTACTTTTGCTTCACCAGCAATGGCTTTAGCTAATAATGTTTTACCCGTCCCTGGTGGCCCTTCTAAAAGAACACCACGAGGGATTCGACCACCTAAACGCTGGTATTTTCCAGGATCAACAAGGAAGTCCACCAATTCTTTAACGTCTTCTTTTGCTTCATCACAACCAGCAACGTCATCGAAAGTGGTTTGAATCTGATCATCACTGAGTAATTTAGCCTTACTCTTACCAAACGACATTGGGCCGCCTTTACCGCCAGCACCGCCACCTTGCATCTGACGCATGAAGAACATAAATACCGCAATGATGACCAAGATAGGGAAGGATGCGACCAATAACTGAGTCCAGATACTTTGTTGCTCAGGCTTCTTACCTTCAACTTGCACATTATTATTCAACAAGTCGTCAATCAACTTATCATCGTAGGCAGGCAAAATGGATGAGAAAGTCTCTCCATTGCTCAATACCCCTTCGATATTCTGACCGGCAATGCTTACGCGCTCAACTTGACCTGTGCGCACACTGCTAATAAATTCAGAATACTTGAGTTCTTTGGCTTGGCTGACATTTTGTAAATTATTAAAAACCGTCATCAATACCGCAGCGATGATGGCCCAAAGCACTAAATTCTTTGCCATAACAGGCATACCTCTAATTTTATATGTAGCGTAAGCCTTTAGCTTACGCAGCTTTTTGTCTGATCTCTAGTACATCTACGCCCTTATTAGAGAATCAGATGTCATTTATACCTTTCTTTACCTAATCACTAGTTTAGCTTAGCAAAGGATTAACTACCCCTTAAAACCCTTTGCTACTAGATAAACTTCTCTAGAGCGAGCTCGAGAGGACTCCGGTTTGCGCGTAACGACCTTTTGAAATGAAGAACGCATGTCCTTCAGGTACTCATCAAAGCCTTCCCCCTGGAAAACCTTAGCCGCGTAGTTTCCACCAGGCTTTAATACCTGGCGCGCCATATCTAAGGCAAGTTCAACTAAATACATTGCACTTGGCTGATCTACAGCACTCATTCCACTCATATTGGGGGCCATATCCGAAATTACAAGGTCTACTGGTCGATTACCAATAACTCTCATAAGCTCATCAAAGACCGTTTCTTCTGTAAAATCACCTTGCAAGAAAGTCACTCCAGCAATGCCATCCATAGGTAAAATATCAGACGCCACAACCAATCCATGATCCCCCACACGTCTTGCCGCAACCTGAGACCAACCTCCTGGAGCAGACCCCAGATCAACCACCGTCATTCCTGGTTTAATCAACTTATCTTTATCGTCTAGTTCCATTAATTTGTAACAAGCACGAGAACGGTAACCATCTTCCTTAGCTTTCATCACATAATGATCATTAAAATGTTCATCCATCCAATCATTACTCGATTTGGAACGTGCCATAACTCTGATTTCTCACATAAGGCCACTTTAAGAAGCGGCAAATTCAAATTTATTACTATATAATCAGAGTTTACCACTTAATTAAGTTAGGCAACTAAATCTGATGGCAATTTCTGCTGAACAAAAGAAAGCAATGCGCTCTATTGGTCATAACCTAAACCCTGTTGTAACCATAGCTGGTAATGGGTTATCGGAAAACGTACTGGAAGAATTAAACCGTGCTCTTGATGATCACGAATTGATTAAAGTTAAAATTGCTATTGGAGAACGCGACATGCGTGCTCAAGCAATTGAAGACATCGTAAAAGAAACTGGTTCTGAATTGATTCAAAAAATAGGCAAGGTTGCCTTAATCGTTCGTCGCAACCCAAAAGCACATCCAAAACTTTCTAATCTATCTTAAGTTTAGATTCGTTGAATAAGCACTAGAGCGTTTTCTAGTGCTTATTTATACCTGTCATTTGTAGACCCATAGCAATCTTCTTCTGAATTATTTCGAATATAAAAGCAATATTTGCGCAATCTCTCATTTTTAGTGCTCATATAGCGCCAGTCGTAGAAGACCCACTCAAATAGATTTGATAGCATAGAGAACATAATTACAGATCAATTTAGTAAGGTTACAGCTCATGTCTCAGTTCGTTATTTCCGGTACAGGTTTATTTATTCCCCCTCATACAATTAGTAACGAAGAGTTGGTAAAAGCCTTTAACCAATATGTCGAAAATTTTAACCTCGAACATGCTGCCGAAATTGAAGCTGGGGAAAAAGAAGCCTTAGTAGGATCTAGTCCAGAATTTATTGAAAAAGCCTCTGGCATCAAGTCTCGATATGCTATGTATAAAGACGGCATTATTGATCCAAACATTATGCACCCAACCTTCCCAATGACAGGAGAAGGTAAAACCCCAGAAATGGTCACTATGGGTATCGCTGCTGCCAAACAAGCCATGGCTGAAGCAGGTAAAACAGCTGATGATATCGATCTAATCGTTGTTTCCAGTACGTTTCGTCAACGGGACTACCCTGGCATCTCTGTAGAAATTCAGCGAGATCTAGGCATTAAAGGTAGTGCATACGACATGGGCATTGCTTGCTCATCTGCCACCTTCGGCATGATCAACGCTTATGCGGCTTTAGCCGCAGGTATAGCGAAGTGCGTATTATTCATCAATCCAGAATTTACAACACCAGGTCTAAACTTTAAAAATCGTGATAGCCACTTCATTTTCGGTGACGTAGCGACTGCAGCCATAATTGAGCCAGAAGCAACTTGTACTAGTGATAGCGCATTCCGCATCATTGGCACAAAACAAATGACTCAGTATTCTGACAATATCCGTAGTGACGCATCCTATGCCGATTATTGTTTTGAAGATCTACCTGAAGATCGCCCTTTCTTTGTGCAGCAAGGCCGTAAAGTCTTTAAAGAGTTATTACCACTCATCGTTAAGTTCATATCAGAGCAATTGGAAGAAAGCGATATGCAAGCTGATCAGCTAAAACGCATGTGGCTACACCAAGCAAACATCAATATGAACAACTTCGCTGCGAAGAAGCTACTTGGACGCCTACCGACATTAGAAGAAGCCCCTGTTGTATTGGATGAATTTGCCAATACGGCTTCTTCTGGTTCTGTCATCGCTTTTCATAAGTATAAAGAAGACTTCAAGTCTGGTGAAAAAGGCCTTATTTGCTCATTTGGAGCAGGTTACTCTATCGGTAGCTTGATGGTCGAGAAGGTATAATTAATCGCCAAAAGCTTGCTTTTTAAAGCCTAGGCCTTATAAAGTAAGCTTTGAACATTATTTTGCGAGATCAATACCCCCTAATGAGCGAAGAGCGACCGAATAGTCAAAACAAAACTTGGCTAGATAAGCTATCTACATTTTTCTCTGACGACCCAAATGATCGTCATGACCTAAAGGAAATTCTGCGTGAAGCTGCAGAAAGAAACGTTGTTGATAGCGAGACCCTTTCTACCTTAGAAGGCGCACTGCAAATTTCAGATATGCAAGTTCGCGATATCATGGTGCCGCGCTCCCAGATGGTTTGTATCAAATCTGAAGACTCAATCAAAGAATTTCTCCCATCCGTTATTGAATCAGCCCACTCTCGTTTCCCTGTTTTGGGCGAAGGTAAAGATGAAGTTTTAGGCGTTCTATTGGCGAAAGATTTATTGCCGCTTATTCTTAATGAGCAACGAGAAGATTTCAATATCACCGATATCTTACGCTCCGCAACTTTTGTCCCTGAAAGTAAACGTCTTAATATTTTATTAAAAGAATTTCGTGCCACTCGCAACCATATGGCTATTGTCGCCGATGAATTTGGTGGTATTGCAGGTATTGTTACCATTGAAGACGTACTAGAACAAATCGTTGGTGAGATTGAAGACGAACACGACCAAGAAGATGATGATAGCTTCATCAAAGAACTCGATCATGATGTACGAATGGTAAAAGCGCTTACGCCTATCGAAGATTTTAACCATCACTTTGGTACTAAATTCGATGATAAGGAGTTTGATACTATTGGCGGGATTGTCGTCCAACACTTTGGGCGTGTACCCGAGTGTGATGAAGCAATTACAATCAAAAAATGGCGTTTCAAAATCGTTAATGGAAATGCACGCCGCATCAATCTAATGGAAGTAACTCCCGTTTAATTCAGGGAAACTTCGCTTGAGATTGATTAAAAAGAAAGCCTAAGCGCTTTCTTTTTTGTTTTTATAATAGGAAAAAGTATGCGCCTCTTACGCTCAATGATGACTAAGCCAAACTTAACTGCACTTTTCTCTGGCTTGATATTCCCCTTTGCAATCGCACCTTTTTTCCTTTGGCCCTTAGTTATCCTGTCATTAATAGGACTGCTGTACAGTTTACAAAATAGCACACCTAAGCAAGCTGTTTTTAGAACTTGGTTATTTGGCTTTGCAAAATTTTCGGTTGGTGTATCTTGGGTTTACGTCAGCATGCATGATCATGGAGGCACTCCGGCACTACTTGCCATTCTAATGGTCGGATTATTTGCTGCTTTTCTTGCAACTTTCCCAGCGCTCTTCATGTACTTTTTTCAGCGTTTTTATAATCGACAAGGCTCACCTGTTCTAATAGCTATTCTAGCGTTCGCTGCATTTTGGTTTTTGTATGAATGGTTTCGTAGCTGGATCTTTACCGGCTTTCCTTGGTTATTTGCCGGAGATGCTCAACTACATACATGGCTCAATGGCTGGGCTCCAATATTGAGCGTTTATGGATTATCTTTTTTTACGGCTTTAACCTCAGCGGCCATTTACTTTTCATTTAAAGAAAAACGTTTTCATTACCTAGCCTTATTACTCATCTGGCCACTCGGTCTAGCACTACAAAATATTCAGTGGACAGAACAAACGAATGAGTTAAAAGTGAGTGCAGTACAAGGGAATATTCCGCAGAGCCAAAAGTGGCTACCTCGTCAGCGCCTACCAACATTCAATGCCTATATGGATCAAACACGTCAGCACTGGGACAGTGATCTTGTTTTATGGCCAGAAACGGCAATAACTGTTCTAAAGGATCAGTTTCAATCTTATCTTGATAACATAAATGAAGAAGCAATCGAACACCGAACAACACTGATCAGCGGCATCCCTTTTCGTTATACCGAAGGGCCATCAAGAGGCGAATACCATAATAGTATTTTAGCGATAGGAACAGGTGGCGGGCTTTATCACAAACAAAAACTGGTTCCTTTTGGTGAATACATTCCACTCGAAAATATGATCCGCGGCCTACTTCCGTTCTTCGACCTGCCCATGTCTAGCTTTAAAAAAGGCGACGAAGAGCAAGCACTGTTAAAAGTCGAAAAAGATGACACGTTATTTTTAATAGCACCTTTTATTTGCTATGAAATTGTTTATCCACAATTTGTTGCTGATTCAGCAAAAAAATCCGATTTATTAATTACTATCAGTAATGATGCTTGGTTTGGTGATTCTCTTGGGCCAAAACAACATATGGCAATTGCTCAAATGCGAGCATTAGAGACGCAACGCTATTTGCTACGATCGACTAATACTGGCATAACAGCTTTGGTGAACCATAAAGGTGAAATTGTTAAGCAACTTGAAACTCAAAAAAGAGCAACACTCACGGCAATAGCGCAAACTCGCCAAGGGCAGACACCTTTCATGATGTGGGGATTATGGCCATTGCTAATAACATCCCTAATTATTCTACTGGCTGGGTTTTCTTATGTTAGGCGTCATTAAACGCTAGCCATTAATCGGTGATATTTTTTTCATAATGTCATCTAGATCGATAATGTTTTTTTCATTATGTAAGGGTGACGATTTTAATACTGGCTGCGCTGGCAAAGCCATTAGGTATTCCTTTAATGGCTCACTTGTTTTATTCATATATTCACTGTATTCAGACAACATATCTTCAATACTCAAAATGCCACTGGCAACTCGCATCATAATATTTATTAACCAATCTAAATGCTTCTTCACATCAATTAATTCATAATGTTTTTCAGCAAGTGCAATCCTTATCTGGCGCGAACTGCCTGCCGCTAACTGCATATAAATATTATCAGTAGAGGATAATAAATTGTCCACCAGCTGCGAATCGAGAATAGCTAGTTGCCGAGCATCTAAACCTTGCTCCACAGATTGATGCATTTTTTGTATAGCTTCTAATATATGACCTCTAGATTCACGCGCCCCAACTCCATTTTTTTCAACAGACATCTTAATCGCCAAAGGGATTGCACGGTTGAGCATATCTAAGCCCGACAGCAATAAATCACCACCAAATTCTAACTCTTCAACTTGATACAAGTTCGTTAAAAAATCCAAACCGCAATCTACTTTATAATTAAGCACCCTGATACCAGAACCCTGTACTGCATTAACTACATTCATTCGCGTCAATGTTTTTAAGGCCATACGCAAAGAAGTACGATCAACACCTAAGTATTCTGCAAACTGCCTTTCCGGTGGTAACTTATCTCCAGGCAACAGCTTACCCACAAACACTAACGCAATAAGTAAATCCGTAATCTGATCTGGTAGGGTTTTAACTGACATATGTTTAATATCGTACTTCTATCTAGTAGTAGCCAATAGCAGCAATTAGCCACCTGTATGAGACATAAAACGTAAAATTTTGACTTCCTCTGCCAAATCAAACTCATGTTTTTCGGGCTTTAAACGCAGCGCTGAAATAAGGTGATCAGTCAATTGCTGATCATCACAGCCATCCCTCATCAACGTACGTAAGTCCTGACTATTTTCATTACCTAAACATAACAATAATCGCCCTACTGCCGTGATACGTACACGATTACAAGAAGAACAGAAATTGTTACTGTGTGGAGAGATAAAGCCAATCTTTGTTTTATTGTTTTTTATACTGGTATAAACCGCAGGGCCTCCAGTCTTATAGCTCGAGTCTTGCAGGTTATACTTCTGCTGAATCACACCGCGAATCTCTGCGCTAGAAAGAAAAGTCACACTGCGATCATAACCAACTTCCCCTAATGGCATTTCTTCAATAAACGTAATATCGATGTCATTAGCAACAGCAAAGTCAGTTAAAGCAATGATTTCATCATCATTCATGCCTTTCATCACGACAGCATTCAACTTGATTCCATCAAAAGCATACTTCTTTGCTTCAGCAATACCCTCTAATACCGCTTGCAGACGGTCGCGTCGGGTAAGTGTTTGGAAGCGATCAGCTTTTAGCGTATCGATACTGATATTTAAACGCGATAAACCCGCTTCAAATAAAGGCTTAGCGTATTGAGTTAATAAAGTGCCATTAGTCGTCATTAGCACTTCTTCGATACCTTCAACCGCTTTAATACTCGCAATTAACTCAGGAAGCTTCTTACGCATTAACGGTTCACCACCGGTAATGCGAATTTTAGTAACACCAAGCTTAGCGAAACTGTTCACTACGCGCAGTATTTCTTCAAAGGATAAAATATCTTGGCGCGGTAAAAACTCAACATCTTCACTCATACAATAACTGCAACGTAGATCACAACGATCTGTTACTGAGATTCTTAGATATTCAATTTTACGGCCAAAGGGATCTGTTAATTGTTTCATTCCCCCAGTTTAAGGCATGCTGGCAACATATGCAGCAACATCTAAGAGTTGTTGTTCCGTCAAATTTTTAACGACTCCTGCCATAGGAGAGTTTGCTCTTCGATCATCCCCTCCTGCAAAGCTATTCAATGCCCTCTTCAAGAACTCATACGGCTGACCAGCAATTCTAGGATACTGACCATTGCCATGGCCATTTTGCTCATGACATGAAAAGCATAGACCTTGATACACCTGCTTTCCTTTATCAGTACTAGCAACAGGCTGCTCTCTTATTTCGACACTCATCTGAGAAAAATACAGCGCTATATTAATACGATCTTGACGCGTTAGATTCTTTGCTAAACGGCTCATAACGTAGTCTTTACGCTCACCATTAGAGAACTTTTCAAACTGATTAAACAAGTAGGCAGCATTTTGGCTGGCCAAGTTCGGAATATAATCACGCACACTGTTGCCGTTTTTCCCGTGGCAGCTTCCGCACAATATGGCTCTATCTTTACCCTCAGCAACGGCTTCAGCTAACAATTTTTGGTCCTGCTGAATCATAACCATTTCAGCAACCAAGATATCAGTCTCTGATAAAGCGCCATAGCTTTGAGCACTTAAGCTAAGACAAAAAATAATAAAGTGGCAAAACACCATCCGTCGCATAACACTTCCTACCGATTAAAATTCAGATTGAAGGAGTATCTTGATAGAAGGCGAATTTTCAAAACAATATTTATAAAATAAACGCTTATTTAATAAAAAATTGACCTATATCTATAATGCTATTGGGTATTGTTATCATTCTGATTACTAAAAGCATTAGCTAATTCGCTAATTAGAACCGGTTTACGCAATAGCTTAACCTGATTTTTCAGTTCAGAAGACAAGCCTTGCCCAACCCATGAGAGAAAGAGTAAGTGTTGCTGCTTAAGATCATGCTTATTTGCCAACATAAGAAGATCGTCTTCCGACCCATTCGAATCGACAATAATATAAGCGAAGGAATGTAGGTTTAGTGAAGCATCCTTGATATCCTCAACCCTTTTAAAGCTGGGTTGATTCAATTCAGAAAAGAACCAATTTCGTAAAATTTCAGAATCAGTGAAGACACACACAGAGCCCTTCGCTGGTAACTTCAACTCAGGAACTAACTCTTTTCCTTTTGCTGCCGCTTCTATATGAAACTTAAAAACAGAACCTTGTTCATTCGATTGGTAAAGAGAAAGCTCTCCTCCCATTATGCTGCATATCTGCTGTGAAATCGGCAAGCCTAACCCTGTTCCTGCATATTCGCGAGTGTAGGAATTATCAACTTGTTGAAAGGTTTCAAAAATACGCTGCTGTGAATCTTCTGGAATCCCGATACCGGAATCTTGTACCATTCCATGAAGATAACCCGATCGCCAGCTAATCAAAACCTTAATACCACCAGTCGACGTAAACTTAATTGCGTTACCGATAAGGTTGATCAGAACTTTCCTTAAATGCACCGGATCAATAATAATTTCAGCAGGGAAGTCCTGCCCAAGCGTTAACACTAGATCTAGTTTTTTAGCCCCTGCCTGCGCAGAAAACATCGAAATAATCTCATCGAAGAAAGCTCGTGAATTAACCGACGTTTGTTTCAAGGTTAATCCACCAGACTCTATCGCTGCAACATCCAGTATTTGAGTCACCGTATCAAGTAAAACCAATGCACTGCTGTTACATATACCAATATATTCAACCTGCTCATCAGTCAAATCCATATCAAGCAATAACTCATTCATGCCCAGAATACCGTTAATGGGCGTCCTTAGCTCATGACTCATATTCGATAAAAATTGTCCCTTAATGTCATTTGCCATATTTGCATCATGAGTCGCTTGTTTTAATTCAGTTTCTAAAATCAATGCCTGATCAATATCAGCCTGTAGCTTTGCATTCAAAGCCTTCAGCTCAGAATTCATGATTGAATACGTATAGCGATAAGCTAATACCAAGGGCACAACAATAATTAACAGTAATACGCTCATCCCAACCACCGACCAAATAGCATGAGAGAGTGTATTTTCAATCAGGGTAATATCCATATCAGCAGCAGCGACATAAGGTAGACCCCCTGGTGATTTCATCGGCATCAAAATTGTTCTGAATAATCCCCAGCGATCCCCTGCCGTCACAAAGATAGGCTCTTCTGCTGTCATTGCATCAAAATATTCTTTAGCGCCTTCTGGATAATCCGTCCAATAAGTAACCACTTGGTTATTATCAACATCTTCTTGAGTGTAATTACACGAGGTAAAATGAATCCTGCCATCAACCATCACATAGCTATAAAGATACGTTAAGGCACCGCTTTGAGTATGGCGATTCATCAATTCGAGATTATGCTGGTCTTGCTCTTTAGATATTGCATCTGGTGTACGCGCAATATCATGAAAGTCACTGGGAAGTATGTTGGGAATATTACTTGCGGCTGCAAGCAAGCGAGTATCAATATCCGCTAAAAGCCTTTCCCGCTCCTGCGAATAGTTAACCGCAGCAATGATAAAAACGCCTAAAACATAGAATAAAAAAGCAGCAACAAAAGGCTTAACGCGATACTTCAATTTATTTACCGCCTAAATTTAAAGTGGGAGTGTATTTAAACTGTATGAGAATTAAACTTGTTATCTTAATCGGTACTCAGTATTAACGATAGCCCGAAACCTAAGTAAATGACCAGTTTTCTCGATTACCCAAGGCTTTTACGCTGAAGGCTACCCGCCACCTCCAGCTTAGGGTAAACTGACGGCCTTATTTGAACCCAGATTTAAACCTAGAACTACAAGATTATTTACTATGTCTCAGCCGTCTCATACCACTGCCCCAATGTTAGAAAGCTACCAGCCTAAAGAAATCGAAGGCAAGCTGCAGCAACACTGGGAACAAAACCAAGTTTTTAAAGCGGTACATGATGCCAGCAAAGAGAAATTCTATTGCCTGTCTATGTTCCCTTATCCTAGTGGTCGACTGCACATGGGCCACGTGCGTAACTACACGATTGGTGACGTAGTTTCTCGCTATCAGCGTATGCAAGGTAAAAACGTGATGCAGCCAATGGGTTGGGATGCATTTGGCTTACCGGCTGAAAACGCAGCGATTAAACACAAGACGGCTCCGGCTAAGTGGACCAAAGAAAACGTTGCCTACATGAAGAGCCAGCTAAAGAGCTTGGGCTTTGGTTACGACTGGGATCGCGAGTTCGCTACCTGTGATCCTGAATACTATCGCTGGGAACAATGGTTCTTCACTCAATTAGTAGAGAAAGATCTAGCCTATAAAAAAGTATCAGCTGTTAACTGGTGCCCGAACGACCAAACAGTATTGGCTAACGAACAAGTAATTGATGGCTGCTGCTGGCGCTGTGATACNCCNNTNGTGAANAAAGANATTCCNCANTGGTTNATTCGCATNACNNCNTATGCNGAAGAANTATTGANCGANCTTGANCANCTNGANGANTGGCCAGAGCAAGTAAAAGCGATGCAGAAGAACTGGATCGGTCGNTCTGAAGGTGTGCANATGCACTTCGGTCTTAAAGACTCTTCAGAAAAGTTAGAAATTTACACCACCCGCCCAGACACGGTTATGGGTGTAAGTTATGTTGCTGTTGCAGCAGCTCATCCGNTAGCAGCTCAAGCTGCTGAAGGCAATGCTGANATTCAAGCNTTCATCGAAGAATGTAAGAAATCCAGCACAGCAGAAGCCGATGTTGCCACCATCGAGAAAAAAGGCATCGATACCGGCATTAAAGCAATTCATCCAATTACTGGCGATGAAGTGCCAGTTTGGATCGCCAACTTCGTATTAATGGATTACGGCACAGGCGCTGTTATGGCTGTACCTGCCCACGATCAGCGTGATTGGGAATTTGCGACAAAGTACGCTCTAGATATTAAGCAGGTTATCGCGCCTAAGCCAAAGAAAAAAGAAACTGAAAGTGCGCCGATCGACTTGTCCGAAGGTGCTTATACCGAAAAAGGTATCTTGGTAAATTCTGGCGAATTTAACGGCCTTCCAACCAATAAAGCTTTCAAAACCATTGCTCACTGGCTAGAAACCAATGGCAAAGGCGAAATTAAGGTTAACTACCGCCTACGTGATTGGGGTGTTAGTCGTCAGCGTTATTGGGGAAGCCCAATTCCAATGATTCAGAAGCAAGATGGTTCATCAGTAACNACCCCTGCCGACATGCTACCAGTCATCCTTCCGACAGACGTTGTTATGGATGGCATTAACTCGCCAATCAAAAACAACCCTGAGTTTTCGGATATCGAATTAAACGGCGAACCAGCATTCCGCGAAACTGATACGTTCGATACCTTCATGGAATCGTCTTGGTACTACGCGCGTTACTGCACGCCACAAAGCCATGATCAAATGCTAGAGCCGGAAGAAGCGAATTACTGGCTTCCTGTGGATCAATACATTGGCGGTATCGAGCACGCGATCTTGCACTTATTNTATGCGCGTTTCTTCCATAAGCTATTGCGTGATGCTGGCTTGGTTGAAAGTGACGAGCCGTTCAAAAGCTTGCTATGCCAAGGNATGGTATTGGCCGATGCGTATTACTACACCACCGAAAATGGCGCTAAAGAATGGGTTAACCCAAGCGATGTCACCATTGAACGTGACGATAAAGGCGGTATTGCACGCGTTACAGAAACTGCAACTGGCAGAGAGCTAACCTTCTCTGGCATGAGCAAGATGTCAAAATCGAANAACAACGGTGTTGACCCACAAGAAGCCATTGATTTATANGGCGCTGATACTGTGCGTTTATATACCATGTTCGCAGCGCCACCAGAGCAAACCCTTGAATGGTCAGACGCTGGCGTACAAGGCGCGAAAAAATTCCTTGAACGCTTATGGCGCTTAAGCTTCGAGCTAACCTCAGGTGAAGCTATTTCACTAGATGTTGAAGCTCTAACAAAAGAAGACAAAGCAGCGCGTCGTAAAACACACGAAACCATTGCTAAAGTAACCACCGATATGGGTCAACGTCAGACTTATAACACGGCAATTGCTGCAATTATGGAATTGTTGAACGCACTGAACAAGCTGGATAAAAATAGCGAACAAAGCCGTGCTGTCGCTCGCGAAGGTGTTGAAGCCATCGTATTAATGCTTTCTCCAATTACGCCACACATCTCAAATGAATTATGGGTAGCCTTTGGCCACACAGATTCAGTATTAGATGCACAATGGCCTTCAGTTGACGAAGCTGCCTTAGTTAAAGACAGTATCGAAATGGTTGTTCAAGTTAACGGTAAAGTTCGTGCTAAATTAGAACTTCCCGCAAACGTGAGCAAAGAAGATGCTGAAGCCATCGCTCGTGCAGACGAAAACGTGATTAAGTTTGTTGGTGAAAGTACGATTCGTAAAGTGATTGTAATTCCTGGCAAGCTTGTGAACATTGTTGCGAACTAAATGGCTGCTAATTAGCAACTAGACATTTTTAGGGAAGAATATTGATGAAACATATTGTTTTGACAGCACTGGTTCTTATTACCAGTGCCTGTGGCTGGCAACTACGCGGTGTCGTAGTATTGCCTGAAAGTGTGCAAGTAATGACACTCGAAAGCCAAGCAAGCAATCGCTTCAATCAACGCTTACGCCAACAGTTGTTATTCAATGGTGTAACCTTCCCTGAAGATGCAAGCTCAAAGGTGCGCTTACAAATAGAACCCGTTGCAATTGAGCGCTTGACGTTATCGGTAAGCAGTACGGGACAAGCCGCTGAATACGAGCTAAATGCTCAATTAAATGCTCGCTTGATCGACCTCGAAAATGGTATAGACATTAGCTGGAATATTTCTGGACGACGCACCTTCAATAATGATGTCGATAGTGTCATTGGAACTGCGAGCGAAGAGAAAACTCAACGCCAAGAAATTGAAGACGATCTTATTCGTAAGCTGATGATTCGCTTACAAAAGGTTCAACAATAGTGATTAACTCATGAAGTTAAAAACTGAACAGCTCGGCGCGCACCTTCAAAAAGGCTTATCACCATTTTATATTATCTCAGGTGACGAACCCCTATTAGTTGAAGAAACCTGCCATCAAATTCGTCTAGCCGCAAAAAAGTACGGCATCGAAGAGCGTGAACTACTGCATGCTGAAGCAGGCTTTGACTGGACGCAGCTACTTGATGAAACCAACGCCATGTCACTCTTTGCCTCTCGCCGTCTTCTTGAAGTACGCATCCCAAATGGCAAACCCAGCGACAAAGGAAAAGCGTTATTAGAAGTCGTCTCTAACCCTAATCCTGATAACGTCGTACTGATTGTTACTCCACGCTTAGACGCCGCCACTCAAAAAACTAAATGGTTTAAAGCTATCGAATCTGCCGGGGCTTTTATTGCTATCTGGCCGATTGACCGCAACCAGCTACCTGGCTGGTTACAGCGTAGAATTCAAGCTGCTGGTATGAGTGCAAGTCAAGATGCGGTTGCCTTATTCGCTCAGCGTATCGAAGGCAATCTATTAGCCGGCATACAAGAAATCGAAAAAATGCGTATGATGGGCACTCAGCAAATTAGCGCTGAGCTTGTCGAAGAAGTTACAGCAGATAGCGCTCGTTATGATGCCTTCTCACTTGCCGATAGCTGCTTGCTCGGTAATATAGGTGATGCTAGCCGTATTTTGAGTCACCTAAAAGCCGAGGGACATGAGGCTATTATGATATTAGGCGCCCTCCTTCGAAAAATACGCCAACTAATCAGCTTACAAGCCTATGGACCGCAACGCCTAACCGAAGGCTTTAAATCGCAAAACATTTGGCCAAAGCAGCAACCTCCGTTTAAATCCGCATTATCCCGTCTTAGCCAAGCCGAATTATTTGAATGCTTGCAAACCGCAGAACAAATAGATCGCGCTATTAAAGGTGATGGTAACGACCCATGGCTTTTGTTAAGCCGCTTAACTGAACTGTTAACAGGTGTAAGAATGCTTGCCAGTTAACACTCAAAACGCTAGGCTCGTCACAGTAATGAACAAAAAAATCAATAATAATAGCAACCAACATAGACAACTACTGTCTATTCAGATAACAGAAGTAATCTAACGGACGATAACTAATTGGCTTAATCATACATAATTGATCTGCCAAAATATTTGGTATCTCGAGGTGTATTTATGGGATTTGCAGCAACCCAGCAACAAAACTCTGATTTAGTTTGGGATCTTAATAAGATCAACAAACACCAACAAGCAATGAACTTTGTTAAAAAGTTTGAGAATAAGTTATGCGTGTTTTCCAATACCGTAGAGCAGCTATACACCAATTACAGTATTTTCTTTCCTGAAGACGCTGGGCGTCAAATGGTGATTTTACCTGACCCTTACGCCTTCCATGATACGTTTCAGCACTTGAAAGACAATGCGATACAGTCAACTGGATTACACATCATTCCAGGGAATCTGATTGGTAAACAAGGCCTGTATCTGATCATATCTCATAAAGATAAAAACGTGCGCTCTGTTCCTATCCCATTTCAAGAAGGCATGCGCCAAATTTTACGCCGCAGCCATTCTGATGATCCTTTTCTACCGGTGTTAATGAAGGGCGACCTACGTGAGTTTAATGATCAGCTGCCATGCTTACACTTACACCGCTTACGCTTAAACAAATTAGACTCACTGTCTGATCTAGAGCGCAGCGGTATTAAATCTGTAATTACTGATAAGTTAATGAAGCTTTACCAAGAAGCATCTGCTTTAAACTTATAAATTGATAAAACNGATAACGTAAAAAGCATCAGGCATCATTGAGTACAAGTTAATCAATCTGGTTTTATCCTACTAATATCAGCTTTACGGTGCTTACCCAAAACATACCCCAAGATTTATCCACAGAAATTGTGGGTAAGTTAGCACTCTGCCCCAAGCTTCTTTCACACCACTAGAAATTGGCTGGCATATATTAATATCTCTATAAGTGTATGAAATTCAATCATTTGTCTGTTTTTGGTTGGAATTCAGTCAATTTAAAACGAGTGTATGAATACCGCGCCCCACAGCACNATACCCCAAGGCTATCCATAGACTTATCCACAGAAGTCGTGGGTAAGTATGCNAATAAGAATAAGTCCGCTAAATGATAGTTATAGTTATCCCCGTCACTTATACTGGATGGACTACTGATTCCTATTATCTGCATCATTTGTGATCTTTAATAAACGCATTTTAACTACAAGACAGCTAAACCAATGAGTAACCCAACTTCTTCAGTGATCTATTCCGTTGATAACGCTTGCGAAAAACAGCTGCGAGATCACGAACTCCCGACCACAATCGAAGGTTTTTTGATCGTTACTGAAACTTTTAGTTATTTGGTAGACGACATCGATTGGGATCAAGGCAATGGCAAACAGCCCTCTATCTTATTATTGGATACTAGCCTTGCGGATAAACTTGGAGAACATGAAGAATTGGAAGAGTGTTTCGGAGGTGTTGCCCTCTATCACGAATGGGTAGAAGTCACAGGCTTACTTCGTGAATCCGGAATTGGGGCGTTTGAACGCCAACTTTACCGAATTGATCAGCTATTGGTACTTACTGAAAATGACGATGAGACTGTTAACCGCATCGCCATTAACTTGCTATAACTGGCCTTGGCTTTAACTGGCTTTGGCCATAAATTTCTGCAAATGGAAAATACCAAATACCATAATCAAAGTTGCATCTTTACCCGGTTTATTACTTTTAGCTTTTAACGAAATCCAAAAGAACATCACTTCTAATACATGGATACCAGCAACCACTAATGCAGCCAAAGGCAAATACGATAACAAGCCTGGCCATTGCATAAGATAACTGGCCAGTGCCAACAACCAAAAAATAACCGTTGCGGCTTTATTCATGTTTACCCACATATTCTTCCCCAAATAGTCTTCACTNCATGCTTAATTCTTGAAAGCATTTTATTTTAATTAATAAATCTTAAACGAAACAATATTATTGCGGTAACTTGATCTATTTCATAGGTGCAAATTAGCCAATCTAGTGGTTAACGGGTAGAATGCAAGGCAATTAGAAACACGATTTTGCTTTAGCTGAAAGCTTGAGGTTTGAACATGTCGAATAACACAGAGAATACGACCCATTTTGGTTACAAGGACGTCCCAACAGAAGAAAAACAAGCCATGGTGGCTGATGTTTTTCACTCTGTAGCGGCCAAGTATGATGTTATGAATGACCTTATGTCATTCGGTGTACATCGCTTATGGAAGCGTTTCACCATCGACATGTCAGGCGTTCGCCCAGGAAACAAAGTTCTCGACCTAGCAGGCGGCACTGGCGATCTGACTAAAAAATTCAGCAAAATTGTTGGGCCATCAGGCAAGGTCGTATTAGCTGATATTAACTCTTCCATGCTAGAAGTTGGTCGTGAACGTTTAACCAACCAAGGCTACGTTGGCAACATCGAATACGTGCAAGCCAATGCTCAATACCTACCGTTCGAAGACAATACCTTCGACGTGATCACCATCGCTTTCGGCCTACGTAACGTAACCGATAAAGACGAAGCTTTACGCTCAATGTTTCGTGTATTAAAACCAGGTGGCCGTTTATTGGTATTAGAGTTCTCTCAAACCAATAATCCATTATTGAAAAAAGCCTACGATTTATATTCTTTCACCGCCTTGCCACTTATGGGCAAGCTTGTGACTAACGATTCGGAATCTTATAAATATCTAGCCGAATCCATTCGTATGCACCCAGACCAAGAAACGTTGAAAGGCATGATGCAAGACGCNGGCTTNAACCGCGTTAGCTATCACAATATGACNGGCGGAATGGTTGCTTTGCACCGCGGCATAAAAGTCTAAATTTAGGCCAGACANACAACTATGATCAGTCCAAGCATCGATAGCGCCCTATGCGCAAGCATAGAGCGCAGCTTAAATACCGTACTCAAACATGATCCTGCATTACTTAATGCATTATCAAAGTTTGAGGGTAAGCGTATTTGTATACAAAGCGACGACTGGCTCATTATCGTAGTCACCATCTGTTCTCATGGCTTACAACTGAGCCTACAAGACGATAGTGAATGCGACACCACCATCTTTGGCAGCATCAGCGAACTTTTAAGCGTAGCGCTAGCCAGCGACAAACCAGACGCACTCATGAATGGTGATGTTGATATCAGTGGCAGTAGCGCCTTGGTTCTCGATATCGCTAAAATCATGCAACAAATGGATATTGATTGGGAAGCTCTTATCACACCCGTTACAGGCGGCATAGTCGCTCATCAAATTGGTANAGGCTTACGCAGCATNATGAAGTGGGGCCAAGACAGCGGCCAAACATTAGCAACCAGCAGTAAAGAATATCTAGAAGACGAAGTACAACTATTGGTTCCAAAACCGCTGGCAGAACACTTCACTAGCCAAGTCAGTGATTTACGTTTAGCGACTGACCGCGCAGAAGCTCGTCTAGAATACATCAGNCAACTGATCACCAAACGCAACCAATCTAAAGAACAAGGAAAATAGTCTGTGGCTAATTTTTGGCGCTTGTGGAAAATCCTCTACATATTTACTCGCTACCGCTTAGATGACTTACTTCCCACTGAACAATTTCCACTACCGTTGCGCATTGCACTTTGGCTAGCACCTTGGCGCTTAGCCCCTGTACCTAAAAAATTATCTCGTGGCGAGCGTCTGCGTTTAGCTTTAGAAACACTTGGCCCAATCTTCGTAAAATTTGGCCAAATACTATCAACGCGCCCAGACCTTATTCCCGATGACATCGTTAGCGAGCTGGTTAAGTTGCAGGACGATGTTCCNCCGTTTTCAAGTGANATNGCAATACGTCTNATTGAAAGCGAACTCGGCGAAAAAGTTGATACATTATTTGCTCAATTTGATGCCACACCAATGGCTTCCGCATCCATTGCCCAAGTACANCCAGCCACACTTCACGACGGCACTGAAGTTGTTGTAAAAGTCGTGCGCCCTGGTATTAATAAAACCATTGATCGCGACATGATTTTACTCGATCAAATGGCACGACTGGTTGAAAAATACTCCTCAGAAGGCCGCCGCTTAAAGCCCGTTGAAGTTGTCGAAGACTACAGCAATACCATTCATGCAGAATTAAACTTAGCCATTGAAGCCTCTAACGCCACACAGCTAAGACGCAACTTCGAAGGTTCTGACCTGATTTATGTACCAGAAGTATATTGGGACTTTACCCGCACAAGTGTAATGGTTAGCGAGCGAATTTACGGAATTCCTGTTGCTGATCTTGATGCACTGAAGGCGCAAAATACCAATATGAAAGTATTGGCCGAACGTGGCGTCGAAATCTTCTTCACCCAAGTATTTCGCGACAGTTTTTTTCATGCTGACATGCACCCTGGCAACATCTTTGTTGCTCATGGTAGCCCAGAAAAACCAAAATACATCGCCATCGACTGCGGTATTGTGGGAACCTTAACCGAACAAGATCAACACTATTTAGCGCGTAACTTATTAGCCTTCTTCAACCAAGACTACCACCAAGTTGCGCAGCTACACATCGACAGTGGTTGGGTACCTTCTAACACTAAAGTAAATGAATTAGAGTCAGCCATTCGAAGTGTCTGCGAACCCATATTTGAAAAGCCGATCGCTGAAATTTCATTTGGCCAAGTGCTACTGCAACTGTTCAGTGTTGCGCGTCGTTTTAGTATGGAAGTTCAACCACAGCTGGTTTTACTACAAAAAACCTTATTGAATATTGAAGGGCTGGGTCGTCAACTTTATCCTCAGCTGGACTTATGGAACACCGCTAAGCCTTATATGGAACGCTGGATTAAAGATCGCTATGGGCCAAAAGGCGCATTGCGTGAATTGAAGCGTCAGCTACCAATTTGGATTGAAAAAGGCCCGCAGATTCCTGGTCTGATTCACAGTAGTTTAAGTAAGCTAAGCCAAATAGACAGTAGCCAAGCTCAAATTTCAGATCAGCTAACACAGCTCAATCAAGAATTTGCTAAGCAGCGCCAACAAAACCGTCAGCAAAAAATTGCCATTGCCAGCATGCTTTCAGGTGGTGTTTTATGGTGGCAAGCAGGTGCTTTAGCTATGCCAGAAACAGTGGGGATTTCTCTTGCTGCGTTTGGCGCTCTTTGGTTATTGATCAAAGGCTAATTTATTAATTAAAGGCTAAGGTTTTTCAGCCGAGATTCATGTAAGCTGAAAAATGATGTTTATTACAAGATAAGACCCTTCTATGAGTAACAGGTCATGAAAAACTGGTTAGATGAAGTTAAGTGGGACAACGACGGTTTAGTACCTGCAATTGCCCAAGATTACCAAACAGGTCGCATTTTAATGATGGCTTGGATGAATCGCGAAGCGTTAAGCCTTACTATCAAAGAAAATCGAGCGATTTATTATTCACGCTCACGCCAGCAATTGTGGCGTAAAGGTGAATCTTCTGGACACGTGCAAAAGCTTCATGAAACACGCTTAGACTGTGATGCAGACGTCATTGTGCTACAAGTCGAACAAATCGGCGGTATTGCGTGTCATACAGGGCGTGAAAGCTGTTTCTATCGAGTGCATAATGGTGATTCCGATCAAGGCGAGTGGCAAGCNGTTGATCCTGTACTTAAAGATCCAAAAGATATTTATTAATTTACTTTATTATTAAGAGCTTAGTATGAGCGACTCAACAAATAACACATCAGTTTTTGAGACTCTAGGGGATATCCTAGAAGAACGTAAAGGCGCAGCTGCAGACAGCTCTTACGTTGCGAGCCTATACAATAAAGGCTTGAATAAAATTTTAGAAAAAGTTGGCGAAGAAGCAACTGAAACCATCATTGCGGCAAAAGACGCAGAGCACAGTGGTGACAACTCAGACGTTATCTACGAAACTGCAGATTTGTGGTTTCACAGCCTAGTTGCATTAGCCCAGCTAGGTGAGCGTCCAGAGGCCGTTGTTGAAGAACTAAAGCGTCGCTTTGGTTTATCCGGCTTAGAAGAAAAAGCATCCCGTCAGTCTAAATAAGGCAACGGAAAACTAAGGAATTAGAAAATGACTGATTGTTTATTTTGTAAGATAGTAGCCGGAGATATTCCTTCGCAAACCGTCTATGAAGATGATGACTTTTTATGCTTTCGAGATATAGCGCCTAAAGCCGAAACTCACTTGTTGCTAATTCCGAAAAAGCACATTGTAAATCTAAATGATTTACAGCTGGAAGACGAAGCACTTATGGGTAAGCTGTTGCTTACGGTACNTAAGATAGCAGAACAAGAAAACCTTGAAGGCTACCGCACTATTACCAACACGGGTGCCAAAGGCGGACAAGAAGTTTTTCACATGCACTTTCATATTCTAGGCGGCTCTAAGCTTCCTGGTTTTTAATCTAATTAAAATAAATAGAGGACAATATCATGTTAGGTGGTATTAGCATTTGGCAGTTATTAATCGTATTCGTTATCGTAATCTTAATCTTCGGGACTAAGAAATTACGTAACTTGGGTGGCGACTTAGGCGGAGCCGTTAAAGGCTTTAAAAATGCCATTAACGAAGACCCTAAAAAAACAGACNATGAGAAAGATGCAGCGCAACAAGCATCCCTTGCTCACGAAGAGAAAGACGCTACATTTGACAGCACTGTTGANAAACAAGACGCTTCAGAATCGAAAAACCAAGACAATAAATAATCTGGAGCACACTGAGTGTTTGATATTGGTTTTTTAGAATTAATGGTTGNTGGGATTTTAGGGCTATTAATATTAGGCCCTGAACGCCTCCCAAAAGCTGCGAGAACCGTCGGCCTTTTTATCGGTAAAATTCGCCGCACCATGAGCAATATCCAAGATGACTTGGAGCGACAAGTGCGCACGGATGAGTTACAAGAAAAACTCAAAGATCCTTACGCAACCTTCCTCGATGAAGAAGAAATTGCCGCAAAAGATGATGCCTTAAAAAGCGCANCATCAAAAAACGCTTCTAAAGAAGACTTGTCTAAAGAAGATACGAGTAAATGACACAAGCACACGACTCATCCAACGCCAGTCCTGAGCAGCCTCTTATGGCACACTTACTAGAGCTGCGTAATCGACTGCTAAAGATTGTATTATCCGTATTAATCATCTTTTTAGGTCTTTTTTACTTCGCTAACGACCTCTATTTGATTTTAGTAGAGCCGCTATCNTCAATACTGCCTGCTGATGGAAGCATGGTTGCAACAGGCGTTGCATCGCCCTTCTTAGTACCGTTTAAACTAACCATCGTACTCGCAATCTTTCTTTCAGTTCCGTTTATTCTTCANCAGGTTTGGTCTTTTATTGCNCCTGGTTTGTATCAACACGAAAAGAAATTCGCAATCCCTCTTTTACTATCTAGCATTGTATTATTTTACTCAGGCATCGCCTTTGCTTATTACGTAGTACTGCCTTTAGCATTCTCGTTTTTTACTTCAGTTGGCCCCCAAGGCGTCACTCTGATGCCCGACATCAGCAACATTCTTAACTTCATTTTAAAAATGTTTTTTGCCTTTGGTATCGCTTTCGAAATTCCTATCGCGACTTTTTTATTGGTTTTAATGGGAGCAACCAGTGTTGAAAAACTCAGTGAGAAGCGACCTTATATTTTTCTAGGCTGCTTCGTCATTGGCATGTTCGTGACGCCGCCCGATGTTATTTCTCAAACCATCTTAGCAGTTCCAATGTGGATGCTGTTTGAAGTCGGAGTTCTATTCGCGCGTTTCATTAAACGACCCGTCGACCCAGCAGAAGAGCAAGAAAATAGCATTGGCTAAATTTAAGGGAGAGAATTCTATGGCGCAACCCCAATCAAATAGTACTTCTCTCTTGTTACAAACAAAGCATC
Source organism: Oleispira sp. (assembly GCA_002708475.1). GTDB lineage: Bacteria > Pseudomonadota > Gammaproteobacteria > Pseudomonadales > Oceanobacteraceae > Oleispira. The sequence continues at coordinate 24,823 of PAOL01000038.1, read as the reverse complement.
TGCTTTGCATCAGCCTACTCAGCNTAAGCCAGATCAGCTATTGTGCAGACATCCAAACAGAGCCGCAGCAAGGCTATGAATATTCTCAAGACGAGCTCGTCTCTGATGATGACTTTTATATTGATGAATACTCGACAAATAGAGTTTTCTTCACCCTAGAAGGATTACTCGGCGGAAATACTCTAGAAACCATCACTTTCGATAATGGAGAAACTGACANTATCCGTGCAGGATCAGGCGCCTACCTTGCTCTAGGCATAGCGCATCTCATATTTGATAGGCAAATGGATATAGGTATAAAAGGCGGTATTTTGTTAGATGAGGTGACAGCTGAAAACGACCTTGGCGATAAAAGTACCTTGTCTTTCACTCGCTATCCTATCGACCTTTTTAGTCACCTNTGGCTTGGTAGACATATTATTGGGGGAGGCGTTAGTTACCATATAAACCCAACCTTCAAAAGCGACGCAAACGATCACTCTACAAGTTATGAGAATACCTTAGGCGTATATGCTGAATACTTATACCATTTCGTCAATACGGGAACCGCTTTAGGTGTCAAATACATAAGCATCAACTATAAGAATGACCAAACAGGTAAAGAAACCGATGGTAGCGCCGTAGGAATAACATTTAGCCAGATGTTTTAAGCCAACCTGAATAGTCTTCTACATTGCTTGAAAAATGCTCATCATGATAATCCNCTAGCTATGGTATATTAGTCTNAATTATAGTCAGCACANATANACTTATTCTTATGCTTATTGAAAAAATCAAAAACCGTGAAAGCAACATCGTTCTTTACGGAATCACCCCGCCTAAAAAAGGCACCAGCGACGATAANGTNGCAGAGATTTCTGCNCGNCANGTNGAGCGCCTACAAGACCAAAATGTCGATGGATTGGTGCTATACGATATTCAGGACGAGAAATCTCGTACAGATGAAGAGCGTCCATTTCCTTTTATGGAAACCTTAGATTGCTATGACTACAGCCAGCAGTATCTAACNAACTTAAAGATCCCAAAAATCATCTATCGAGCTGTGGGAAAGTACTCAGAAACTGAGCTNTCTNACTTTCTNACNCAAGCNGACCCTCAAGANAATTTATCAATCTTTGTTGGCGCAGCGTCTAAATCACAAGAAGTCACCCTCTCTATCAGCGATGCGTATAAAATCAAAGCNGATACNCANAGNGATGTTTTNTTNGGCGGCGTTGTTATCCCTGANCGCCATCAATCAAAAGGCGATGAACATTTAAGAGTNTTCGAAAAGATTGCTCAAGGNTGCAGNTTCTTTGTATCTCAGGGAGTTTATGATGTAAANGCATCAAAGAACTTTCTATCAGATTATTATTACTACGGAAAAGAGAATAACATNCCTCTAGTNCCTATCTTATTCACNCTAACACCTTGCGGCTCTGCCAAAACGCTTCAATTTATGAAGTGGTTAGGCATTAGCATTCCCAAATGGTTAGAAAATGATTTAATCCACTCAAACGATATTTTACAGCGTTCTGTGGATGTATCTGAACAAAGCTACCGTGAACTAAAAGCGTTTGCTGATGAAAAAGGCATTCCTGTCGGCTGCAATATTGAAAGTGTTGCGATTCGAAAAGTAGAAGTAGACGCATCAATTGAATTGCTAGAAAGAGTCAGTAAAGCTTAACCGCCAATAATGTAAAAATCTCAAAATGCAGTACTTGATGAATGCTTATCAAGTACTGCGATTCCCCCCTCGCTGACTTTAAAAGACCTGAAAATGGTTGTAAATTCACCTATAGAAAACAAAAACTGTGTGCCATAGTTAAAGGAGGTAAGAAGACTCGTTAAAACATAATAATTAAAGAGACAAGACTATGACAAAGCTTAATGCTGGTGCAATCAAACCGCGTCGTATGCAATTCGATACCCAAAATATGAAAATGGCGCAGTTCGCCATAGAAGATAACTCACTAATCAGTACATTCTTCTACGCACTTTCAGCNATGTTTCCTGAAGGTGAACGTTTTTTCATACACGCCGTACGCCATTATCAAAAGTCCGTTNAAGACCCTAAAATGATTGCTGANATAAAAGGCTTTATTGGCCAAGAAGCACATCATGGGCGCTGTCACGACGATCTAAACGACGAAATAGAAAAGCTCGGCATACCAATGTCNATGGTNTCAGACAATATGNCCGCACGCGTCACAATGCTAAAGACACGCTTTGGTCCAGAACGCCAACTGGCACTGACCGTCGCCATGGAGCACTTCACTGCCAGCCTGGCTGAATTTATTCTAGAAAATCCAGAAGTCCTCGACAAAGCCCCAGCAATATTCCGCCAAATGATGCTCTGGCATTCTGTTGAAGAGATTGAACATAAAGCTGTCGCGTTCGATGTATTTCGTCAGCAAGTTAATAATGATTGGATGCGCCGTCGCGTAATGGTGATCGCAATGATCTCACTATTTTCTCGTCTCGCGCTCTTTCAAATACGCATGCTGTGGAAAACTAAGCACATGCCTAGTCTCAAAGAATGGGTTGGGGCAGCGCGTTTCTTTTGGGGTAAGAAAGGGATTTTACGAGCGAATGCAGCAGGTGTGAAAAAGTTTTTTCAACGAGATTTTCATCCCAATGATATCGATCAATCTGCCTTAATCGACGGATGGGAAAAGAGATTTCCAGATGTAGCAGCCCAAGAAGCCTAAGTAGAGCTGATAGAATTAATGAAGTAAATTAATAGGAAAAATAGATTAAATTGAAAACTCACTTCGGCAAATCGAAGTGAGTTTGAACTAACTAAAAACCGTTGATACTTTATTATTTAATAATCTGCGATTCACCGTTATTGTGCAAAACACGTACTTCACGTTGAGGGAAAGGAATCTCAAACCCATGCTCTTGCAACGCTTCTAAAATCATCAACATTAAGTCACCGCCAACACGATTTTTTCCATCGTCAATGCCTTCCATCCAAAATTCAACAAACATATTAATTCCAGAATCACCGAAACTATCGATTTCACAATCTGGACGCTCTTCAAGCGGCACACTATCACCACTAAACACTTGTGGATGACTCGACACAACGTCTTTAATAATTTCAACTAACTTACGAATATCAGAATGATACGCCACTGAAAAATCCACGCGATAACGTTGATTTTTATCTTTATGTGTCCAGTTAATAAAAGTACCCACAATAAACTTTTCATTCGGAACAACAATATCTTTGCCATCAAATGTTTCTAGCGTCGTAGCGCGCATACTGAGTTGGCGAACCACACCTTTACTGCCATCCTCCAGTTCAATAAAATCACCAATAGACACCGAACGATCTAGNAAGATAATAAANCCTGAAATAAAGTTNGATGCAATAGCCTGCAATCCCAAACCGATACCCACACCGATTGCACCACCAAACACTGCTAATGCAGTTAAATTAATACCCATAACTTGCAGTAGTAATAACGCAATTAATGTAAACGTTCCAATCTCAAACAACTTAGCCGCGACTTCGCGCGTACGAAGATCAAGCNTCTCTTGCTTACGAATAATTTCACCACCGGTTTTATTCGTCGCACGACCTAACCAAAATAACAATGACCCAAAGATTGCAACACGAGCAACGCCATATGCAGAGATATCGATATTACCGACTGATAATGAAATTGACTCCAATATCTCAATTAAGCCAACCAGAGCATCCAATAAATGTAAAAATAAAATTGGCATACCAACCCAGCGAAGAACAGCAGCCACAAATTGATTAGAAACAAAATCACGAATAATCGAATTAAATATAAATAAGATAGCTAATGTTAAAGCTGTCTTTTGTACCCATAAGTGATTTAAGGTTTCACTGTTTATTTCGATCGATATTTTTAGCATCAAAACGGCTAATACAGGGGTGATATAATTACCAAGCTTGCCAACAATCTTCTTTTGCAACGTAAAATGATTTTCGGAAGCCGCTTTATGACTAAAGAAAGGAACATACTTTCTAATCCGATTAGAAATAACCATCGCAATACTGTAAATAACTAAAATCATCCCCATCTGAAAATAAGTTTCAGGTTGAGAAAACTCCGCAGATACACTTGCACTAAATTGGGTATACAAACTGTTTAACTGATCTAGTATCACTTTAAAACCTTTTAAATAGTGCTGCTTTCAAAATGAAAGAAGGGGAAGAAATTAATAAAAACAATTTTAATCTAATATAGGATCTAAATTCACTCTCGTGAAATATTCTTTAATCCAGCCATATATCGTATCACTGCTCACCTCGGCAGAAACAAGTTGCTGATAATCGTCACTCGGATCTTGATCAGAAAACGTATATTGATATCGAATAATGTCAGGGAAGTCATCATGCAACACAACAAGGATACGTTTTTTACTGACTAAACAATCTATCGTTAATACATCCGCAGGGATACCCATCTTACGCATGCCTTGCATAACGCCCATTACAGGATTTATATCGTCAAAGTCTTGCTGGATTTTCTCATGTGCTTGGCTGGCAATATCTGATAAAGATAATAAAGCAGGATTNGCATTCATATTANCTATCCGTTGCGATAATCGAATCTGTTTTTTGTTTTTTTGAAAACTTAATAAGATCAATTAATTTATTTTGAATAGCCGGAAGACTTCTAGATTCAACCGCTTCTTGCAATGGCTCATTCAACGACATACCGTGACTAAGATAACCTTTACGAGTAGGNATCGACATAGACAGTGGAATACCCTGCGCGATGCCGCCACCAATTAACTCAATAGCTAGCGAACTNGTCATGGCTTTTTTAGGCTCGCGAATTGGCTGAAAGATNATACCGTTCTCATCAGAACGCAATAAAATTCCAGAACGATCAGGTCTCCATTCGTCCGTTAGCTGAGGCATGAATCGCCATGCACAATGCCAGTCTTGGCAGACAGAAGGTCTATCGTTATAAATCTTACAGCCGCCTTTTTCCACCATATGCGAACACGCTTGATCGGCAGGCTTTTCAAACTCATCNTCNTTAATAAGAAGATGGACACANCACGCNGTGCATTCTCCGCACTCNCGACCTGGCACTAAATGAGATTCGTTATNTTCGNTCAATGNTCTTACCTAATNNTTTNTAACGCTNATAATNTTTGANACTAGCTNTNTTAAAANCATGCTTATANNGCNTGATTATANTATTCGCTAAGGCCNGTAAGGATATTAGTTGTCGCAACAGAAGACAGTATTAGTCCCATGATTCTACTAATAACACTAGCGCCACTACTGCCGACAACTCGATTAATAAAACCGGCAATAAGCATTAACACATAAACTAAGACCAACACCGATAACATCACCAGTGCAGTTTGCACCTGTTCCCAAACCGTAAATACAGAGTTTTTCGTCAGCAATACCGCCGCTAGCATGGCACCAGGACTTGCAATAGATGGTACTGCCAGTGGGAATATGGCTGTCTGCCTGTGGGAATCTTCCAATAATTTAATCTCTTCATCTGGCTTACTATCACCAAATATCATATTCAGAGCAAACAAAAATAAGACAATACCACCTGAGATTTGAAACGCTGGTAAAGGAATAGACAAAGCCGTTAATACAATCTCTCCCATCACCAAAAAGAAAAGTAAAACAAAGGCTGAAGCGATCGTTGCAAGTAACGCAACACGGCGCTTTGTTTTAGCATCGTATTGATCTGTTACTGCGATAAAAACAGGAACAGTCCCAATAGGATCAATAACCGCAAAAAAAGTTATGAATACCGCTAAGATATCGATCATTTTATAATTCATCCAAGATAACAATAAATAGAGAAGCACTTCTTCTAGTAAGCTATACCCTAAAAGAGCCGATATTCGAGTATAAGGTTTATATTGTCAAACAGGAATGTACTGTTAAAAAAAAGCCCCTAATGTTTTCCACATTAGGGGCTTTAATTCTAAGCTAGATATTTAAAAATTCAGAACGCTAAACTAAGCCAGAGCTTTAAACCAAATCAAAGCGATCCGCATTCATAACCTTGCTCCATGCTGCAACAAAGTCACGCACAAACTTCTCCTGGTTATCATCCTGTGCATACACTTCGGCGTACGAGCGAAGAATCGAATTAGAACCAAACACAAGATCAACTCGTGTNGCNGTCCACTTAACGTCATTCGTTTCACGATCNCANATGTCATACAGNTTTTGGCCTTTTGGCTTCCACGAGTAATTCATGTCCGTAAGATTCACAAAGAAATCATTGGTCAATGCACCTTCACGNTCGGTAAANACACCNTGNTTAGTNCCNCCTTGGTTAGTACCNATAACACGCATNCCNCCCACNAGCACNGTCATNTCTGGTGCGGTTAAGCCCATCAATTGCGTGCGATCTAGTAATAGCTCTTCAGGCGTAACCACGTAATCACGCTTCACCCAGTTTCGGAAACCGTCATGCACAGGTTCCAATACTTCAAATGCCTCAACATCCGTCATTTCTTGTGTTGCATCACCACGACCCGGAGAGAATGGAACCGTCACATCTGTTCCAGCCGCTTTAGCCGCTTGTTCAACACCCACATTACCCGCAAGCACAATAACATCAGCCAAGCTCGCACCGGCGTCAGCAGCAATCACTTCAAGTACGGTTAATACTTTGGCCAAACGTTCAGGCTCATTACCTTCCCAGTCTTTTTGTGGAGCAAGACGAATACGTGCACCATTAGCACCACCGCGCTTATCAGAACCACGGTAGGTTCTTGCACTGTCCCATGCAGTTGATACCAATTCGCTAGCACTTAAACCACTTGCCGCGATTTTTGCTTTTACCGCCTCAACNTCATAGCCCGTTGTTCCTGCTGGCACAGGGTCTTGCCAAATCAACTCTTCTTTAGGAACGTCTGGACCAACATAACGAGCCTTTGGCCCTAAATCACGGTGAGTCAGCTTGAACCAAGCNCGAGCGAATACTTCAGAGAAATACGCAGGATCTTTAGCAAACTTATCTGAAATCTTACGATATTCAGGATCCATCTTCATCGCCATATCCGCATCCGTCATAATCGGGTTATAACGAATAGATGCGTCTTCAACATCAACTGGCTTATCTTCTTCTTTGATATTGATAGGTTCCCACTGCCAAGCACCNGCTGGGCTTTTCTTAAGTTCCCAGTCATAGCCTAATAGCAAATCAAAGAAGCCGTTATCCCACTTGGTAGGATGCGTTGTCCAAGCGCCTTCTATACCACTAGAAACCGTATCACGACCAATGCCACGCTTGGTCTTGTTCATCCAACCAAAACCTTGTTCTTCTAACTCTGCACCTTCAGGGTCTTCGCCTAACAGCTCAGCATCACCATTACCATGACATTTGCCAACCGTATGACCACCCGCAGTTAGGGCAACGGTTTCTTCATCGTTCATCGCCATACGTTCGAAGGTTACACGAATATCATTCGCGGTTTTTAGAGGATCAGGATTACCGTCGATACCTTCAGGGTTCACATAAATCAGACCCATCATTACTGCAGCCAATGGATTATCTAAATCACGCTCACCAGAATAGCGGCTGCCTTCACTGCCACTTGGCGCTAACCATTCTTTCTCTGCACCCCAGTATGTATCTTTTTCAGGATGCCAAATATCTTCGCGACCAAAAGCAAAACCAAAAGTTTTTAAACCCATAGATTCATAGGCCATAGTACCTGCATAGGCAATCAAATCGGCCCAGCTAAGCTTGTTACCGTATTTCTTTTTGATAGGCCAAAGAAGACGACGTGCTTTATCTAGGTTCACGTTATCCGGCCAAGAGTTAATCGGTGCGAAACGTTGATTACCTGTACCAGCGCCACCACGACCGTCAGCAATACGGTAGGTACCTGCGGCGTGCCATGACATACGAATCATCAAACCACCATAATGACCCCAATCCGCTGGCCACCATTTCTGGCTATCTGTCATTACATCAATAAGATCTTTTTTCAGGGCGGCAACATCAAGGTCTTTAAGATTTTCTCGATAGTTGAAATCTTCACCCATCGGATTTGTTTTCTGATCGTGCTGATGCAAGATGTCTAGATTTAGCGCCTTCGGCCACCAATCCATATTTGACATACTGGTTTCAGTAGCACCACCGTGCATGACTGGGCATTTGTTATTCGACATAGCTGAATCTCCTTTTTACGCATTTAATATGCTGAAATCAGCATAAGTGTGTAATTTAATCCTCTATACTATCGACCAACTCAAGTCATATTGAAAACTATTAATACCTATCAATTTAATAGAATTTAACTATCAAGTANTTATGACTAANTGATGGACGCTAATAATTTATAGCACAAAGAAAAGAAGAAATATTNATGGAGAGATTAACTCATAGACTGAGCTTAATTTTTTTCCAATCCCAGTATGAACTTAAGAAATAAATACAGATAAATAAAGTCGCCCACCATTCCGCAATCTTAGTACCGCGTTTCATTTGTTCACCAATTGAGTTCGCAACAAATGCCACCAGCACAATCCAAATCAAAACAAACAACACCGTTTTAAATTTAAAAGAAGGCACCTCTAAAAAGTTATTTTTACGGCCGCGCCACATAAGGTAATAATGGAATGACAACGCTAATAATATGCCTTCAAAAAAAGTATTCGCACCGCGAACATGCACGGAAAAAGAACTCAGCTCTTTTGTAGAACCCAAAGTCGCTGTACTTATAACCAAACCAATACCAGCAAGCATGCCGAAAAACGTCATCAAGTTTAAGTTAATGCGACCCGCGCGCGTTGTAATACTAGGTTGTAACCATACACGCATACAATGCCACCATACCAAAATAAGCACACTAGCACTGATCATACCGCCGCGAAAAATAAAGCCAGCATCGCCTGCAAGGCCGGTATGAGTGATATCGGTACATCCGGTAATAAACGGCACACACACTTCAACGGTTTGTTGGTTTATGCCAACCCAATACGTTAAAGCAATAGTGCCAGCGGAAAAAATAAAGCTGGCAAGTGCGATAAACTGCCCAAAAGACATAGCGATACCTGATACTTAATTAATATGATTTTTTATGGCTAAAAAAATAGCGCTTCACAATAACCGATCTATCCAGTCTTTGTGAGCGCTATTTTATCAGCTAGCAGTTTTATGCACTAGCTTACTTCTTACTGACTTATTTGGCCGCAGCAAGAGCCTGTTCGATATCAGCAATGATGTCGTCAACGTGCTCAATACCCACCGAGATACGAACCATCTCACGGCTAACACCTGCTGACTGTAACTCTTCATCATTTAGCTGACGGTGAGTCGTACTCGCAGGATGGCAAGCCAATGACTTCGCATCACCAATATTTACTAAACGCTTAATTAGCTGCAAAGCATCAATAAACTTAGCACCATTGGCTTCGCCGCCTTTGATACCAAAGCTTAAAATTGCAGATGGCTTACCATCAACAACTTTTTTAGCCAGTTCATAATACTTATCGCCTTCAAGACCTGCGTAGTTCACCCACTCAACCATATCGTGAGTAGACAAATACTTAGCGACTTTTAATGCGTTCTCCGTATGTCGCTCCATACGCAGGCTTAATGTTTCTAAACCTTGTAGGATAATAAACGCATTGAACGGAGAAATTGCAGCCCCCATATTACGAAGAGGTACAACTCGCGCACGACCGATAAATGCCGCAGGGCCAAACGCATCTGCATAAACAACACCGTGATAAGACGGATCAGGTTGGTTGAACGCAGGGAAACGTGGATGATCTTTCCACTCAAACTTACCAGAATCGACAATCATGCCGCCAACAGACGTACCATGACCACCAATGTATTTTGTTAGCGAGTGAACAACAATGTCAGCACCGTGTTCAAAAGGACGACACAGAATAGGCGTTGCAACCGTGTTATCCACAATCACAGGAACACCGTGCTTATGTGCCATATCAGACAAGGCCTGAATATCGACGATGTTACCCGCTGGATTACCGATAGACTCACAGAACAAAGCTTTGGTATTGTCATCGATTAGCGCTTCAAGACCGGCAAGATCATCACCTTGGGCCATACGCACTTCAATACCTTGGTTAGGCAAAGTATGTGCGAAGAAATTATACGTGCCACCATATAACTGGCTAACACTGATGATGTTATCGCCAGCACGAGCAACCGTTTGAATCGCCGCAGTAATTGCCGCCATACCAGAAGCAAAAGCCAGACCGCCAATACCGCCTTCCATTTCAGCAACACGCTTTTCTAGCACGTCGTTGGTTGGATTCATGATACGGGTATAAATATTACCCGGCTCTTTTAAATCGAACAAATCAGCGCCGTGCTGAGTATCACGGAAGCTATAAGAAGTTGTTTGATAAATAGGAACAGCAACCGCACGCGTTGTTGGATCATCTTCAAAGCCTGCGTGGATTGCTTGAGTTTCTAATTTCATGACTTACTTTACCTTCTAGTTTCATGTGTATTTACGTTGCACATGATACTAGCAATAAGATAATTGCCTGTCATTGAAGACAAAGCATTATTGACAAACTATTCTCCTTTACACCTTAAACAAGCTAATAATAACGCCCATGTGCTGAGCTCGTGTATTAAGCGTATCTATTTCTTCTAACTGGCTTTTCGAGCTGTCATGGATTTTATTCGACATATCAGAAATGTTATGGGCCGAATCATTAATATGATCCACCACAGCAGCCTGCTCTTCAGTCGCTGCTGCCACCTGATGATTACCATCACTAATAGCATCGAAGCGGCCACGTATAGTGCTCAATGAACTTGAAGCTGACTGAGAAATATCTGCCAACGCCAAACTTTTTTGACTGCCGTCTTGTATCGACTTCAAACTGTTTGTCGCAGCTATTTGCAACTGCTCGATTTGACTGCGAATTTCTTGAGTTGAATCTTGGGTACGGCTGGCCAGTGTACGAACTTCATCTGCAACAACAGCAAAACCGCGGCCTTGCTCTCCTGCTCTAGCAGCTTCAATCGCCGCATTAAGCGCTAGCAAATTAGTTTGTTCAGATATGCTGCTAATAACATCCACAACAGAGTTAATCGATTCAGTTTGGCTGGCAAGATCAGTAATAGAAGCCTCACTCTGCTTCATATTATCGGCCAGTTCCGTCATGGTGTTGGCCAAATTCAACATAACGTCGTTGGTTTCACGAGTATCTTTAACGGCACTGGACGTATCTTCTGCTGTTCGATGAGCAATAGAAGAAACTTCATTAATGGTTTGCCCCATTTCGGTAATAGCAGAAGCCACCATATCTGTCTGCCCTCTCTGATTTTCTGCATATTCAACAGACTCAAGAGAAGTACGCTTCAGATTATTTACACCAGAATTAATTGCAGCTTGGGCTTCTTGTATTTCTTTTACCAAATCAGAAAACTTCCCAAGGATGGCATTAAACCCACTGGCCAAATAGCCAAGTTCAGTCCCAGAGCTGTCATCAAGACGCATGGTTAAATCGCCACCAGAATCTGACATATTATGAAGCTTATCTCCAATTTGAGTGATTGAACGACTCACTCTACTAGCGATATAAGTAGAAAGCAGAACGAAAATAATACCGAGTATTACCGCTAAGATAACAGACAACTGCACAACAGCATTTACCTTACCTGCAATCTCAGCCTTAGGTTGTACCGTTACCAGTTTCCAGCCTAAATTCTTAAGCTCAGTTACAGCAACGTAGGCATCCTCATTATCTACAACCCCATCTATCAAGGTAAATTCACCTTCACTGTCATTAATTGAAGACGCGATAGCAGAAAACATTGGAATATCAGATAGTGACTGATTAAGCACACTGCTATCTTTATGCGCAGTTATCGAACCAGAGCCATCTAACAAGAACATGTAACCTTCTTCACCCACCTTAGTTTCTTTTATAAGATGAATAATATCGGACACATCCAAACCTAAGCCTGCGACACCCAAAACTTGTCCATCAGCACTCTTTGCCAAAACATTTACATAAACTGTTAATGCACCAGACATTTCACCAATATCAAGATTCAATGCTAGATCTTTTTTATTATCTACTGTGCTATAAAACCATTCGTCCCTTGGTTTATTTCTCGATACCTGTTTAAAAAGTCCACCTTGGGTGTAGTAATTATTACTCAAGCTCGAAACTAAGAAAAAAGCCGAGGCACCTTGTTCCGCGATAAAACGCTGCCCATAGTTTTTCAAAGCCTCAATTCCCGCTTCATCCTCTCCATTTAAAACCCATTGCTGAATGTAATGGTTTTGAGCGATGCCTTGAGATAAAGCAATCGGTGTTGCTAAGCTGGCATTAATTTGTGCTTTTGCCCGCTCAGTAACATTGGGCAAGAGTTCATTCTCTGTTACCTCATAAAACATATTCGAGAATTGATTAATATTGATGAATGAACTGATGATAATGGTTAGCAATAACGCTAAGGCCATTCCACCAGCCAAGAGTGTTTTTAACTTTAAGCTATCGAGCATGCTCATGATTTAGTACTACCCTGATTAATTTTTAATACCTATATACAGTTAAGTATCAATATTTTTATTATCAAGATAGCCAAATGAAGGTTTTTGCACTAAAAGAGAGCAAAAATAGAATTGTTTGATGTTTGGTTACAAAAGACATAATACAGTAATAACCTCATTCCTTAGAGGCTACTGGGCTGTAGCAAATTTCTAGTTTGATTTTCTTATTTTAGAAAAATTACAATTTTTTAAAATATTTTTTAAAATTTCTAAAAATTATTTTAATCGTAATTATAAAATATTACCTTAAGCCTAAGAGCGAAGCTTCAATGTACAGAAATGGTGCAGCGCTTATTGATAAGCACCACATTAATGCACTTCTATTTAATTACCTCCTCTTATCACTATTCATTTAATGTCGGTACATCATTCGTATTAACAGGTTGCTCTGCCACTATCTCATCCGCTACATGAAAGTCTTGCTCATCAGCTGTTATATCTTCTTGCTGCTTTGCCTTTGTAGGATTAAAAATAAGTACCGTAAACAATGAAAAGTGATCTGAACCAATCGACGATAAACGCTTTATATTTTTTATCGTAAAATGCGGACTATGAAATAAATGGTCCAGAGGCCAACGTAAAAATGGGATACCAGCGTGGAAGGTATTAAACATACCACGCCCAACTCTTGGGTCGAGCAAGCCACTAATTTTGCGGAATAAACGCGTAGTTCGAGACCAAGCAACATCATTCAAATCACCTGTCACAATAACAGGTTCATCTGTTTCTCCAACGCTTTTTGCAATAATAATTAATTCCGCATCCCGCTCGGAGGATTCCTCATTCTCGGTAGGACTTGGAGGCGCAGGATGCACAAAGTGAACATTTACCACATCACCAGTTCGTAACTCTATGCATAAGTGCATTGAAGGAACACCGTCTTCTACTAAAAAAGAAATCTTTTCTTTAATAATCGGTAAGCGAGAATAAACGTGCATGCCGTATAAGTTATCTAAAGGGCACTTCACACTATAAGGCATCTCATTCTCTACAACTTCAAGATTCTTTTCCCACCAAGAATCCGATTCCAGTGTAACTAGAACATCAGGCTTATATTCGTTTACTCGATTAATAAGTGCTGCGCTGTTATGATTCGTTTGCAACACATTGGCGGTAATAATACTCAACTGCCGTAACGGATCATCCACCGTTGAACTAAGCACCTCCTTGCGCCACAAAAAGGTATACGGTAGCACCCACATAACCTGCCAGATCAAACAAAACAATGCCGCTATAATAACAAGCCAAGTAATACTCAACGTTAAATCTAAGAAAATAAAATCAAATACGATTAATCCAGCTGCCAGAATAGCAATTTGTAATCGAGGAAAATCCATACCTCTCACAATCCAATGAGGATTTTTCGACATAGGTAAAAGAGTAGCAATAACAATAAATACCGTCGTGATAAGAGATATAACTAACATTATGCTATTTAGAATCCATAGAGTGTTTTTTAATATCGTTTAGTTGCTTTACGTAAGAACGCACAATTTCGATTTCTTCATCAAGTATTAATGATTTCTCAGCATAACGAAACGCTAAATCAGACAAGCGACTTGAAGCATTAGCCATGTCTTCATCACCAATACTCGACAATGCAAGAAATGCTTTTTGTATTCTTATACATACCTCTAAAGAACCTGCGCCATCTCGAACAATCGCAGTAAACGCATCATTAAACAAATCATCAACCGACAAATCTGCTAGTGCTACCCGATCATATAAAGGCTTCTCCGAAGCTCGCCCTGCTGCTTCGTTTTCTTGGCATACACCCGACCATTTAGAAAGCATCCGTACTAATGAACCAATAATATTAATCGCCGTACCTGGATCATTCACTGCCGAAGACAAAGCTCTGCTAGCAATTTCAGACATAACAACCATGCCAAATCTAGGATCAGATTCAAATGTTCTTTCAGGACCAATTACAAAGGTAGCTTTAATTTCATCAATGCAGGTACATTCGCTCGAAGCACTTTCAGTAGATGCGCTTTTATCAATAAACCTAGCCAATGGAAGATTAGGCGTTACAAACATTCCAGGCTCTGAACATACCGTAATCATTCCATCTACTTTTTCTGCTAAGCGCTGCAATTTGGCGAAGTTAATATTCTGAATATAGCCCACTCTTTGGGTGTAAATTTCAAAACCTGAATCCGATTCATCAATAGGCATTGCACCCATCCGAGGAAGGTTTGCCCACTCTTGCAAAGCAGCATCAGCAGCCGTTTCAACTTTACTTGTTGTATGACCTAGCCGCCCCAATCTCGCAATGCGATCAACCCATCGAACAAACGCAAGTACCACAATGGAAAATACAAACAACGTAATAATAAAAAGAACAAAACGACCAGCCCCAGTATAATAACCATTCAGCTGTGCAGCTAAACCCACAATACTGAAAATGAAAGCACCAATAAATGTGGACAACGCAATCTGAGAAACATCATCCGCAACAATTAACGGAAAGGCACGAGGAGTAGCAGTACCGCTGGCTGAAGCATAAGCCGATATCATCGAGCCAACTGCAAATGTTGCAATCACCAACATACTAGAAGACATAATTGTGAGCATGGTTTCCAGCGCTTCTGCACTCACATTAGGAAGCTTAACCCCTAAAGTAATACCATCGACTACCCCCGCAATCATTACCGCCCCTATCGATAGCACACAACTCATTAATGGTTTTATCCATAAACGCTCTCGAATTCGAGCAAGATAAAATCGAACAAGACTCGGAAGTTCGAACATGGATTGCGCTTGTTTACTCATAAAAACGTATGCCTTCTTAATTTAATAGCGATATCTATTTGGCGACAGCCGCTTTTGATAACTTACTCAAAACACCTGAAATTTTATCTATCAACTTATCACAACCTTTTATGTCGTGGCGCTTCATCAGGTAATTGGGATTATTGTAAGATAGCCAAACTTTATTATCAGCGTCCTCACTTACCATTACCTTCTGTGGCAAATCGATAGCAACTTGCTGTTCACATTGCATCAAAGGCGTACCGACTTTAGGGTTACCAAAAATAATCACTTCGGTTGGTCGTAACTCTAGCCCTACACCCGCAGCATTTTTCTGATGATTAACTCTTGCGAATAGAGTAAGCCCTTTACTCTTAGCAATATTTTCAAAGCGGTCAGCTGTTTCTTCGACTGAGTAATGACTTTCATAGCTAACCAAACCATCAGACGCTTTTACAGAAAAAGACGCAGAAAATAGAACGATTCCTAGTGATATTAATTTTTTCATTTTTCATCTCTTAGATTGAATTTATTCAATGTTTTAGTTTTGGGAAATAGCATTCGAAGAATCACGACGAACAACTAAGATGAACAACTCAAATGAGAAACCCCACCCATTGTGAAAAACTCCGTTGGTTTCAATCGATAGTATTTATCTTCAATTTCTTGCGACTGCTCTGCATAAGGCTGCGTCATCACATCTTGCAACTCGTGAATTAAAGAATAATCTCCCTCACAATTATGAATAGCTGTTTGCTGATAAGCCGGCTTAACAAACCACTCACGCAAAATATATTTTGGATTGACCAGCTTCATTTGCTTAGAAAGTTGTTCACGAGAACCGCTTAGGAGTGACTTCCATTTTTCTAACCACTCTTCCCAGCGCTTATCCATTTCTGCGATATTTTTTGCGCTATTATTTGAGCGATTATAAAAACTTTTCTTCAATGTATTTATATCATCAGGTATCGACGAAAGCTCGCGAAAGAATATCGTATAATCGACTGGAGTTTGCACCATTAGCTTTTGTAGCTCACTGAAAAGCTCGTAGTCAAATTCATCCTCTTTCAAACCTAACTTAGCCGCCCACATTTTTTTCATTTGCGAGTGCATAACGGTCTGAAATTCACCTTCAATTTTATCCAGCTCTTGCAAATACTCTTTATGCGATACAAGTAAAGGTCTTAGTGCTGAACAAAACATAACGTAATTACTTTCTGCAGCGTTTGGCTGATTCAGAAATGAAAAGTGACGACCACCTCCCGTCCAAGGCTGATAATACGGATCAAATACATCACAAAAACCGAACGGGCCATAATCTAGGGTAAAGCCACCAGCGGCGCAATTATCGCTATTAAAATTACCTTGGCAAAAGCCCACACGGATCCAATTTGCGATCAGTGAAATAAGACGTCCTCGAAA
Source organism: Oleispira sp. (assembly GCA_002708475.1). Lineage (GTDB taxonomy): Bacteria > Pseudomonadota > Gammaproteobacteria > Pseudomonadales > Oceanobacteraceae > Oleispira. Next base: position 8,134 of record PAOL01000038.1, on the reverse strand, counting down.
TTCTCGCGCCAGCACAACCACTTTTTCAGGAAGTGTGAGTTCTTTATCCACAACGTCAGCGTATTCACGATCAATCAAATGCAACACAATTTTCTCAAGCTCTTCCATCGCTTGTGGGTGTTCATTATTACGAGTACGACGTGCGAACAACTCAAGTTGCCCCACACGAAGAAACGACGGCGCAACCCGTGTCGAGATAGCGACCGCTTCAGAAACCATCCTATCTGGGTTTTCTGAACGCGATCCCTCCGAATACCACGGTCGTTGTACCTTCTCTGTTTTTGAAGCATACAAACTCAAAGATCGAGAAGTAGGAACACCCAGAGCATGCATATGTTCTTGGGCCAAGAACTCACGAATACTCGACCTCAACACAGCACGACCATCCGCACCGCGACAATAAGGCGTGCGACCGCCGCCTTTCAACTGCATCTCCCAACGCTTGCCGTTAATAACTGCCTCAAGCACAGACACCGCACGACCGTCGCCATAACCATTACCCGTTTGAAACGGACACTGCTGAATATATTCAGTGCCGTAAATAGAAAGTGCGTACCCAGTCGCCCAACCGACTGTACGCATCGGCTTTGGAACCTGCGAAGTATCCCCAGAGAACACACGCATAAAATCTGCAGACTCAGCCAAACTGTCGGCAAAGCAAAGTTCAGAAAAAAAGCTTTTGCTGTGCGTTACATACTCAGGGTCTTTAATAGGGGTAGGGTTTACAGGAACATAGTGACCCGAAAACACTTGGCGCGATCGATGGTCAATACCGTCTTGGGTCGCATGAGGATCGCAGTTGAGCGTATCCATTAGGGAATAGTCTGCCAGCTGGGCAAGATCATTGAGGGTCGATACAGTCAGAGCTGTTTTGTCAGGCAGTTCGGTTGTCATAGCGATGTATACCAGGGCTAATAAAGCTAAATAATGATACTGCGTATCTTACCGCGATATTTGCCTTGATATCTGTACTAATTACAAAACACCTTACTGCCTTACAAAATGAAGCTACATTACATTCTTATTTTATTCATATAACTTTTCAATAACCCAGTTATATAAAGGGACAATACCAGCATTCATTTTAGCGGTTTCATATGCTCCGCCTTCAGTTGTATTACAGCGACCAATTTCTTTATGCTCTAAGTCAGCCCAAGTTTGTTGGTACCAAGATGACTCATCTGCGCAAAAACTATGAACCGCATCTGCAAGACCTATAACCGGCGCACCTGTAACAACATGAAAAATATCAGGTTTGTTTAATGATCCAAAGAAACTGTCTAAATTCGCTTCGCGAGAATAATAGCTCCCATTTAATGGATTTGTGCATGTTGGCTGCCCTTCTGTTTTTAATTCGTCTTGTCCTTTATTCGGTACAGCATCCAATAGACCCACATAAACAGGAACATTATTCCAGCCTGTGCGTTGCTTAATATTCTGTGACATTCTCATCGCCAAAGCTCCGCCACGGCTTGAACCCAGTAAGATAATACGCTCTACATTTTGACTTTCACCATGCTTAAGCAACCAATCAGTAAAAGCTTCTTCTGCCTTCTCTTTCGCACTTTGAGTCGCACCCCAATTGAAATTTGAATTTAATACAATTGAGAAAAAAGTGTCGTAAGAATTAAAATGCCCAGATTGAATCAAACGATCAGATAAAGATAAACTTTTTATATTAGTGGATTTAGATTTATCACCTTTACCCCAATCTGAATCCCAACTTTGGTTTTGCCCTGTTAAACAGTTTGAACCACCCGAACTACCAGAAGAACCTTGCTGACCTGCAATCAACATCACCATAGTTTTTGTATTGCTTGTACTTGGCGTCATATATTTTGAAACATAGGTCTTTTTTCGATTTTCAGTCCAAATGCCTTCTTGCTTCCATTCAGGGTATTTATCGTGATCTGTCCAACTAAACAAACCTTGTTTCCATCGCACACGATCAACATTTACAGAAGTATCGGCATAAGAATAACTGGATGTCAGCAATACCAACAAAATTCCCTTGATCAACAAGGAAGTCGGGGAGAGTTTTTTTATTTTTATCATTTTTATCATTCCGAATTAGTGGTATTTCACTATATCCAGCCTCAATATGCTTATATTGACTCATCATGCCATGTCACTGGCACGCGCCGTCATAAAGCAGATTGTAAACGAGCTAACTACTTGATTTTAATAGGATACTATTTGAAAGCATGTTGATATTTTCACATTAGACCGCTAGAGACATGCGAAGGCAGGTGTCATTTTTCGGCCAAGCACTTAAGGGGGATTTCAAGGAATGCAAACGGATGGGGACTTTACGAACGAAGGGCTTTTACGTTACTAACTAGGAATTGCGCCCTAGTTAGTAACCTTTCTATAGAGGGCTAATACTATAGAATACTAGAGAGACTAGCGATCTCCAGACTTACCACGTGGTGGCTTATGATTGGTTAACTCGTCTTCAGAAATACTACCATCTTCATCGCTATCAATATGAGAAAATATATCTTCATGTGAACCATGAGGAATTTCAGACTGCTTAAATTCTTCTAGCGTTATACTGCCATCACCATCTAAATCAAGGTCTGAAAACGCAGGAGGCCCTTGTCTTTGGCCTGACTGATTTTGAGCATGAACCAAGCTACTTCCACCGAATACTGCCAATAGAGATAATGAAATTAAAATCGTTTTAAACATAAGAATGCCTTATATAAGTTTTAGTTTTACTAAGTAAGGTATAACAATAGCAAGGCTTTATGCAAAAAATGTGGAGCAAATGTGAAAGCGCTCACCGCCGCCGATCGCGTCAAACGCCAGCGTTACACCCATGGCATCAATCGCCTTGTACAAATCTTTCTTAAACCTCTCACTGGAAGAATTAACAACGAACTTCGCACCCAGCTTAGTTAACAAATCGACCTGCTCTTGCTTACGCACAACATTAACTAATACTTCGCTCCGTATGAACAAGTATTAAGAATCGTACCGTCGTGATGCACTATGCAGGCTTGCACAGGCACGCAGCACCCTTCATATTTCGTTACCAATCGGTAAAGTCTGATCTAAGCGAGGCTTAATACGAGACAACATGCCTGGATACATGGGTGCGGCCAAACATAGGCCACATGTCTGAAGGGTTAATCGGCGATGCTTCCATTTTCACCACAATCTCGTGGGCTTTAGGCTTTGGAACATCGACCTCAACTAAACTGAGTGTTAGCTGATTCACAGTTTTAGGCCATTTAGAAAAGCCATATGTTTACGGGGAAAGTTTACTGCTTCGACTACTTCACAAGAGCTTCCCCACGATGCACAAAATATAACAACATAATCATCCATCTTAAAATACGCATGACGAACCAGCTGTGAGCCAAAAAGTTTATTATTGAAAGAATAATCAATATAGTTGAACGATTTCTTTCCGATAATCACCTCCCCATTACCAATACATTGAAGAGACTCATCCGCCTGATACAGCCCATGCGCCAATTCATTCTCTAACTCTTGATTGCTATAAAGATCAGCATCTTCTAGAAATTCAATCCTTAATAGAATGCTTGCACCATCAGCCTTATCATAGAAAGAGACAAACGTATCATCTTGCGTATCAAGATCTGCAACAAACGTCCAAACTTTCTCGTTATATTTAATATCGATCTCGTGAACCTTCGACGTCCATCTGCCTGTGTAAGCGTTTTTAATCTTCAACAATGCCATCTTGTTCTTACCTTTAAATAGCTAGCGGTTAATAGCCCCATAACTGAAACTAAAAGCTCAGGGACTTGGTTGCCATTGAAAACTTCGCTAATCTGTAACCTTGTGGTTTGGTAATTAGAGTTCACGGTAAACTCTCCATTTCAATCATAAAGATAAATGAAGGTTTTAATTTAATATTCTTCATTTTTTTTAATCAAACTGAATATTATTGAAGCATTTACATTTGGACTGGGTACGAGTGATGTGCGGTAACGAACTACGGTTATTAGAAGTGAAGGGCAATATATCTATTGGTGTATAAATATAGTCGGGACCGTTTTCATCAATTAGGCAAGCTTGAACACAGTCATCTTCATATTTTTTATTTACTTCGATTTCAATACCATAAGCACAAGCAATAACCAGCAAGATCTTAAGAATATGCTTCTGAAAAAAATCATCTAAAAAACCTTTACTCAAAAAAACACCTGCTTCCATTCTATGACAAACCATTCACAAATTATGTGATACACATAAATTCTAATAGCCCTTAGCGAGTCACACACCAATTGTATGACTCGCCTAAGAACCTAACCCTTATTAGGGTTCAATATATACTTCCCACCCGTAGTCTTAGCATTATATTTTTCAATAATCTCAGGCGTCATAGCTTCTTCAAAAGACAGCTCTACCGTCGACTCAATCGCAAAGGCCATATTAATCACAAGCTTCATCCCCTCTTACTACCGCATCTGACGACAAGCGTGATCTGAGTTCCTTTATTTCCTCACATGAAACAAATCGCCCTTTTGAGACATCGACAAACTTTAGCTTTTTATTATCGTACAACCACTCAATGATCGAGAAATCATTTTTATGTAAACGAAGTTGTTTTAGCTCAGGCTTATTTAATAAAGGCTTAATACTATCAATATTGTTGTAATTAAGAGCTACATCTTCCAATTTTGAAAGGTGTGTTAACGCCTTAATATCAGTGATCTTATTTTGCTCAGCCGCTATGATCCTTAGATTAACAAGTTGCTCTACTTCAACTAAATCATATAAGCCTGTTCTGTTAGCTTGTAGCTCCTCTAGTTTTTTCAGAGCACCTATTCCTTCAATAGAAGTCAGGGTTTTAACCCCACCAACAGATAATACTTTTAAACTTTGCAATGGTTTTATACTTTCAAGTGTTACTAGTGAAGTGCGCTGAACATACAGTTTTTCAAGATTAACCAGATCATGAATACCATTTAGCTCGGTGATTTTTTTATCCTGACATGTAAGTCGAGTAATTTCTGTACGATCTTTTAAATTTTTCTTTCGCATAGCAGTGTAAACACATTTAGCGAGTGCTTTTTCAGAAGGCGTCATATCCTGACTGATCACTAATTGCTCATCCTTTTTCTCATTAGAAAGATCAATTAGTACTAGCATTGAAATTACGAATCCATATCCAATGAGAGTAATACCAGGTAAGTAAATCGACTTTCTACTCACTAAAAACAATATAGGTATTAATAAGAAGACTAAACCCAATGCCCAGTATTGAATAAAACTGTATATAGAATTTTCTGAAGCGGATTTTCCTGTCACAATTATTTTTACAGGTTTACCTATTAAATTTTGACACGACTCCTCTGGAATAAATATTCGGCCAAATGCTTTTATATTTGTTTCTGATGTTGCTACAGGATAGTGAACTACTTGAGACCGACTGCTTTTAATGCTACCAGTACCGGAAGTTGCGGCCGTCCACTTACTATTACAGTCTGTGATAGTGGCATCAACTACATCATGAGAAGCATAAGTAGTGACTCGCTCTATAAAAAAAACGCTTATAATTACCCAACTAATGAGGATTAGTGCTTTAACTAATTTAGGAGATAAAACTGCTTTTGATTTCGTCGCCATAGTATTTCTGAATATCCGTATAATGAAACAATCCTATATAGACATCCATCTTAAGGGATTTATATTTTATTTTAAAGTTACAGTAACTTGCCTTCGAGCAAAGCATAGCCATGCTCGAAGTTAGCTCCCTAACTCTTATTAGGGTTCAATATATACTTTCCACCCGTAGTCTTAGCATTATATTTCTCAATAACCTCAGGCGTCATCGCTTCTTCAAAAGACAGCTCCACCGTCGATTCAATCGCAAACGTCGTATTAATCTCATCGGCCACACGCTTATACAACTCACCTACTCTTGCAGGCTTTAACTTACCCAGAAAACGCATCAATAACCAACCACCTACACTCCACGTCATACCAAATGCGCGGTTAAGCAGCGTCGGTGAAAAATCTAACCCACCATAAATGTACACCTGCTTGTTATCCACAGAGCCATACGTATTGAAACCCGTCGCGTCTTTACTGCCGACCGCTTCCATAGTCGCTAGAATATCACCCGCCAACTCACCACCGCCGATCGCGTCAAACGCCAGCGTTGCACCCGTGGCATCAATCGCCTTGTACAAGTCTTTCTTGAAACTCTCACTCGAAGAATTAACAACAAACTTCGCACCCAACTTGGTTAACAAATCGACCTGCTCTTGCTTACGCACAATATTAACTAACGCCACGCCTTCCTTAATGCACACCTTATTCAACATAATACCCAGACTGGAAGCCGCCGCCGTATGAACAAGTGCCGTGTGGCCCTCCATACGCATCGTCTCAACCATGCCCAACGCCGTCAGCGGATTAACAAACGACGAAGCCGCTGTATGAGGAGTCGTACCGTCGTGATGCACTAAGAAGCTTTCTGAGCTGAGATTATCCACACCACATATGTGAACTTTGCAACCATAATAACCTTCTAGCTAACAATATAGGGAATACGTCCGAATTGTTTCCAAATAAATTAACCTATAGAATCAAATAAGATTAAGTGAATGCCATGGATTGTTAATTAAGCTTCATACTTTTCCAAATTCTCTCTTCAACATTTTATTTTTTTACAAGGAAAAGTATGAAAGATATATTGATACCAATTGTATTTCCAGAATATAAAATTGTGGTTGATACTCCTAGGCAAGAAGTTGACGTTATACCTTGGGTTGATTTCGATAATTTTATTTTACCAAAATCAAGCCAAAAACTTTCTAATCTGGGGCATGCAGGTATTTTGATCGTAAATGGTACTTCTGGTCTTACAAAATATTATGAATATGGCCGATATGATTACCCTGAGAAAAAAGGAATTGTGAGAAGAGTTCCTGTACCAGATGCGAAAATAGGGCCTAACGGTGTTGAGCCTAAGTCTTTGATACCAGCACTCAAAAAGGTTTGCCAGGTGGCAGGAAGGGGAACGCGAATAGAAGGTGTTTATCTGGAAGCGATAGGAGTATTCGAGAATCTGAATAAACTTGTAATGAGACAGAAAGCTCAGAATCGTAACCCTAAGCGCAAAGAATACGACCTAATATCCAATAGCTGTATTCATTTTGTTAAATCCTTAGTGGAAGCTGCAGGAAAAGCAGCACCATGGATGATAGACCCTCGCCCAAATTCATATATCGGCGAATTTAGAAATGATTACCGTGATCTTGATTTTTTCCCTAGAACGAATCAACTAATTATAGAAAATTTAGGAGAGTTCACCTAATGAAGTTATTATTCACTTTTGTTCTCATGTTTTTGTTACTAGCATGCGAGCCCGTATCCACATATGAACCAGAAGCTCGTCCCAATGGCATACCAGCATCAGCACTTTGGGTCGGTGGACCAGATGGGGGAGTATACGTAAAGATGCAAGTCGCTGATGGTAATTACTCAGGCACGATTTACTTTGATAGTACTGGTGAAGTTTGGTATGAAGGACGTTTTATATACTCCGGAAATACACCGTTTGATGTATCAGAAGTTTCTACTTATTCAGCGTGGGACGGTGATACGCTATATTTAGTCAATGGCCAGAAACTGGATTCATTAACTTATGAATGATGAAGCATACCCACTTCCTTAGATCATGAGATTACTTTTCAACTAAGATGAGTGTCCTAGCTATTCTATAAACGAGAGCGAATTTGTTATTATAAAATACGCTCCCGAGAACACCCTCTTTTAGCTCACCTAAAACCTCGAATAAAACCTAACCCTTATTAGGGTTCAATATATACTTCCCACCCGTCGTCTTAGCATTATATTTTTCAATAATCTCTGGCGTCATCGCTTCTTCAAAAGACAGCTCTTGGGTCGATTCAATCGCAAACGTCGTATTAATCTCATCGGCCACACGCTTATACAACTCACCCACTCTTGCAGGCTTTAACTTACCCAGAAAACGCATCAACAACCAACCACCCACACTCCACGTCATACCAAAGGCACGGTTAAGCAGCGTCGGTGAAAAATCTAACCCACCGTAGATGTACACCTGCTTGTTATCCACAGAGCCATACGTATTGAAACCCGTCGCCTCTTTACTGCCGACCGCTTC
>PAOL01000037.1 GCA_002708475.1 Oleispira sp. | reverse complement strand
TTGAGTGAAATGGATAAAAGTTACTCTAGTATGGGTCTAAGTGATGAACAGGAAGAGTTAATTACCGACATCATATCGACTAAAGTACAAGAATCATTAGAGCATATGGAAGGTGGATTGCGGGTAGACGAGCAAATCAAATCTATCGCCACAAGCTTGGGAGAAGTTGCCAAATCACTTTAAATTGATAAATTAAGAGGATAACCAATCTGGCTTAGGAATGAAGGCCTCCTGCATTGCCTCTACTTTTTCGCGATATTGATCCGTTAAATAAGGGCGCTCTAGTTGGAATATCTGGTAGATACCACCTTTTAGCATATCAAGCGTAATACTCTGTTCGGAATTAGACAGTAAATTGCACTGTAAAAAAGAAAACCAACTTGTTACAACGATCCAAGTATTTAATGCCAACCCCTCTAGATCGCGCTGCTCAATATTAATAATATTGGCATCGTGTAGCCCTTGATAAATGGCTTCGGTTTTTTTCTGGCAACGGCGGAAAAATTCTCGATAGCGAGCATGAAGACGCTCTTCCCCCATCAACAAATGCTCCATATCACGATGGATAAACCGATATTCCCATAGTCCCTGAAAGACCTTCTGCAAATAATTAAGCTTGTCTTCAATTGTTAGTTGGCGATCTTCCGGCACATTAAGATTGTTATCCACAGTCGCTTCGTAGCTTAGAAACAACTCAAAAATAATTTCCTGTTTATTTTTAAAATGATAATAAAGATTACCCGGAGACATCTCTAAATGCGCAGCAATATGGTTCGTCGTTACATTGCGCTCGCCTTGCTGATTAAACAGCTCTAACGCAGCAGCCAAAATACGATCACGGGTTTTCATACAATCTATAACAGCCTTATTTTTTTGATCTGATGATTGGTCGCTATTTTAAACGGTCATGTCAATTAATCTATAACTATTGACTATTTAGAGCAATAACTCTAATAATACACTTAGAATAATTATTAACCACTATTTTTGGAGACTACTCATGGTTGCCAATACCGCTGAAACACCCGCTTTTAATGTTGAAATCGATGCAGAAGTTATTCGCTTACAAGAATTATTTTCTCGCCAGAAAGAAGCTTATCGTAAAACGCCTATGCCAAGTGCAGATCAACGTATTGGCCACCTTAAAGCACTTAAAAATATCACCATTAAATATCAAGACCAGCTTGCTGCAGCCGTAAATGAAGACTTTAGCTGTCGCTCTAAAGATGAAACTTTACTCGCTGAGATTCTAACCAGCGTTGAAGGCATCAACATGGCCATCAAGAAAACACGCAAGTGGATGAAGCCAAGTAAGCGTGGTGTTGGAATGCTGTTTGCGCCCGCTAAAAACGAAGTGCGCTATCAGCCATTAGGGGTGGTAGGGATTATCGTACCGTGGAATTATCCAATATTTCTTGCGATAGGGCCTTTGGTTGCAGCGCTTGCAGCCGGTAATCGCGCGATGATTAAAATGTCAGAGTTCACGCCGAAGCTTAATAAAGTATTCAAGGCGATGATCGCGGAAGTGTTTGAAGAGAATCGTGTATGCATCATTGAAGGTGAAGCAGATGCAGCAATCGCTTTCACCGAGCAACCTTTTGATCACATTCTATTTACGGGTTCTACAACCGTTGGTCGTTTTGTTATGGCTGCAGCGGCTAAGAATCTAACTCCGGTAACCCTAGAACTTGGCGGTAAATCTCCTGCAATCGTATCTGACAAAATTCCGATGAAAGATGCAGCTGAGCGTATTTGTTTTGGTAAATCGATGAACGCTGGCCAGACCTGTGTCGCACCGGATTATATTCTAGTGCCAAAGGCCAAAGAAAAAGAATTTATTGAAGCGTACAAAAAAGCATTCAGTAAAATGTACCCAACACTGAAAGACAATGATGATTACACCGCGATTATTAGCGATCGCCAGCATCAGCGCTTAACGAATTTGTTAACCGATGCGGAACAGAAAGGCGCAAAACTAACAACAATAAATCCAGCCAACGAAGATTTATCAGCAGGCCGTAAACTCGCTCCTGTCATNATGCAAAATCTCAAACACGATATGACCATTGCCGATGAAGAAATATTTGGTCCTATTCTTCCTATTATTGCTTACGACAATATTGATGAGGCCATTGATTATGTGAANGATCGCCCTCGTCCACTGGCTTTATACTATTTTGGCTATGATAAGCCTGAGCAAGACTACGTATTAGACAATACACATTCTGGCGGAGTTAGCGTAAACGATACCTTGATGCATTTAGCCCAAGAAGATATGCCATTTGGTGGCGTTGGTGATTCGGGCATGGGGCATTACCACGGTCATGAAGGGTTTATTACATTCTCGAAAGCAAAAGCGGTTCACCGCAAGTCGCGNTTATCAACGGGAAGTTTGGCATATCCTCCNTATGACAATTCCATTCGTCGAATGATTTATACCTTTTTTATTCGCTAGCGCTCTATCCGCTAAGAATTACTAATTGGTTAATAAATATAAAAATTACCGGGAGCTATGATGAGTTCACAAATCAACCAAGCACTGCCCACCACTCGCCGAGGCTTTTTACAGCTCGGCCTAATGGGCACAGCAACGCTTGCATTCGGCAGTGCCGTTGCAACATTGACAGGCTGTACGACACAACTAGAGCAAGGGGGAGAGTATAAATTCTTACAACCTAATGACCGAGAATTCTTCGCTGCGTTAATCCCTGCGGTATTGAATAAAAGCTTCCCGGGTGAGCTAAGCCATGACGCGGCAATGAAACGCACGCTATTAGCTCTAGACGATTTGATTTATACCCTGCAATACCATAACCGAATTCAAATGCGTCAGTTATTCGATGCTCTTTCGATGGCGCCTATTCGATTAGCTGCCGGAGCCTCTTGGGCCAATTGGAAAGATATGAGCCCTAAGCAAATTGACGACTTTTTAGTTGGCTGGCGCGATAGTAGCCTTCAGATGAAACGCATGGGTTATGTATCGTTAAGCAAGTTGATTGGTATTAGCTGGTACTCTCAGCCTGAGTCATTTGTCACTACAGGCTACCCTGGGCCACCAACTAAAATTCCGACACCCGTCACCCCCAATGCTAAAAATATTTCCGCGGAGAATAGCTAATGGCTGAGAAAAATTTTGAAGAAGTTCGCGGTATTACTGATCCTATTTTAGAAGGTATTAGCAATGGCTGGATCACGCTAGATGCCGGTGAATATACTGAGAATACAACCTTAGAAGCCGATGTTGCCATTATCGGTACGGGTGCTGGCGGCGGCACAGCTGCTGAAATTCTAGCGAAGGCTGGTTTGAAGGTTCTACTCATTGAAGAGGGCCCATTAAAAAGTACCAATGATTTTAAAATGGATGAGCGCCAAGCTTACAAAGACCTTTACCAAGAAAATGCAGGCCGCATGAATAAAGACGGCAGTATGTCGATTCTTCAAGGGCGTTGTGTTGGCGGTACGACGGTAATTAACTGGACATCAAGCTTCCGTACACCCGAGCAAACTTTGCAATACTGGGGCGATAATTTTGGTACTAAGGGTGTATCAAAAGATGAAATGGCTCCTTGGTTCGATAAAATGGAAGAACGCCTGAACATTGCTCCTTGGGCCGTTCCAGCCAACGAAAATAACGCAGTATTAAGCCGTGGAGCTGATGCGTTAGAGATTCCTTGGAAGGTGATTCCGCGTAATGTCGCGGGTTGCTGGAATTTAGGTTTTTGCGGTACAGGTTGCCCAACCAATGCAAAGCAGTCGATGTTGGTTACTACGATTCCAAGCGCTATGGATGAAGGCAGTCAGCTGCTTTATAGCGCTCGTGCTGAACGCCTAATCATGGACAACAATAAAGTCACTGGAATTGAAGTGACTGCACTGGATAAAGGCTATCGCCCAACTGGCGTTCAATTAACAGTTAAAGCGACAACCGTTGTCTTGTCTGCTGGCGGCATTAACGGCCCTGCAATGATGTTGCGATCTGAAGCACCTGATCCTAAAGGCTTAATTGGCAAGCGTACGTTCTTCCATCCAACAACCTTTTCTTTTGCGTCTTTCGAAAAAGAAATCAATCCTTATTACGGTGCTCCGCAGTCGATTTATTCGGATCACTTCCAATGGAATTCCGTCGATGGCCCCGTAGGTTACAAATTGGAAGTTCCACCACTGCATCCAGGTCTGACTTCAGTATTGTTGATGGGCCATGGTGAAGCGCAATTTGATGAGTTAAATAAGCTACCAAATCTAAGTTCTATGATTGCGTTATTACGTGATGGTTTTAACGATGATAGTGTCGGTGGCTCGATCGAATTGGCCGATGACGGCTCAGCAATCATCGATTACCCCATCAACGATTATCTTTGGGAAGGGGTTAAACGCACTCATTTGACCATGGCTGAACTGCAATTCGCTGCAGGCGCAAAGGCTGTTCGCGCAGCTCACACAGAAGCAAAGTGGGAAACGTCCTGGGAAGCGTCTAAAGCGGCGATCGATAAGCTTTCTTATAGCGCAAGCAAAGCATTAGTTGGCAGCGCTCACGTTATGGGCGGACTGCCAATGGGGGAAGACTTAGACAAGTGCCTAGTGGACAGTAATGGTAAATATCATTATCTCGATAATTTATACGTGATAGATGGTTCTATTTTCCCTACCAGTATTGGCGCAAACCCTCAGCTTTCCATTTATGGAATGGCGTGTCGTTTGGCAACAGGTTTAGCTGAAAAGCTAACGGCTTAGAAGCGAGGTTAGTAAAAGCAAGATTGATGTTGGGTGAGGTGTTTTAGGCCTTCTGAGGGAAGGATCCCGAAGAGAGTCTACAGGGATCGTATTCACGACATGCCGTAAAACGACTTACCCAACATCAATCGAAAGGGCAATGGCGAGAGCAACGCATTTACCATTCAAGACACGAAACGCCCTTGGCAACTTAGGCTAAACAAGGTACTTTGCAACAACTCTCAAATTCAACTCCCTATACGACTAACAAACTGAGAAAATCATGGATTATAGCGCCCTAAAACACTCCCACGTCGGTCTTGCTTACCTAAGCATCTTATTATTTATCATTCGCTTTGCTTTGTTCAAATTCAAGCCAACACTCAAAAGCAACAAACTGCTAAAAATACTGCCACACATCATCGATACCTTCTTACTGATATTTGCTATCTGGCTATGCACAATCATTAGCCAATACCCATTAACCGACCACTGGTTAACAGCAAAAGTCATCGGTTTAGTTGGCTACATTGCCTTTGGTGTTATAGCGATCAAACAAGGTAAAAACTGGGCTTTCGTTGCAGCACTTGTCTCCTTCGCCTACATCTTCAGTGCGGCCAAGACACATAGTGCGCTATCGTTTTTTAGCCACTTCAGTTAAAATACCGCGCATAATTTTATACACACCGTTTTTAACTTAACAGAATGATGAGCCCACTATGAACATAGTTGTCTATCCTGGAACATTTGACCCAATCACCAACGGACACACCGATTTGGTTGAGCGGGCCGCACGCATGTTTGATCACATCATTCTGGCGGTTGCTGACAATCCAAAGAAAAAACCAACACTCGACATCAATACTCGAGTTGATCTAGCCAACGAAGTGCTAGGGCATTTGCATAACGTCGAAGTTGTTGGTTTCAGCACACTACTTGCCGATTTCGTACAAGAAAAAAATGCCAATATCATATTGCGTGGCTTACGCGCTGTATCTGATTTTGAATACGAATTCCAACTTGCCAACATGAACCGTGTGCTTGCACCGAATGTTGAAAGCATGTTTCTAACTCCAGCAGAACATTACTCGTATATTTCATCTACACTAGTTCGTGAAATTGCAGCATTAAATGGCGATATCAGTAAGTTCGTTCACCCTGCGGTTGCTAAAGCCTTAAAAGAAAAAGCGTAAGGAAAATAAAACATGTCACTAATCATCACAGACGAATGCATTAACTGCGATGTATGCGAACCAGAGTGTCCTAACGAAGCGATTACTCCTGGAGACGAGATTTACGAAATTGATCCAGCAAAATGCACAGAGTGCGTTGGTCACTACGACGAGCCACAGTGTGTATTAGTATGCCCTGTTGATTGCATACCAAAAGACGAAGAAAACGAAGAGAGCCAAGCTGAGTTAGAAGCTAAATATGAATTGCTAACCGGCAAAGCTATTTAATTTTACTGTTTATCTCACTTCGCGATGTCTTTTAGAGCTTGCCTTCATGGTAAGTTCTTGCCAAGGTAGCTGGAAATATTGTCCTTAGGAAATATCTTCAATGCTACCTTCCTCATTTAACACCCTAAAAGTTTCTATCGCGTTATCCGCACTGATCGGCATAAGCGCTTGTTCCCAAACTGAAAGTAATCAAGCACCAGCAACAAGTAGCACCTCATCTATTCCAAGCCAGGCAGCCATTGCCAGTGCACATCCACTCGCAACTCAAGCGGGCATGGATATCCTCGAACAAGGTGGTAACGCTTTTGATGCAGCGATCGCAGTGGCAGCGTCTTTAGGCGTTGTTGAACCCTATAGTGCCGGTATCGGTGGGGGTGGATTTTGGCTGATTCATGATGCCAAATCTGATAAAAACATATTTATCGATGCCCGAGAAAAAGCGCCTTCTGCTGCTCATGCCGATTTGTATCTAAACGAAGATGGTAGCGTTAATCGAGATATCGCCGTCAATGGTGCATTAGCCGCAGGGATTCCTGGGCAAGCCGCAGCCTTTGTTCATCTAGCCGAAAAATACGGTCAGCTTCCTCTTAAGAATTCCTTAGCCGCAGCAATTCAGCAAGCGAATGAAGGTTTTCCTGTTTATGAGCACTATCAGAAACTGATGAGCTATCGTTTAAAAGCCATTAAGCGCTATCCGAATAGTGCACAAACTTTTTTAGATAGCGAACAAAAAATCCCTGAAGTCGGCTATCTGATTAAACAGCCTGACCTTGCTTGGACGCTGCAAGAATTAGCCGACAAAGGCTTTGATGGTTTTTATAAAGGCGAAAGCGCTCGTCGCTTAGTTGCAGGCGTGCAAGCCGCCAATGGCATCTGGACATTAGAAGATTTAGCCAACTACAACATCGTTGAGCGCGAGCCTATCGAAATTGATTATAAGGGCCATAAGGTTGTTAGCGCACCACCTCCTTCTTCTGGCGGAATCGCAATTGCGGCTATGTTAAATATGCTTTCGCAATACGATCTTGGCAGTTTGAATAATGCAGATAAAACCCACCTGATTGCTGAAGCTATGCGCCGCGCTTATAAAGATCGTGCAGAATTCTTAGGCGATCCTGATTTTGTTGAAGTGCCAACGAAAGAGTTGATCAGTCTAGAGCGTGCAAAGAATTATGCGGCTACCATCGATATGAAAAAAGCCACCAGCAGCTTAAGCTTAAAAGGCCCTAAAAATATTCAAGAAGGCTTCCACACCACGCACTTCTCCGTTATTGATAAAGCAGGCAACCGCGTTTCAGCAACGTTAAGTATTAACTTGCCGTTTGGTTCTGCCTTTACAGTTCCGAACACGGGTGTTGTTTTGAATAACGAAATGGATGATTTCTCTGCAAAACCAGGTGAGCCAAATGCTTACGGTTTGGTTGGAAATGCGGCTAATGCCATTGCTCCGAACAAACGCCCACTTTCCAGTATGAGTCCTTCATTTGTTGAAAGTGATGAGGCTATCGCGCTAATCGGTACTCCGGGCGGTAGCCGTATTATCACCATGGTGATGTTAGGTATGCTGGAGCATTTTGATGGCCAACCTGTTGGCGACTGGGTTGGCCGTTCACGCTTTCATCATCAATACTTACCCGATGTGATTCAGCACGAACCAAATACTTTCAGTGCCGCCGAAATTAATGCGTTAGAAAGCAAAGGCCATAAACTGAAAAATATTGGCCGCGAGTATGGCAATATGCAGGCAGTGTTATGGAATAAGAAAAGTGGTGAAGTCACTGCGGCATCGGATCCAAGAGCTTTTGGTGAAGCGCAGGTTTCGGAATAAATAATGGAACTCGGATTTCTACTAAAAAAACTAATCAGTATGTGGTTAATGCCACTGCCCTTTTGCTGCTTACTGATTATCTTTGGCTTAATTATTAGCTATTGGCGCGCTCACATAGGCCGTGCCATTGCCTTTTCTGGCGTAGCCTTGCTGATGTTATTTAGTTGGCAGCCGTTTGCCAACTCAGTGTTATATCCGTTAGAGCATCAGTATCAAACGTTTAATATTGAACAGCCCGTAGAAGCCATTGTCGTTTTAGGAAACTGCCATAACGTCAATAACGAAATCCCTCCCATGGCTCAGCTTTGCGGCACAGGTTTATATCGCTTAATGGAGGGCTATCGAATTTGGCAAGCCAACCCAGAAGCTGAACTTTTACTATCGGGCTATGCTGGTACTGAAAGTCGACCATATGCCGAAGTCGCAGGTGAGATTGCACTGAGTTTAGGGGTTCCAAAAGAAAAGATTCACTTATTTCCAACCGCGCAGGATACTCAACAAGAAGCCTTGCTGACCGCTCCTTTTCTAAGAGATAAAGTTTTTGCTCTTGTCACCTCCGCTTCTCATATGCAGCGCTCGATGAAATGGTTCCAGCAACAAAAAGTTGCAGGTAAGTCTTTAGAGCCCATCGCGGCACCAGCACATTTTGCCGCTAAAGAAGAATCAACAGATTGGAAGATAGAAACCAGTGCGCTCATGAAAACAGAACGTACTTGGTATGAATTACTTGGAAGAGCTTGGGCGGTGATTAAGGGTTAACAAACCTGATTCTGTATAGTCTTCTTTTGTCGGGCTAAAGCCTCGACCTACATTAATAATGTAAGTTCTTTATGTAGGTTAGTCTTTAGGCCAACGCCCTACTTCTGGCAAGCAGGGCAATAAACCGTGGCCCGCTGACCTTGGCGGATTTCTTTTAAGGTCTTTTCACAGGTTACGCATTCTTCGCCACCGCGACCATAGACATTCAGCTGTTGAGCAAAGTAACCCGGCTTGCCATCGCCGCCAACGAAGTCTCTTAACGTCGTTCCACCTTGTTCAATTGCAGCGGCTAATACTTGCTTGATATGTGATACCAGCTTTTCCATGCGGGCTTTGCTGATTTTCCCCGCAGGTGTCGTCGGTTTAATTCCAGCTAGAAACAGACTTTCATTGGCGTAAATATTTCCCACACCAACAACGACCTTACCATCCATAATGAAGGTTTTAATTGGGGCTTTCTTACCTCGACTTTTCTCATACAAATACGCAGCATCAAATTCATCGCCTAATGGCTCGGGCCCAAGGTGATTGATGTAATTGTTATCCACAGGGTCTTCAACCCAAAGTAACGCGCCGAAACGACGCGGATCGTGATAGCGAAGAATTTTGCCACTGGAGAGCTGCCAATCAATATGATCGTGTTTACCAAAAGTTTCTGCTTCGCTCGGTTCTACCAAACGTAGTGATCCGGACATGCCTAAATGCCAAAGTGCATAACCGTGTTCAAATTCAACTAAGATATATTTGGCGCGACGAGTGAGCGATTTAATAACCTGGCCTTCTAGCCCCTGAATTTCATCACTCACAGGCCAACGTAAGCGCCCTTGGCGGATTTTCACGCCTTCAACGACATAACCCTTGAGGTACTTTTCAATTCCGCGCTTGGTGGTTTCTACTTCAGGAAGTTCAGGCATTCTATTCACTCGTTTGCTTAACGAAATTCTACTTCAACCCACGCTCTGCATTAGGTAGTTCATTTCAGGGGACGCAGCAAGTACGTCCATGTATGCTCTCCACAGCGTCCTGCTGCGGGAAGCCCTCTAAAATGAACCACACTAATGCATCACCGTAAATTCTTCCCCAGATTCTACATCAGACAATAATAAAAAATTACGCCTAATTCATATTGTTAAGACTTAGTGATAGTTATGAAACGCTTATGCTGGAAAAATTTAGATAATCAGCACTGCGCGCTGAAGACTGGGGCTTAGGGGTGAAGGGCATCCGATTACATGGATGTAATCGCTGAGCCTATAGGGACATATTCACGGCGTCCCGCACAGACCTAAGCACCATTCTGAGCGCAAGCGCAGTGCTTTAGAAACCAGAAATTTTACTCTCTTCAAATCGCAGACATAAAAAAACCCAGTGTTGTTAACTCTTACAAGCCAACAAGACTGGGTTTTTCGATGACAAAAAAGCTTACTTAATTTTAGCTTCTTTATACATTACGTGCTTACGTACAACTGGATCAAACTTTTTGATTTCCATTTTTTCAGGCATCGTACGTTTGTTTTTATCAGTTGTGTAGAAGTGACCAGTACCGGCACTTGAAACTAAACGAATCTTATCGCGTGGCATAATCTTCTCCTTTAAACTTTTTCGCCGCGTGCGCGGATTTCTTTAAGAACGGCATCGATACCCTTCTTGTCGATGATACGCATACCTTTCGTAGTTAAACGTAAGCGTACAAAACGGTTCTCAGTCTCAACCCAAAAACGATGGGATTGTAAGTTCGGTAAAAAACGACGCTTACTTTTGATATTTGAGTGAGATACATTATTTCCTGTTACAGGGCGCTTACCTGTAACCTGACAAACTTTAGACATTGCTACTCGCCCCGAGTCATTAAATATCAGACCTTCGTCACGAAGAATCCAATGAAAAATCTTGTTATCAACTGATACAAATCGGTATCAATTAAAACTGTTAGTTCCCTCAATTTTTAAGTGGTATTTTCCAAAGCTGAGCATCGGAAACACAACGACCTTAAAAAAGGGTTGCGCTTTATACCAAAAAATTGGGGTTGTATGCAAGGACTGTGGGCTGTTTTTTACACAAACAGCCATTTTTAAGCCTTAATCGGTCATGTTAGTCATGCTAGATGATTATAACCAACCTTTTTCAGCAAAAGAAGTGAACTCGCCATCGCCGACAATTATATGATCCAAAACACGAATATCAAGCAAAGAAAGTGCTTTCACCAAACGATCAGTAATTGCTCTATCTGCCTGACTTGCTTCTGCAATTCCAGACGGATGATTATGGGCAAAAATTAGCGCAGCTGCATTCTTCGCTAACGCCATCTTAACCACCTCTCGGGGATAAACAGCAGCACCATCAATCGTTCCATGAGCCAACTCAACATATTCCAATACACGATGCTGACTGTCCAATAATAAAGCAACAAA
This sequence comes from Oleispira sp., assembly GCA_002708475.1. GTDB lineage: Bacteria > Pseudomonadota > Gammaproteobacteria > Pseudomonadales > Oceanobacteraceae > Oleispira. The sequence goes on along the minus strand of PAOL01000037.1, from coordinate 19,887 downwards.
TGCCTCGCTTTGACGATCCCGTAACTTCGACATCAAATAGCGTTGAGTTAACTGCGGACTTGTTAACGCCCCATCTTTTTGCAAAGTCTGTTCTAAATGGCGACTCGACATCTCCAGAACAGCTTGCAACTGAGCAAACTTCGCAGGACCTAAGCCGTGATGTTGAGTAAACTGACTCTGGTCAGCTACCAGTAACTGGCGCAACCCGCCAAAACCTGTCAGTAAATCACGCGCTAAGTCCACGGCACTTTTACCGCTGACCCCTGTTCGTAAAAAAATAGCCAGCAACTCTGCATCCGATAAAAACTCAGCGCCACGTGCTAACAACTTCTCTCTAGGCCGCTCATCGGCAGGCCAATCTGTAATCGACATAATAATCCCTTATTTTCATCCTTTTAACGAAAACCCATATCCCCTTTTTGATTCACCTTATCGACTGATATACTGCGTGCAGATCTTTAAAGGGCGCTCCCATGCAACAACTTTGCAACAAACGTATTCTATTAGGCATAACAGGTGGTATCGCAGCTTATAAAGCCGCCGAACTGGTTCGTGAACTACGCAAAGCCAAAGCGGAGGTGCGTGTTGTTATGACCACCGCTGCACAAGAATTTATTACACCGCTTACGCTACAAGCTTTATCAGGAAATCCCGTTCATTATTCTATGTTAGACCCTGAAGCCGAAGCTGGCATGGGACACATCGAATTAGCACGCTGGGCTGATATTATAGTCGTAGCTCCAGCCACCGCAGACTTCATTGCACGCCTAACTCAAGGGATGGGCAACGACTTACTAACAACGCTTTGCCTAGCGAGTGATGCCCCTTTAGCAATTTGCCCAGCTATGAATCAAGCCATGTGGCGCGATGAAATGACCCAAGCCAACATCCAACGTCTAATCGATGTTAAAGGTAAGAAATTCCACAGCTTTGGCCCTGCAGATGGCGAACAAGCTTGCGGCGACATTGGCCCAGGCAGAATGCTGGACCCAAGCTTAATCGCACAAGAATGCGCTAAATTATTTGCTAGCAAAGCGTTATCAGGTTTAGACGTGGTGATTACCGCTGGACCAACTCGCGAAGCCATTGATCCTGTCCGTTTCATTAGCAATCACAGTTCAGGGAAAATGGGCTATGCACTCGCCGAAGCTGCACGCGACGCAGGTGCACGAGTAACCATAATCAGCGGACCAGTTCGCTTATCTGCTCCGGAAAAAGTTACCGTTATTCAAGTAGAAAGTGCTGGCGAGATGCTTACTCAAAGCCTTGAAATACAAAAAAGTTGCGACATATTTATCGCTGCGGCGGCTGTCGCTGACTATCGCCCAGTGCAGGTTGCTCAGCAAAAGATCAAAAAGGCCGGTGAACAAATGCAAATATCACTGGTTAAAAATCCTGATATTGTCGCGACCGTTGCACAGCTCGAAGACAAGCCTTTTGTCGTTGGCTTTGCTGCAGAAACTCAAGATGTCGCCACTTACGCTCGTGGTAAGCTAGTAAGTAAAAATCTAAATCTGATCATAGCAAACGATGTTTCCAATACAGAAATTGGCTTCAATAGTGACAATAATTCAGTCACCGCATTTTGGGGTGAGAACGAACAAGAATTTCCATGTATGTCAAAGTCCGCTTTGTCGAACAAATTGATTGAATTAATCGCTCACAACTATACTGACACTATAAACTCCGAGAAGAACTAAATAATGAAACAACTACAAGTTAAAGTACTAGACCCACGCATTGGTAGCGAAATCCCAATGCCTGAATATGCAACATCTGGATCAGCAGGTTTAGACCTGAGAGCAGCGCTAGAGACCTCATTAACACTGAACCCAGGTGAAACTCAGCTGATTCCAACAGGCCTTTCTATTTACCTAGAAGACCCAAGTATTGCGGCCATGATTTTACCGCGCTCAGGTCTAGGCCATAAGCATGGAATCGTATTAGGCAATCTAGTGGGATTGATTGACTCTGATTATCAAGGCGAGTTAATGGTTTCATGCTGGAATCGTGGTCAACAAGCCTTTACAATCGAAGTAGGTGAAAGATTAGCTCAATTAATCATCGTACCTGTTGTACAGGCCGAGTTTAATCTTGTTGAAGAATTCAAGGCCACAGACCGTGGCGAAGGTGGTTTTGGCCATTCAGGTCGTAGCTAACGGATTAAAAAAACTGGTAATGCTGATAATAAAGACAATAGATACCACTTCAGTATTACTAGCTTCCTAAAAAACCAATAATAAAGGAATATGAACCGTGGAAATGAAAGTGCCAAAAAGAACACTAGCGTTTTATAATCGACTCGGAATTTGGGTCGCGTTATTGTTTATTTCCCTCGGCCTTTCAATGCAAAGCTTGCAAGTAAATCTATTTGCGCAAGCGACCTTAGATAAAGAATACGCTCAAGCTATGGCCCAACAAATGGCTCATAGTTTACGCATTAAGCTAGCTGAAACTCAAATGCAGCAGAAAAATGCAGCTCGTCATGCCAACACTATTGATTATTTAAACAATCCTGACTCCAGTTGGAAGCGTACACTTAAATCCTTAATTACAGGCTCTGAACAAATTTTCATTCTTGATAACTTAAGTGCCTTAGGATTACAGAACCAGCTAGGCTACGCCGTTCAAGAACTCGCCACCAACACCTTAAAAGGCAAAGAATTTCCACTAGAAGCCGTACAGCGTAATGGTGAAATCCACTTTTATTTAGCCACACCAATTAAAGACTACTCTAATAGTATTCGAGGTATTTTATTAATTGAATATGGCGCGAACTGGCTTGAGCAATTACGTTCTGGCGCTGCCGCCAAACATGGCCTGATTTCCACACGCCAAGTATTACGCAGCGATCCCAATAAAGGATTGCAGGTTTTTGAAATTGGTAAAAAAAGCGATTCTCAGTTAACTGTCGTCACCGAATCTATTAACGACTATTGGTTCTTAACCTTTATACCAGCCGATACTCGTCCACAACTTGCTACAACGACCATTGTAACCCCTTGGGTTGTAGCGCTACTAAGCACACTGATAGTGCTATTTATTCTTATTTGGCTGCAAAAGCGTGAAATAAATCGCAACAAATTAATGCTTTATAACTACGTACGCCACCTATACCGCAAAGGCGAGAATGATTGGCCAAAATTTAATATCAAAATCTTCCATGAGCTAGCGAAAGCAATGGAGCATTTAGCAAACTCTAAGGGTATCAACTCAGGTCAGTCTGAATCCCCAGAAAGACATGTACAGAACTCTTCTACAGACCGTGAAAAACAAAGCGTTGAACTTACACAGCCTGTTACAAGCACCAAAAAGAAGAAGGCTTTTAGTGCCCATTCAAATAAGGCAATACCACAAGTCATGGTTGAAGAAGTTCCGCATGCTAAAGCTTTAGTCTCGCAAAGCATCTTCAGAACTTACGATATTCGAGGCGACGCCGAACAAGAGCTTAGCCAAGAAGCGACTGAGCAAATAGGATTAGCATTAGGGAGTGAGCTACAGTCGCGGGGCGAGAAGAGTATCATTATTGCTTGGGATGGACGTCTTTCAAGCCCCAAAATTGCCCAAGCGATGCAAGACGGTTTACTAGCATCTGGAACTAATGTCATTAGCATCGGTGCGGCGACAATAGGCATGCTCTATTATGCTTGCCATGAGCTTGAAACAAGCAACGGAGTCATGATCACTGGCAGTCATAATCCTGCAAATATCAATGGTTTTACCATTGTTATCAACCGTAAATCCCTGATGCAAGAACAACTCATGGCGCTCTATCACAGAATCCAGCGTCAAGATTTTATATCAGGACAAGGGGCTGTTGAAAATAACGACCTATCTCGAGATTATATCGAACGTATCCAAAGCGACATACAGCTCAGCCGCCCACTTAAAGTCGTGTTGGATGGAAGTAACGGCATAGCAGGACCTATTGGATTGCAGTTACTAAAAACCATGGGACTAGATGTTATACCTTTGAACTGTAATGTAGATGGAAGCTTTCCAAGCCATCAGCCAGACCCCAGCAAGTCCGCAAACCTTGTCGCATTACAGGAAGCCGTTAAAGAACATAAAGCTGATATTGGTATCGCTTTTGATGGCGATGGGGACCGCATTGGAATCGTTGATGAGCAAGGTTCCATTATTTCACCCGATCGCATTCTAATGTTCTTAGCCAAAGACATTATTAGTCGCCAGCCTGGCTGTGATGTTGTGTATGACGTTAAATCTTCACGTCGCTTAACTCAGCTAATTTCTCAATCTGGCGGACGCCCGACAATGTGGAAAACAGGTCACAGCCTGATGAAAGCGAAAATGGAAGAGCTTAATGCTGTACTAGGTGGTGAGTTAAGCGGGCATATTTTCTTACGTGATCGCTGGTATGGATTTGACGATAGCTTGTACGTGAGTGCTCGTGTATTAGAGCTACTAAGCCATCAATTTGAACCGGTATCAAACATATTTTCAGAATTCCCTAACGATATATCTACCACAGAGATAACAGTTGATTCAGATGATAAGCGCAAGTTCACTATAATCCAGCTACTTGCGTCAGAGCCCAGCTTACAAGAAGGTGCTCGAATATCGGTTATCGATGGGATCCGCTCTGATTTCGCCGATGGCTGGGGATTAGTAAGAGCATCCAACACCTCACCAACGTTAACGCTGCGCTTTGCCGGTGAGAGCGATGAAGCTCTTGAGCGGATAAAAGCTCTATTTAAAGAAGCATTAAGTCGTCATGCTCCTGAGTTGACGATACCCTTCTAAACCGCTCTTTTGCGAGATGCATGTAACAGAGCCCTCACAATATTTCTGAATCATCACATTGGATAGATGATTCTCATAGGCGGCCAAGCTATAATGCACTGCCTATTTTTTATTAATTGTTCACTTTTATTTATCAGGAAATTAACTTCATGCCATTGAGTCGCAAAGAAGCAGTTATTACGACTAAGGTGCTAAGCGAAGCACTACCTTATCTGCAAAAATTCACTGGCAAGACCATCGTCGTTAAATACGGCGGTAACGCCATGACAGATGACACCCTGAAAAACAGTTTTGCACGCGATATGGTGATGCTGAAACTGATCGGAATTAACCCAATCGTTGTTCACGGTGGCGGCCCACAAATCGGCGATTTATTAGAAAAGCTGAATATTAAAAGTGAGTTTGTTGACGGCATGCGCGTTACAACCAGTGAAACCATGGATGTGGTTGAGATGGTTTTAGGCGGATTAGTTAATAAAGACATAGTTAATCTGATTAACCAAAATGGCGGTAAAGCCATCGGTTTAACAGGTAAAGACGGCCAGCTATTACATGCCAAGAAATTACAAGTAACTAAAAACTCACCTGACATGCAGCAACCTGAAATAATCGATATCGGCCATGTTGGAGAAGTTACTCGCGTAAATACTCAAGTATTAGATATGCTTTCTCAAAGCGACTTTATACCTGTCATCGCTCCTATTGGCGTTGATGCTAATGGAGCATCTTATAACATCAATGCCGATTTAGTTGCAGGCAAGCTCGCTGAAGTTCTTCGCGCTGAGAAATTAATTCTATTAACTAATATCTCAGGCCTTCAAGATAAAAATGGTGAAGTGCTTACCGGTCTAAGCACACATCAAGTCGATGAATTAATTGCTGATGGTACTATTTACGGCGGCATGCTACCAAAGATTCAATGTGCTTTGGATGCAGTTCATGCAGGCGTCACAAGCGCTCATATTATTGATGGCCGCGTACCGAATTCGACGTTGCTAGAGTTATTCACCGATGAAGGGGTTGGTACATTGATTACTAACCGTAAAGCACTTTGATAATAACTGGACTGGAGGAAAAATGATGAACGAAACGGAAGTCAAAATATCCCGCCGCGACCAGATATTGCAAGCTGTAGTCCATATGCTGGAAGCCAATCCAGGTGGAAAAATTACAACCGCTAATATTGCAAAAACGGTTGGGGTTTCTGAAGCGGCGCTTTATCGCCACTTCCCAAGTAAAGCAAAAATGTTTGAAGGCTTAATTGAATTTATCGAAGATGCTGTTTTTTCTCGTACCAATCGCATACTGCAAGATTTTCAAAAAGCAGATATGCGTTGCGAGCAAACCATCACCTTAATTCTTACATTTGCAGAAAAGAACCCAGGCATGTGCCGCTTATTATCAGGCGATGCCTTGGCTGGTGAGACTGATCGATTGCGCCAGCGCATTCATCAGTTTTTCGAACGCTTAGAAACCCAGTTCAAACAGATTTTACGCGAAGCTGAATTGCGCGAACAAAAAGTCACTTGCATGCCTTTATCTGCCAGTGCCAACTTACTCACCGCATTAGTAGAAGGGCGAATTCGCCAATATGTCCGAACCGAGTTCAATATAAAACCTACTCAATATTGGCCTGAACAGTGGCAACTTATCAGCCAACAGTTATTGCGAGATGTTGGATAAAGTTGGTTACATAAAAAAGGAGCTTGATAGCTCCTTTTTTATTACTCAGTCATTATTAAGAGCATCCAGCGGAATATCGCTCTCCAGTGTGCCTGGAGGATATTTTAGTAATAACATCATTCGCGAATATTCTTCAGCATAAACTTTAGTACTTTCTACCTTTTCAACATTTCGACTTTTAATGTTGGAATGGCTTTCACGAATCTGGTTTTGTAACTGCGCAATTTCTAAACGCTTATCCACAGGAATTTCTTGCCCAGATCGCTCATAATTTGCGGCACGCGCCTGAGCCTTCTCTAGCTTCTCAGTTAAATCGGCAATGCGACGCTGCTGTAAACTAATATAACCATTGATATTATCAACTTTGCGTTTACGCGCCCGCTCAACATCTTCTGGCTTAGAGTAAACTCGTAGCAAAGCCTGATCCGCTTCTCGGCGAACTCGAATACGCTCAATACGGGCGGCTTTTATCGCTTCTTTGGCTTCTTTCGCAGCAAGTTCTTCAGCCGTTGCCGCACGCTGAACATGCTTAACCACCAGGCCTTGATCATTTAAGACCTCATAGCCCATCTGCGCATACTCAGGCGGCACATGATCTTTCATGATGACCTGACCATCAACTTTAAAACGATATAATTTGGCGGCATAAACCATAGGGCTTATTAAAGCTAAAATTAAAGTGCCCGTTACGAGCCTCATATTACACTCCGTATTTTTCGCGATACGCTTCAATGGATTCTGCATATTGCTTTAGTTCTGGCTGATCGGCAACGTAAGCCAATACTTGTTCTAGTGTAACAATACTAATTACAGGAATACCGTAATCACGTTCCACTTCTTGAATGGCTGACTCTTCTGCCTTACCTTTCTCTTGGCGATCTAATGCAATTAGTGTAGCAGCTGGCTTAGCACCAGGTGCTGCTTCAATCATAGACATCACTTCACGGATAGCAGTTCCCGCCGTAATTACATCATCAACAATTAAAACTCGGCCTTCTAGAGGCGATCCTACCAGCGTGCCGCCTTCGCCATGAGCTTTGGCTTCTTTGCGATTAAAAACATACGGAACATCTTTTCCATATTTATCAAAAAGAGCTACGCTCAATGTAGTTGCTAAAGGAATTCCTTTGTACGCTGGGCCAAATATAACATCGTAATCAACCCCAGCGTCTTCAAGGGCAGCGGCATAAAAACGACCGATCTCTGCTAAGGCTTTACCAGTATTAAACAAACCGGCATTGAAGAAGTACGGGCTAACTCTACCCGATTTAAGAGTGAACTCACCAAACTTCAGAACACCTTGTTTGATGGCAAATTCAATAAAGTCACGTTGATAATTTTGCATAATAAGCCTTAATAAATACTGCTGTTCTGGTTTCAGCAACAGAGAATCCTTACCAGAAGTTACCCTAGATCCACTAGGATCAGGTATCATACACTCTTCAGTATGCAGGAACCATGTATGAGGATCATCAGCCTACACGTAAACGGCTTAAAAAAAGCCGCAGAACAAGGGCTCTTCGAATGGCTGAATGAAGAGCAAGCGGATGTTGTGTGCATCCAGAACACTCTTGATAGAGAATATAAACTGCCAGACAGTGTGTTGTATCCAGATGGATATAACGGATATTTTTTTGAAGGAGAAACCGACGATTATTCAGGTGTCGCCATCTATACCCGTGAATTGCCAAAAGCAATTATGACTGGATTAGGTTTTCCTGAGTGTGACTTCCAAGGTCGTTATATTCAAGCCGACTTTGAAAATGTCAGCATAGGAAGCATACTTTTTCCGAAAGAAGATGCGTTTCACAGTTTAGAAGATAAGCTCTCTTTTCAGCAAGAGTTCTTAAATCACCTGAAAAAGACTCGCCGTAAACGTCGTGATTTTATTTTTTGTGGCAATTTTGAAGCTGCACATAAAACAATTGATGTTGCCAACTGGCGCCAACAGCAAGATCAATCAGGCTTCTTATTAGAAGAAAGAGCTTTTTTAGATCAGGTATTTGGACCTATTGGTTTCGTTGATGCGTTTCGCGAAGCAAATTTTGGTGAGAACCAATTTACTTATTGGCCTAATGAAGAAGCACGTCGCCGAAACAGCGAAGGCTTCCGTTTTGACTATCAGATTTGCACACCCGATTTGCGCCAATTTGTGGTCGAATCTAAGATCATGAAAAACAAAATATTTAGCAATCACGCACCTGTGTTAGTTGAATATGAGTTTGACGACGAAGATTAAGTCGAATTCGCTTTCTATCGTCAAAGAGTATGTCCTTTTACGGCACGCTGTAAATACATCCGTGTAAGCTCGGAGATCCCATCCATGGGATCTAACGGCCTGAAACGACCTACCCTTTAACGATACGCGAATTTCTACTTATTCCACTAAAGCAGCCTGCTGCATTTCACACAATCCAGTAATACCCTCTTTTGCTAACGCCAACATAGCAGCCAACTCCTCTGGAGAAAACGCTTCTTGCTCTGCTGTGCCTTGAATTTCAACAAAACCACCAGCTGCGGTCATAATTACATTCAAATCTGTTTCAGCCATAGAGTCTTCAGCATAATCCAAATCTAAGACAGCAGTGCCTTTATAGATGCCGACAGATACCGCCGCAATAGGGCTCTTAATCGGATTCTTTTTAACCTTGCCTGCTTCCATTAAACCATTAATCGCATCTTGTAACGCAACAAAAGCACCGGTAATTGCTGCCGTACGCGTACCACCATCGGCTTGAATAACGTCGCAATCTAACTGAATGGTGTATTCACCTAGTGCTTTCATATCAACCGCCGCACGTAAGCAACGAGCTATTAAGCGAGAAATTTCAACTGTTCTCCCCGTTTGTTTACCTTTTGCAGCTTCACGAATCATTCGATTTCCAGTAGAGCGCGGTAACATGCCATATTCAGCAGAAACCCAACCCTTTCCTTCTCCGCGCATAAAGCGAGGAACACCTTTATCAACGCTAGCAGTACAAATAACTTTAGTATCACCAAATTCAACTAAAACAGAGCCTTCAGCATGTTTGGTAAAATTACGGGTAATACGCACATCACGCAATTCGTTAACTTGGCGGCCGCTCGGTCTCATACAGTTTTCTCCACAAGAGCTCTTAAATTAAAAGCACTATTAATTCTAGAATTTTAAAGCGCGCATTATAGCGCCATCCAACACAGAAAGTTGGCTCTATTAAAGTTAAATCACCTCAATTTGTAACAACGTATTTTAGGTCGAGCGCTTACAGGTTAAAATACTCTGAAATACAGTTATTTGTTTACACTTGAGAACCTTATGCGAAAGACTTCTACCGGTACACTTTACGTTTTCTCTGCCCCTTCAGGCGCAGGTAAAACATCCTTAGTAAAAGCGTTATTAGAAAAAACAGAAGCTATTGGCGTATCGGTTTCACACACTACTCGCGCACCCCGTGAAGGCGAAAGTGATGGTAAAGACTATAACTTCGTAAGCCAAGATGCCTTTAAAGCATTAATTGAGCAAGGCGCTTTCTTAGAACACGCACAAGTCTTCGACAACTTTTATGGCACATCGCAGGTTTGGGTTGAGCAGCAGCTTAGTTCAGGGCACGATGTGATTTTAGAAATTGACTGGCAAGGTGCCCAACAGATTCGCCAGCAAATGCCTGATATGGTCAGTATTTTTATCTTGCCTCCTAGTCGTGACGAATTACTAAAACGCTTAACCGGTCGTGGCACGGATTCACAGGAAGTTATTGATCGTAGAATGCAAGATGCTGTCGCTGAAATGAGTCATTACGGTGAATTTGATTACCTAATCATCAATGATAATTTCGAATACGCATTGCAAGAATTACGCTCAGTTGTCATCGCACGCCGACAAAGAATTGAAGTTCAGAGCCAAAAACAGCGTCATTTACTAGAAAACTTACTAAATTAGTTAAAAAATGACCAAATATATGCTTTAGAGTCTTCAATGATGGCTCAGCTTTCGCTAAACTACAGGGTCATCATTGTCGGTCACTAATATGTCCAGACAAAGAACCCAAATTTTGTAAACCTGCAGGAAATTAATTCATGGCTCGCGTAACCGTTGAAGATTGTTTAGAAAACGTTGATAACCGTTTTGAATTGGTCATGTTGGCCACAAAGCGTGCTCGCCAGATTGCCGTTCAAGGTGCTGAGCCTTTAGTTGCTCCTGAAGGTGACAAGCCAACTGTTATTGCTTTACGTGAAATTGCTCAAGGTTTAGTTTCAACTGAAAGCATGCGCGTTCAAGAAGCAGAAGACGCAGAATAAGTTCAATTTCTGTTACGATTAGAAAAGATACGGGGTTAGAATCCTATCTTAGCTATCGCAAACCGAGCTTAGCCTCTGGCCTGCTCGGTTTGAATTCTCACAACTTCAGGGCTCAACCGTGCCAACTATAGACGCCTTATCTGATCGACTATCTAGTTACCTTTCTACCGAACAAATACAGCAGGTACGCCGCGCATACTTTTATGCAGAACAAGCGCATACCGGGCAACGTCGCCGCAGTGGCGAACCTTACATTATTCATCCTTTAGCAGTTGCTAATATCCTTTCTGACATGCGCCTCGACTACCAAAGTCTTATGGCTGCGATGCTCCACGACGTTATTGAAGATACAGGAATTCCTAAAGTTGCTCTTTCAGAGCAGTTTGGTGATGTGGTAACAGAACTTGTTGATGGCGTGAGCAAGCTGACGCACATAAAGTTTGAGAGTAAAGAAGAGCAGCAAGCCGAAAATTTCCAGAAAATGATTCTGGCAATGGCAAAAGATATTCGCGTTATGCTGGTAAAACTAGCAGACCGTTTGCACAACTTACGAACACTGGGTGCGTTACGCCCTGATAAACGCCGTCGTATTGGCCGAGAAACCCTCGACATTTATGCACCTGTTGCCCATCGCTTAGGGTTGAACAGTGTGCGTGTTGAGATGGAAGAGCTCTGTTTTGATGCCATGTACCCAATGCGTTCAGGGTTAATTCGCAAAGCCGTTACCAATGCTCGAGGCAACCGCAAAGAGCTTGTGGATAAGATTTCTACGGCCTTACGTAATCGTTTAAAAGAAGAAAACCTCCCAAGTCGTGTACTTGGTCGAGAAAAGCACATGTTCAGCATCTACACCAAGATGAAAGAGCAGCGTAAATCTTTAAACGATATTCTTGATGTTTATGGCTTCCGTATCGTCGTCGAGTCCGTCGACATGTGTTATCGCGTACTTGGCGCAGTACACAACCTATATAAGCCTATTCCTGGACGTTTTAAAGACTATATAGCCATTCCTAAAACCAACGGTTATCAATCTTTGCATACCACGTTAATTGGTATCAGCGGCGTTCCTATTGAGATTCAAATCCGCACCGAAGAAATGGATGCCATGGCGAAGCATGGTATCGCTTCACATTGGTTGTATAAAACAGATAACAACGAAATGGCAGGAAGTCAGCGTGCTCAACAGTGGGTGCAAAACCTACTGGAACTGCAACAGAGTGCAGGCAGCCCGATTGAGTTTATCGAACATGTAAAAGTCGACTTATTCCCTGATGAAATCTATGTATTCACGCCCAAAGGCCGAATCATGGAGTTGCCTAAAGGCTCTACTACAGTCGACTTTGCTTATGCAGTTCATACCGATGTGGGTAATTCTTGCATCGCTTGTCGTATCGACCGACAGCTTGCGCCACTAAGTTCAAAATTACAGAATGGCCAAACGGTACAAATTATTACTGCCCCTGGTGCACAACCTAATCCTGCTTGGCTAAGCTTTGTGGTTACGGGTAAAGCACGCTCAAACATTCGCCACTTTCTGAAGAGCCAACGTCGCTCAGAGTCTGTCTCCTTAGGGGAGCGTCTATTAAATAAGGCCTTATCTGCCTTAGGCCGTTCAATGGATGATATTGAGCAAGAGCGCATAGACCTACTGCTAGAAGAAACATCACTAGAGTCGATAGAAGATGTGATGGAAGATATTGGTCTTGGTAATAGAATGGCCTCTCTCGTTGCACGCCGTTTATTGGCCGCTAGTCGCGATACTGATATCGATCTTGAAGCCTTTGATAATGAAGCCCCTCTGGCAATTAAAGGAACCGAAGGGGTAGTGGTAAACTTCGCTAAATGCTGTAATCCAATCCCTGGAGACCCTATTGTGGGTAACACCAGTTCTGGTCGCGGCTTGGTCGTTCATACTGCCACCTGCAAAAATGTTCAAGGTATTCGCGAAGATGCCGAGAAATGCGTCATTCTTAGCTGGGATAAAGACATTGATAGCGAATTCTCTGTCGATTTAAGACTTTATTTAGAGAACCGAAAAGGTGTTGTTGCTGAGCTTGCATCCGCCGTGACTCAAGCCGATGCCAACATTGAAGGCATTAGCGTCGAAGATAGAGATGCCAGATTAAGCGTAACTCAGCTGCAGATCAGCGTACAAGGTCGTAAACACCTTGCTCGAGTTATGCGACGTTTACGCGCCATTCCTGGTGTTAATAAGATTGTACGCATTAAAAACTAGTAAAGATTAAGGATTCATCATGGCTAAAACCATCATCAACACAGACAAAGCACCACAAGCAATTGGCACTTATTCACAGGCTGTTAAAGTAAATAATACAGTGTACCTTTCTGGTCAGATTCCATTAATTCCAGAAACAATGGAAATGGTAGAAGGTGAAATTGACGCTCAAATTCGTCGTGTATTTGACAATTTAACCGCCGTTTGTGAAGCCGCTGGTGGCAAGCTTCAAGATATTGCCAAATTAAATATTTTCTTAACCGATCTATCTAACTTTGCAACGGTTAACTTAATTATGGCCGAGTACTTCGAGCAGCCTTACCCTGCTCGTGCTGCAATCGGTGTTGCACAGCTACCGAAAGACGCTAATGTTGAGATGGATGGCGTTTTAGAACTAGAAAGCTAATTCAGTCTTCATGAAAGAGCTAGGCTAAAGGCCTAGCTCTTTCAAAACAAATTCATACCCTTCTTGGTAATTACTAAACTTAAATTTGTATCCAGCCTCGATCAAGCGCCTGTTGCAACAGCGGCGATTAGCACGTCGAGTCGCTTCAGGAAGCTCATGATCAGGTTCAACTTCGCCAATCCTATCCTTCATCCATTCCAATATATCGAATAGCGTTACTGGCTGAGAATCACAAGCAAGATAAATACTCTTTACNTTTTCTCCCGCNAAANCNTTTTCAATNAAAAATTCCAATACACCTACGCAATCATNTCGATGAATTCGGTTAGTCCAAACTTCAGGNGCTGGGTCGCAATGCCCTCCTTGACGCGCCTGTTCGATCATACGGTTTCTTCCTGGTCCATAAATACCAGGAAAACGAATAGAAGTTGCTGGAATGTAGCCTTTTTCAAGAGCCGCTTCCGCTAATAAAAGTTCTTTTCCAGCAAAGCTGATAGGGTCTGTAGCACTTTCTTCATCCACCCAAGAAGCATCCATTTGATGATAAACACTAGAGCTAGAGGTAAAAAAAGCATGTTTCGGTGTCTGCCCCTGAGCTTTTAAGGCGTGTAACACATGGCGAATACCACGGTAATAATATTTGTGATAACCCTCTTGTGAAAATACTGGGGAGGCGACGGTATATACCAAAATTTCAATATCGCTGGGCATATCTAGCAGGGTTTCAGGATCTGATACATCGCCCTGAATTGACTGCACATTATTTCCTATCTCTATATCAGAACGGCGCATAGCCCATACGTCATGACCTGACTGCGCTAGCTTAATGGCCAGCTGGCCGCCAATATCTCCTGCACCAACAATTAAAATTTTTGCCATTGTATGCTCCCTCAAAAAGAGTTTAGTAAAAGCAGGCTTTCTATTCTTTATTGCAATAGTTAATATAAATCAAAACGGCAGCTCTAATTAATCGTATCTAAATTTACACTTCTATCAAGAGCGCCATTAAACTGAATGAGGCCACATGACTCTAACCGAATTACGATACATAGTAACCCTATCCCAAGAACGTCATTTTGGTCGTGCAGCCGAAAAATGCTTTGTCAGTCAGCCTACTTTGAGCGTAGCGGTAAAAAAGTTAGAAGGCGAATTGAACATTGCTCTCTTTGAGCGTCGCAAAAGCTCTGTTAGCCCAACCCCGCTTGGGGAAAAGATCATTCAACAAGCTGAAAAAGTACTGTCTGAAACTCGCACATTAAAAGAGTTAGCCGAGGCCGGAAAGGATCAATTAAGCAGCCCCTTACGAGTTGGTGCCATTTTTACTATTGGCCCTTATCTATTTCCTCATTTAGTGCCTCGTACTTATCAACAAGCTCCCCAGATGTCGCTTTTTATTGAAGAAAGCTATACAGCGGTATTACGCCGACAGCTTAGGGAAGGTGAGCTAGATGCCATTATTATTGCTTTACCCTTCAATGAACCCGATGTTATCACTCGGGCACTATACGATGAGCCTTTTGTTGTTGTTATGCCAAAAGATCACCCTCTAGCCAAGCTCAAACAGATAGACGCAGAAACACTTCCTGACCAAAACCTTTTGTTGCTCGGGGAGGGCCACTGTTTCCGTGATCAAGTATTGGAACTATGCCCAGCATTAAGCCAACAAAAGAATAACCGCGTAGGCAGCGTGACCCAAGGTAGCTCACTAGAAACATTGAAGTATATGGTTGCAACCGGATTAGGGATTACCGTATTGCCGGAATCTGCTGTGGGTAATTTAGATTCAAATCTAATCACAACTAGACCTTTTTCCAGCCCTGCGCCCTATCGCACTGTTGCCCTTGCTTGGCGCGCTAGCTTTCCTCGGGGGAAGGCGATTGATTTATTATTGGATACTGCTGGCTCATGCCTCATCAAACCTTGATTGATAAGCAATCCTTAATTGATAAGCAACTAGCACTCACGCAACTGAAAGGTGTGGGCCCAAAGCTCGCTCAGCAATTCGCTGATTGGGGAGTTCATGACTTAGTGAACCTCCTCTTTCATTTGCCATTTCGCTACGAAGATAGAACTCGCATCACGCCCATCTCTGCATTAAGGCCTCAGCAAACTTATGTCGTGCAAGGGGTTGTGCGTAGCAGTCAAATACTCTTTGGAAAAAGGCGAAGCTTAAGTATTCGCATTCAAGATCAAAGTGGCAGCCTAGGCCTTCGCTTTTATCATTTTACTGCGGCACAAAAGAAGCAATTTGAAGAAGGAGCAGAAATTCGCTGCTATGGCGAAGCTCGTCGAGGTGCCAGCGGCTTAGAAATTTATCATCCAGAATATCAAATTGTTTCTACTGATGAAGAAGATTTAGAACAGACATTAACGCCTGTCTACCCAGCAACAGAAGGTATCAGTCAAAGTCGATTGCGAACCATGATTAGCCAGGCATTAGAAATGCTTGCGGCTGACAAGTTTCAGCTGCGTGAATTATTGCCGCAAGCATGGTTGCAAGAATGGCAACTGCCCTCCCTTGCTCAAGCTTTGCAATACCTGCATCAACCACCCGCAGAGGCAAATCTAGAGCAACTAGATGCAGGCCAGCATCCTTGTCAGCGTCGTTTGATTTTGGAGGAGTTATTAGCCCACCAGCTATCGATGCACCGAGCACGCTTAAAAGTGAAGCAAGAGCGGGCTGTTCAAATTCAGTTTATGGGCCCTAGCCAAGAAAAAATCATAGATTCTTTGCCCTTTACTCCGACCGATGCGCAAAAACGGGTTGTCGAAGAAATTCAATTTGACCTTAACCAGCCTCATCCCATGCTGCGCTTGGTTCAAGGCGATGTAGGATCGGGTAAAACCTTAGTCGCAGCGCTTACCGCTGCCCCTATGGTCGATGAAGGGTATCAAGTTGCGATTATGGCACCGACAGAGATTCTTGCTGAACAACATCTTCTGAATTTTACTCAATGGTTTGAACCCCTTTTCAAAGAACAAAACGAAGGTAAAAAGATCACCTGGCTAACCGGAAAAGTAAAAGGCAAGGCCCGCGAAAAAGCCTTAGCAGAAATTGCTAACGGAGACGCCAAACTCGTAATAGGTACTCACGCGTTATTCCAAGAAGATGTTGAATTTAACCAACTCGGCTTAGCAATTATTGATGAGCAGCACAGATTTGGCGTACATCAAAGATTGGCACTAAGAGGCAAAGGTAAGGAATTTGCGCCTCATCAACTTATCATGACTGCGACGCCCATCCCTCGAACACTTGCCATGAGTGCCTATGCGGACTTAGATGTTTCTATTATTGATGAACTGCCCAAAGGCCGTATTCCAATTAATACCCTCGTCGTCAGTAATCAAAGACGAAATGAAATAGTGCAGCGAATTAACGAGGTTTGCCAGGCGGGGACGCAGGCGTATTGGGTTTGCACCCTTATTGAAGAAAGTGAAAGTTTACAATGCCAGGCCGCTGAAGTGACGGCTCAGCAACTCACCGACGCACTTCCTAAATTGCGTATCGGCTTAATTCATGGACGCATGAAAGCACAAGAAAAAGTCGACATCATGCAACGCTTTAAAAACCACGAATTGGACTTACTCGTCGCGACCACAGTAATCGAGGTGGGCGTGGACGTTCCAAACTCCAACCTAATTATCATTGAGAACCCTGAACGCCTTGGACTTGCACAACTTCATCAACTGCGCGGCCGTGTCGGTCGGGGTAATCAGCAATCCCACTGCGTCTTACTCTATCAAGCGCCATTAGGAGATGTCAGCAAACAACGTTTGAGTGTCATGCGTGAAAGTACTGACGGCTTCTATATTGCTGAACAAGACTTATTAATTCGAGGCCCTGGGGAATTATTAGGTAGTCGCCAAACAGGCCTACAACAGCTATCTGTTGCTGATTTAGAGCGAGATGGCCATCTATTACCGCAGGTTAAGGCCATGGCCGAACAACTGATCAGCCAGCACCCCTTGCACGTCGATGCCATTATCAAACGCTGGATGGGGAACGCCGAACAATTCGCTCAAGCTTAGTTATTAATTTCGCCAGCAATATCCAATTTTTGATCTATATTCTATAGAGAAGAATTTATGATGAAGGCCAATTAATGACTATTCCTGCCACAGTTTTAAAAGTTTTAGATGAATGGCATGTTGATTACCAATTAACAGATGATGAAGACACCTTCCAGCTGATGCAGGGNAACCCGATGACAGAGTATTCGAGTAAGTTGGCTCGTGTCATATTCCTAAAAGACAGCATAGGTAAGGTTCAGATTGTGATTCCCAGCAATCGCATTCTTGACCTAAATAGCTTGTCACAACAATGCGGCCGTCAATTCACTGCGCTTGGAGCTGATGCCTTAACGCGCCTTAAAAAGAAGTTTGATATTGAAGACTTCCCTGCACTTCCTCAGATAACTAAAATCGACAGCATGGTTGATGAGCACCTATTAGAAGAAACCCAACTTTTTATAGCTTCTGGCGATGATTTTGAATGGATTAAGCTACCTGTTGAATGCTTCAAGTCGCTAATTACTAGTTCAGTTATGGGCTGNTTTAGCGCTCCACTNCCTATTCCNGCCTACGANCAAAGNCANAATCAGGATTTAGAAGATGTGCATTCTGCGATTAAGCAATTTACACCNTTACGTATCCAGCAACGNTTAGAAGAAACCTTAGATATCCCTCCTTTACCGGAGACNGCTCGTAAAATTATTGAGTTAAGAGTAGACCCNAACGCCGATACAACAGCCTTGGCCGAAGTTGTAGATATGGATCCTGGTATGGCAGCACAAGTTGTAAGCTGGGCGCGCTCACCCTACTATGGAGTTAAAGGCGAAATTAAATCCGTAGAAGATGCCGTTATNCGTGTTCTNGGGTTTGATTTAGTTATTAACCTNGCGCTAGGATTGGCCTTAGGCAGAACGCTTAACGTTCCTAAAGAAGCACCCAATGGATATACGCCTTTCTGGCAGCAAGCAGTAATGACCGCTGCGTTAATGGGAGAGCTCGCTAAGTTAATGCCAGCCAATAGACAACCTAATACAGGAACAGCCTATTTATGCGGTTTACTGCATAACTTCGGACACCTTATATTAGGGCATGTATTNCCACCNCANTTNTCTTTAATTAATCGNCANATTGAAGTNAACCCGCACATCAATCGAAGCTTAATCGAAAAGCATNTNATTGGNTTAACCCGCGANCAAGTNAGCAGTTTATTAATGCAACANTGGAATATGCCAGANGAAGTAATCATTTCNCTTCGTAGCCAGCANAACCCTAACTATGAAGGCGACCATAGTACTTATGCGAACTTACTTTATATTGCNGTAAGATCGNTNCGTACTAGAGGCTTTGGCGATGGCCCTTGGGAAGANCCATGNCATGAGGTATTNGAACGNTTAGGCNTNAGTACAGAAGCTGTGAATAANGTAACTGAAAGCCTNTTAGAAAANGCNGACGATTTNACTGANCTTATTCAAATGCTCAATAANTAANNCNNGTAGAATTACAANTCAGCCTGTATTTTAGTTAAGAATGACTGAAGTGCAGGTCTTTGATAGCTNTTNGCTATTTTNGCNAANTCTGGNTTTGANGTTTTACGNTACGCNTAGAATAAAAANTCAAGNACTTCTTTTTCTGCCTCTTGCTTCCAACCNNTTGGTGGCTNCCAGCCTTCAACTTGNCTAGAAANCTCTGCATAAACTCGCTCTCTNGTTTTAANAATTAANGCAGAGAANAATGANTNTNCATNTAGNGACTCAACGAGCTTCCAACGTGANGCNGCNGGTGGGCGTTGTTCTAATTTATTCATATACATTAGATATTCAGCTGTTGACTGATTACGGATTGCCGCTTTTTCTTTTGCACGAGCAGATTGTATTGTTTTCTGCGATAAACCATTAGCTATCTGCTGCTGCTCTTTTTTATCGAGAGTCGCAATAAGGGCTAATAAACGGCCTTCCCACTCAGCCTCAATCCATCGCTTAGATAAGCTTTGAGCGATACCAAAATGCTGTGCATGATTAATTCCAACAAATGCGTTCTCATCCTCAAGTTCACTCTTTCCAGTTTCAACTGTTGATTGCGCAATAATATACTGAGCACTTGTTTTGACTTGCTCGCTTAAACTAAGCAATCCAGAAAGCTCTACAATACGGTGTTCTAACTCACTAAATTCAACAACGTCAGTTTCTTGCTCATTCTCAGCAAACACGTTAGCTGATAAAAAGATTATGATTAGATATAAAAAGCGAGACATTAAGATTTTTCTTCTCTGTTCGGTGACGGCAGGTCTAGCACACCCGCTTCACGATTATTAAAAACTGTTCTATCGATAGCATCTTCTGAGCTAGCAACAATACACGATACAGTGGCATCACCCGTCACATTAACCGCGGTACGCACCATATCCAAAATGCGATCAACACCAATAATTAACGCAATACCTTCAACAGGCAAACCAACTTGCTGCAATACCATTGCTAAGGTGACTAAGCCTACCCCAGGAACGCCAGCG
>PAOL01000036.1 GCA_002708475.1 Oleispira sp. | reverse complement strand
AGTTTTCAGGACGCTTAACGCTCTTCGCTAGGAAGTCGATAGAGATAGTAGATGTGTTAGAAGCAACGATAGCGTTTTCGCCAACATGACTTTCAACTTCAGCTAAAACAATACCTTTAACTTTAGGGTTTTCAACAACCGCTTCAACAACAACATCAACGTCACCAAACTCTGCATAAGACAAAGTTGGACGGATGCGGTTAAGGGCTTCACCCATAGCAAGAGGCTTCATTTTCTTACGCTCAACGCGCTTAGAAAGAAGTTTGTTTGCTTCGCTCAAACCTAACTCGATACCCGCTTCAGCGATATCTTTCATTAAGATTGGCGTGCCTTTAAGTGCAGAAATATAAGCGATACCACCACCCATAATACCCGCACCCAATACTGCAGCCTTGTTTGTAGGCTTAGCAATGGCATCGTATTCTTTGGCTTTTTTCTTCAACAACTGATCGTTATTGAACAAACCGATAAGTGCTTGAGACTCAGTCGTCTTAGCTAGCTTAGCGAAACCTTTTGCTTCAACAGCAAGTGCTTTATCACGAGTAAGGTTGTGATGCTTTTGCATAACCTTGATCGCTTCGATTGGTGCAGGGTAATGACCCTTAGTCTGACCTTTAACGAAACCTTTAGCAGTTTCGAAAACCATCATACTTTCCATCGAGTTCAAAAGACCTTTACCCGTCTTAACAGCGCGACGTGCTTCATAGTTAAGTTCACCAGCAATGGCAGACTTAAGCATAGCGATAGACTGTTCACGTAGAGCTTCAGGAGCTACTACAGCGTCAACAGCGCCCATTTTCAGAGCTTTATCCGCACGGTTCTCAGCGCCCATGCAGATCCATTCGATCGCATTATCGGCACCAATTACACGAGACAGACGAACTGTACCGCCGAAACCAGGCATAAGACCTAGTTTAACTTCTGGTAGACCTACTTTGGCTTTTTCAGACATAACTCGGAAGTCAGTCGATAAGCACATTTCAAAACCGCCACCCAACGCAATACCGTTGATAGAAGTTAGAGTAGGAACTGGCAAATCTTCAATTGCGTTGAAAATTTCGTTGCCAGATAGAATCCAGTCAACAATTTCTTCTTCAGGAAGCTTGAACGCATCGCCAAATTCAGTGATATCAGCACCAACGATAAAGCAATCTTTACCAGAAGTTACTAAAACACCTTTAACGTCGCTGTTGCCTTTAATGGCCGCAGTTGCCGCTTTTAAATCTTCAAGAGTCACACGGTTAAACTTGTTAACAGACTCTCCATCAAGATTGAAGTTAAGTTCGGCGATGCCGTCTTCAATCATCTTCACCGTGATGGCTGTACCGTCGTAAATCATCAAATGATCTCCACGTAGGGTTAGCTAAATAACTGCAGAAGCGAAATACTAAAGCAGCTTCTTGCACTGAGATAACGGCTGACTGTCTAAAAAACAGACAATTCATACGACCGTTTGAATCTAGTCGAACACAATCCGCGAAAGCCCCCAAAATGTCAAGTATTGAGAACTTCAGCAGGGGGAAAGAATAGCCTTTTTTTGCAATTCAATCGAGATAATGATTACAATATCTTCAAAGGAAAGGAAGTTTGTACGAACTTTGATAAATAGACAGGTAAAAGGATATTACGCTGCCTTCTAACAGATAATTTTTTAATAGCTTATAAATTCAAAAACATTAAAAACTTTTTTGTAACTCTTTGTAATTACTGCTGTCGATACGGCACTATTTTCCTTACTATGACCTGAGTATTGAATATACGACCAGCGAACGTATAAGAATAAAAATAAAAACTCTTATAATAATGCGAGACATCATGACGACTTTGAAAGCCCTTAAAGGATTTTTTGCGATAGCGATATCGTTGGCGGCTGCACAAGCATTTGCCACACCTCAACAACTTCTCACCAACATTCATTCTCTGCGCCTACTATCCACAGAGTCACTGACCAATTTTTACATGTACTCAGGCCTAGATGCCGATGCTAAATACGGCCGTAAAATCATAGAAAACCTCGATGAATTTACCGTCATATTAAACGATATCCGACAACTGCCCGCAGCCGACGACATTAAAGACTCCGTTGCAGCGATTGATGAACACTGGGAAAAATTTGATAAACTAATTCGCATTAACTACAACGACATGGAATCCCAAGGCTTCCCCAACATTCGTTTAGTTGATGAAATGGGTAAAACCAACGCTGTTTTATTAAAAGTATTAACCAAAGCCTACGACGATGCGCAAATAAGCTCGGGCTTCAAACCGTCAAAAATAGTTGAAACAGCTCGCACCCTAGCCATCACCATGGAAGAAATCACCGCCCAATACTCTGCTCGCGGCACCTCCAACCTAGGGCAAGTATTCATGGGATCGTATGAACGCACATTAGAACAAATGGCAGAAGCGTTTCGCAGCAAATTAATTCAACTAAAAGAACAAGCCGATAAGCAAAAAAGCGAACGCATCTTGCGCAGCATCGACAGCAAGTGGAACTTTATCGAACGCTCCATTAAAAACTACAATACCAATACCGTTCCGTTTCTAGTCTCAAGCTATAGTGAGCGTATTATTGAAGATCTAGAACAATTGGCAGATGCTCAATAAATCGACACTCCCAATTCTTAGTGCCTAACATCTGACATAGTATCAAGAGTTATGAACCACTATTGCTAATGAAATACTTCCTTAGCAATAGTGATACTAATATCCAGCCTCTTCACCCTCAAAAAGACGATACCCCTCCTCTTCACAACACCCCTCCTCCTTATTTAAAAACCTTCTACAGAATCGACTAATGACTAATGTAGGTACTGCATCCCCCACAACCAATTAAACCTGCCATAACACAGTTCCCATGCTTTAAAATTGATTCACATCAAATAATTATATTCAATATAGGTATAAACGTTTACAGATAACTATTAATGTGAAATAGTACCGCTAAATTGTAGGACAATAAAAAGTATCTAGCTTCTATCCTAATAATCCCTACGACCACACCTAACCATAAAAAAACAATAACCCGGGTGTCTTTATGATTAAACCAATGAACCGTAGTTCACTATTCGGACTTTCACTGTTACTCCTAGCAATAACAGGCTGCTCACACAATCCAGTATCAGTAACCACAGGTTATGTCTTAGAAGGTATTGTAGAAAATAAAACATTTCCTTATGTTTTAGCTCAAAACGATCCTGATATTGCTTGTAATTTAGGACAGTCATTCGAGTATTTTCTAGGTTCAATCAATGACATGACTGATTCAAAGAATAGTAATGATCCCATGATTCCCTTACTTTCATCACTCTGTAGTGAAGATAAAGCACGTGAAGAAGAATTACGTTCTATTCGAGCATTAAGAAAACATGATATTGAAGAAGCAAAAGACGCAAGAATCATACAAAAGCAATGGCTAGCCAAAACCGCTCAGCGTCGCTTAGACTCTTTCAATATTGGCATGAATGTTTACGAATTTGAAAGCACCTCCAATTCCCCTGAATGCCCTACATTTCATAATGATCGAGATGAAATGTCTTTCATGTTATCGATCACAATGGGTTCACTAGCAATTAAAAATGATGCCGAATCAGGAATGCTCGTTGGTGTCCCAAGAAGCATGGCCTCCTCAATCCTATCAGCCGCCAATTGTTTAGATAATGAAAAATGGGGCGGCGCGCCACAAGCACTACAAGCACTGTTATGGCAACTTCTTCCCAATAAAAAACCAACAAGTATTACTCAAAGTAATTGGGAAATCCTAGAATACGCCAGCCGTAATACGGTAACAGCGGGCAATCACCTAGGTAGTGCTTTACATGCAATTACTGCTGAAATATCAGGAAACAAAGAACAACTCTATAAAGCGTTAGATTTATATAAAGAAACCGCTGGACACCAAGTATTCACCACAGGTGAGTTCTTATTGGTAGAAAAAGTTTCCACATCATTTGTTCAAGATATCTCTAATGCATTATGGACATCAGAAGTTGGTTATAGAACGCCACTGGAAGAACTAGGCAGCCTGCCTCCCACGATACGTCAAGAGCAAGATGACTCCGAAGATTTAGATTCTCTTCTTTAACCCTGACACTTTTTTATACTATAGGAATAGACAGATGACACTCATAAAAAAAGCCCTACTTTCTGCCTCAAAGCTCACTACACCTAAGCTAGCAATTTCGGCATTAGCAGCATCACTTTTTACCGCCTCGGCTTTTGCAGCACCGACCTCTTCTGAAGAAAAAGTTCTTTGTGTTTTTGATCCACTAGGTTCCGCTGGTGATTCTTATAACATCATGAAAGATTACGCTATTGAAATGAAAGGCCATGGTGTTGATTTTGACGTAAAGCCTTACACCGATGAAAGCGTTGCTATGGGTGACTTTTTATCTAAAAAATGTCACGTCATCGCAGCTACGGATTTGAGAACTCGTCAATATAACAAGTTCGCAGGAACTATCAGCGCTCTCGGAGCACTTCCTAGCTACGATGAAGTCCATACCGTCTTAAAAACATTATCCAGAAATAAAGCGGCTAAATATTTAGACGGTGATAAATTTTCGATCATAGGGATTTTCCCGATTGGTGCAGGATATTTGTTCACTAACGACCGTAAAATGAACACAGTTGAAGCTCTAGCAGGAAAGCGTATTGCAACTTTGAACTATCAAAAAGACGCCATTCATATGGTGAACTATGTTAATTCAACAGTTGTTCCTTCAGACATTACGAACTTCGGTGGAAAATTCAATAATGGCTCTGTAGATATTTGCTATTCCCCAGCCTTCGCTTTCAGCGCTTATGAGCTTTATCACGGACTAGGTGAAAACGGCGGGATCATTCGCTACCCACTTGCACAACTAACGATGCAACTATTAACGAATACTGACAGTTTTGATGCCAAAACTCGTCAAGCATCTCGTAACATCATGTTTTCTATGTACGACAAAGCCTTAAATATCGTGAAAAAACATGAAGAATCTATTGATGAAAAATATTGGGTAGATATTCCTGCAGCTGATATCGAAAAATACCAAGAAATGTTTCGTAAAAACCGCCTAGAGCTAAAAGAAAATGACATTTATGATGGAACTCTTTTAACTCTAATGCAAAAAATCCGTTGTAAAGCAAACGCCCAAGCATCTGAATGTACTCGCGCCGATAAAGAGTAATTTTTTAACTATTTCATGCAAAAGATGGTAATAAACTAACGTTTATTACCATTATATAGAACATCTATTTATATCAGGGATTTGTGTGAATAGATTATAAAGTAAAAGAAGTCAGGTCCTACTTACTGCTTTCTAAACAATAAACATAATCAGAAGCCAGAATCATGAACTCAACAGTTACCCCTGCTAAACCAGAGGAAAAAGAAGTCGTTGTTAAACGCTCCCATTACGTCCCAGCTTTTTTAATTTTCTCATTATTGTCATTTGTCGTATTACTCGGACTTGGTGACTCTATCCATTCAAGATTACTCGTCTTAGGTGAAAAATCTTGGGAAGGCTATTATTTATTAGATCCCAGCGCACAAACCCCATCGTGTGATATTAACCAAAACATAGAAAACTCGGTACAAAGGCTATTAGCAGAACAACAAGCTGATTCAGAGGATGACTTATTTGGTGACGATCTTTTTTCTGACGAAGGCCCATCAGAAGAAGATTTAAGAGTCTCATTAACCAGTTCTCTAGCAATGTGCCAAGAAGAACACCAACTACATAAAGCTCAACAGTCTCGAATCACTCCTTCGTTAGAAGTATTCAAATCAATTGAAACCTCTGTCGCTAAATTCTTAATCGATAATATAGATATTAAAGAATATTTAATTGTCGCTATTTTATTTATCTGCGCTTTTATTGCTACTATTCGGCATCACCATATTTCGTTATGGTCAGCAGTTACTGTTCAACAACGCAGAGTATCAACACTATTTCAGTTGGCAGCCAATACACTTATTGCAATTTCCTTCTGGCATTATCGAGTAACACTTTCTGAGAACAGCGGTACTGATCACAGCCTGAATCTTCAAATGATGCTATTTCTTTGTTTCAGTGTTCTCGCGCTCACTAACGTCATTCAACTTGCTAAAAGTTTAAAACATCTTCGTTTACTAGTAACCGGTTCTAATTTATTAACCGTCCCACTATATGTTTGGATGTGTTTAATTTCTTCTACCTATTTCATTTTGGTTGATAACCATATTTCAGGTATTGCTATTTATATTAACCAGCTAACCAGCCTGTCTAATATTTTCTTAAATATTGGCTTATACGTTTTCATTGGTATGACGTTAAAAGAAACCGCTATTCCTAGATTAATCTTCGATTTAGTGCGCCCTTTCCATTTAGCGCCACCACTGTTTGCCAGTCTAATAATATTCGTAACCGCTTACCCTACAGCTTTCACTGGAGCATCCGGTATATTTGTATTAGCACTTGGTGGATTGTTATATGACGAACTACGCGCAGCAGGCACACGCCGAACACTGGCCTTTGCAACTACCGCAATGTCTGGCAGCTTAGGGGTTGTACTTAACCCATGCTTATTGATTGTTATTATTGCAGCGTTAAACAAAGAAGTAACAACCGCTGACATGTACTCCTGGGGATTTGCTGTTTTCATGCTATCAGCATCGATTTTCTCAACAATCGTTATGCTAACTAATCGACAGCCACTCATGCAGATGGAGTCATGGGAAGAAAGTAAAAAACAAATCCTTGCCACATTAAAAAAACTAGTACCTTATGCCTTGATCGCTACCTTGGTATTAGTAGGGTTTCGAGTGTTATTGGGTATCACCCTCAATGAATATTCTGCACCGTTAGTATTGCCGATCATCCTATCTTTTATCTTAGCGTATGAGCAGTTATGGAAAGCAGAAAGCCATCGCACACTTCGCTTTGTTAGCGTTGCCACCAAAGCTGCTGATGAAGCCAGTGTTCACATTGGTGCATTACTGTCCTTAATCGCATTATCTATTTGCTTAGGCGGTGTACTTGAACGTTCTGATGTAATGATTCATATCTTTGGTGAAGAGATTATGAACCCTTGGATAACCATGCTTATTTGTATCTTATTACTTACCGTCATAGGGATGTTTATGGACCCCTTTGGTGCCGTTATCCTAGTCTCAGCAACCTTTGCTTCTCAAGCCATGGCATCGGGTATAGAACCACTACATTTCTGGATGGTGTCATTAGTAGCATTCGAATTAGGTTATCTAAGCCCACCGGTTGCACTTAACCACCTATTAACACGACAAGTTATTGGTGAAAAGGAACTGCAATTAGCGAACAAAGACAACGAAGGGAAGTCATTTTTCCGTCGCTACGAGCGTTTATTACTGCCGTTAATCACTATGCTGATTACTTTAACGATCGTAGGATTTGGACCGTTGTTTGTTTATCTGTAATTATTTCAACAACAATTACATTTAAGACACGCATAAAAAAAGCACTCAGTTTCGATATTTATAACGGAACTGAGTGCTTTTTATTACAAAACGTTAAAGCTTTTGAGCGTCATCAACCCACAGATTAAGCAACTCAGCAGAACTGCCTTTATTCTCAAGTGTCATTACGCTAGCGCGATTATCAAATGCTTCAATAACAACCACATCCTCAGATACCCTCACTAACAACTCATTCAACTTATCTAAATCTGGACGTTTCGTTATATTGTGCCAACTCCACCCTTCTGGTAAACCTTCTTGATCCCAACCCGCTTGGCGAACCACACACCAGCGTAAAGCCTGGCTTTTAACATCTGGATTAAATCGCTCATAGCGAGCAGCAACAATATCATCGCGCACACCCGTTTTTTTGCTGTTTACCTTCAAGGTATCCAACTTAACGTGCAACCCCAATTTAATAGCATCCATGCGTAACTTAGCTAAGCGTTGCTGCCGCGGACTTGGCTTCAACATCGCGACAGAACCAAAAACTGCTAAGAGAATCAATACAACGATAATTAATGGTGTCATCCGGCCATTTCCTCAAGCTCCAACCAGCGCTCTTCTAAAGCCTCTAACTGTTGCTCTAATGATTGTAACTCGTCTAATTTAGTCGCGACATAGTCGGAATCTTTTTGATAAAAGTCCGCACTGCCTGTCTCACTTCCAAGCTCCGCTTGTTTTGCTTCTAGCTGCTCGATCTGTTTAGGTAATTCATCCAACTCACGCTGTAGTTTATAGCTCAATTTTTTGGCCGATGATTTTTTCTCAACCGGAGCTGACGCTGATTTTTGGCTTTTTGATTGCGATGGTGCTTTCGCTTTTTTCGAGCCTGCTTTTACTGCAGCATCAAATTCAGCCTTCGTCGCTTTATCACGAATCTCCCAATCGGAATAACCACCCACCTGCTCATCGATATTACCTTGGCCATCAAAGACCCAAAGCTGAGTAACTACATTGTCTAAGAAGGCACGATCGTGACTTACAAGTAATAATGTTGCGTCATATTCCACCAGCTTTTCTTCCAACAACTCAAGAGTTTCTACATCAAGATCGTTGGTTGGCTCATCCATAATCAGCAAATTACAAGGCTTTAAGAATAACTTAGCGAGTAAAACACGATTACGTTCACCACCCGATAACGATTTAACAGGAGTACGCGCACGAGCAGGCTCAAACAAGAAGTCTTGAAGGTAGCCAAGAATGTGACGAGAACGCCCTGCCACTTCGACTTCGTCTTTACCATCACCGACGTTCTCAGCGACGGATTTTTCAAGATCAAGCAAACTGCGAGACTGATCAAAATAGGCAACGTCTAGCTTAGTACCCACCTTAATTGTGCCCGCTTCTGGCTTAATCTGCTCAAGTAGCAGTTTCATTACGGTACTCTTACCTGCACCGTTTGGACCTACAAGGCCAATTCGGTCACCGCGCATTACGACGCTGGTAAAATCACGAACAATTTCTTTACGCTGAGCCTCTTCACCTTGCTTACCGGCAATATCAAAACCAAAAGAGACATGTTCAAGTTCAAATACATTCTTACCTGAACTCTCTGCGGTATTCATTGCTAAAGACACACTGCCTTGGCGCTCACGACGTTGACTGCGCTGATTACGCATTTCTTTTAAGCGCTCAACTCGCCCTTCATTACGAGTTCGTCGAGCTTTAACACCTTGACGAATCCAAACTTCTTCTTCAGCAAGACGCTTATCGAACAATGCATTTTGTGTCTCTTCAGCTGCAAGGCGCTGCTCTTGATGATCTAAGAAACCTTGATAAGTCCCTTTCCACGAATAAATACTGCCACGATCCAGTTCAATAATACGAGTCGATAACGCCTGTACGAATGCACGGTCGTGACTGATAAACAGTAAAGTGCCTTTATATTGAACCAGCTGCTCTTCTAGCCAACGGATGGTCGCAATATCCATATGGTTGGTTGGCTCATCCAGAATCAATAAATCAGGTTCAGACACTAAAGCCTGCGCTAGCATCACGCGGCGCTGCCAACCACCTGACATAGAATCAAACGCNGCATCACCAGGAAGATCTAATCGATCTAGAATTGCATCCACTTTTTGTTGCCACAACCAACCATCATGGGCTTCAATTACGTGCTGAAGACGTTCAAGCTTCACCAGATCAACATCTTCACCTTTAAGTATTTCTTCATGGTAAGCCGATATTGTTTCGCCTAGTTCACCTAAACCCGAAGCAACCACTTCATAAACAGTTTGCGGATCGGTAACAGGAAGCTCTTGCTGCAAAGCTGCTACTTTTAAAGTATCGCCGTGCTGCACCAAGCCTTCGTCTGGTTTAATTTGCTTATTCAGAATTTTAAGTAATGTTGATTTGCCTTCACCATTACGACCAAGCACACAGACTCGCTCACCGGCATTAATATCAAGATCGACTTTATTCAGTAAAACCTGATTACCGAATGCCAAAGAAACGCCTTTTAATCGAACCAAAACCATATTTTTTTTACTCAGAAGAAGAGATATCTAGATAATTGGCGTCAGTATACGCACTTTCACGCCTAACCCGAAACTAAGCGCGTAATTCGATTAAGATCGATCGATCCTTATTCTCATTTATCCTAAAAAATGTAACAGTGTGTATTGGTTTTTAAGCTANTAATCTCTTGTGGGCCTTCCTGATTGCTGTAATTATTACGCCTATCAGCAAAATGCTGACTTATTGATACTGTTTCGGACATAAATATAATGATAATCCATTTAAACAAGGGGCATATGATCGCCCTATCTTTAATTCTAATTATTGCCATTTGGCTAGGCATAGGCCTAAGTGCTGGCAATGACGAATATATAAACCCTCGCCCCCTACTCATGAATGATGACCTCCAAAAAGTTCAGGTCGAAATCATGCGAGGAGAACTGATCGAGCGAAATATTGCTATCTCGGGTAAAACAGCTGCCAATCGCAGCGTGAAATTAAAATCAGAAATTCGAAGTACCGTGAAGGCCATTCATAAAGAGAAAGGCGCGCGAGTTAAAAAAGGTGATTTAATCGTTGAGCTTGATGCTCGCGATTGGCCTGAACGCGTTGAGCAAAGCAAAGCAGGCCTGCGCCAAGCTGAAATTGAATATCAAAGTGCGCAAAAGCTACTTAAAAAAGGGCTCGTTAACGAGGCTCAAATTGCGCAAGCTGGCACTGCTTTGGCAAATGCAAAAGCGAATTTAACCAGTGCTAAAATCAGCCTAGCCGCAAGTCGTATTACAGCGCCATTTGATGGCATCGTTGACCAACGCTATGTTGAACTTGGCGACTACGTGAAAGAGAGCGTGAATATCGTTAAAGTTTTAGACTTCTCGCCTTANCTGGTTACAGGCCATGCTGCTGAAAAAGATGCGTCTTTTATTAATATTGGCGATGCCGCTCGTGCCCAATTAATAACTGGAGATGTGATTCAAGGAAGCATTCGCTTTATTTCCGCTGAAGCTAATGAAAATACACGCACCTTTCCTGTAGAAATGGAAATAAGAAATCCGTCAGGTTCAATGACCAGTGGCTTAACAGCAAAGATATTAATACCGCAGCCAAAATTATTTTCG
The DNA here is from genome assembly GCA_002708475.1 of Oleispira sp. Lineage (GTDB taxonomy): Bacteria > Pseudomonadota > Gammaproteobacteria > Pseudomonadales > Oceanobacteraceae > Oleispira. Next base: position 3,708 of record PAOL01000036.1, on the reverse strand, counting down.
CACTTAGTTTCACCAGCATTATTGATTTTAAATGACCAAGGAGAACTGGGATTAAAGGGCCTAACTGATGATAACAAAGTTGTCTTCCATGCAATCAATATTGTCAAAGCAACCAGTACTGGGATTTGGATAACAGGCCTTGAAGAAGAAGCCAAAATAATTACGATTGGNCAAGGCTTTGTTGATTACAACGAAACCGTTTCTCCTGTATACGGAAAGCAAGCTGATGAATAATTTTATTGAAGCAGCCCTTCACCGCCATCGAACGGTATTGATGCTTTTTGTGCTGATTATGATCATTGGCTCAATCACTATGTATACCATCCCCAAAGAAAGTAATCCGGATATTACTGTTCCGATTGTTTACGTTTCAGTAAGCCATGAAGGAATTTCTCCTGAAGATGCTGATCGTCTAATTTATAAGCCTTTGGAAAGTGAACTAAAGTCACTGGACGGCCTAAAAGANATGATCAGCACAGCCTCTCAAGGCCACTTATCCATCACGCTTGAATTTTATGGAGACGCGAACATCGACCAAGCGCTAATCGATGTTCGAGAAAAAGTTGATACTGCTAAGAAAGATCTCCCCAAAGACAGTGATGAACCTCTTGTAAAAGAGATTAATGTTGCCTTATTTCCCGTGATGATTGTGACGCTATCAGGTAATGTCGATGAAAGTTTATTGTATGCCAGTGCAAACCGTTTAAAAGATGCCATGGAAGCGCTACCTGGGGTACTAAGCGCAGATATTGTTGGGAAGCGTGAAGAGCTTGCAGAAATCATTGTGGACCCTGCTCGCATGGATAATTACAACCTATCCTTTTCTCAACTGGCTACTTTAGTAGGAAATAACAACCAACTTGTGGCCGCGGGAGATTTGGATACCGGCGCGGGTCGTTTTTCAGTAAAGGTTCCTGGACTTATTGAAGATGTGAACGACATTCTAAATATGCCCATCAAAACTGATGGCGACACTGTTGTTAAATTCCGTGATATTGCAGTCGGTCGGCTGGCCTATAAGGATCGCCAAGACATTGCTCGAATTAATGGCAAAAGCGCNGTNGTTTTAGAAATAAAAAAACGCATTGGCTCTAATATTATTGAAACCTTAGATCAGGTTAAATACATTATTGAAGAAGCAAAACCCTTGCTGCCAAGTGGNATNGAAATCGGCTATAGCCAAGACGAATCTAAAAATATCAAAAATATGTTAAATGATTTATTTAACAACGTTTTAGTCGCCACAATATTGGTCATGATTATTGTACTGGGCAGNCTAGGCGTNCGNTCTGCAACCATGGTNGGTCTNGCGATTCCTGGGTCATTNTTAATCGGAATATTACTTCTAAACGCCATGGGATACACNCTTAACATGGTTGTGTTGTTTTCTCTTATTTTAAGTGTTGGCATGTTGGTTGATGGAGCCATTGTTGTCACAGAATATGCTGATCGTCGCATGGCTGAAGGTGCTCATAAATTTCATGCTTACAGTGAAGCGGCAAAACGCATGTCTTGGCCCATCATTGCCTCCACCGCGACAACATTAGCGGTATTTTTTCCTTTATTATTTTGGCCAGGAACCACTGGGGACTTTATGATGTTCCTGCCGTTAACGCTATTATTCACGCTATCGGCGTCATTATTTATGGCCCTAATCATTGTACCTACTATCGGGACTTTAATTGGTAAAAGTGGTGATCATAACGAGGCATCTTTAGCAACAATGCACGCTGCAGAAGAAGGCCGCTTTGATGATATTCCAGGCTTTACTGGTCGCTACATTCATTACCTAAAAATTGCACTAGAACATCCAAGAAAAGTGTTTATGACAGCCTTAGGGATTTTATTTATCAGCTTTGGTATTTATAGCCAGCTCGGCCACGGCGTTGAATTCTTTCCGGATGTCGATGCGGATATCGGTATGGTCGATATTCGAGCTCGCGGCAATTTATCCTTACAAGAAAGTGACCAACTGGTTGCCTCTGTAGAACGAAGAATATTCGATATGGCAGAAGTTGAATCAATTTATACATCGACTTTCGTAAAACCACCTAATGATTCAGCTAATGACTTGATCGGTCGATTTCAAATAGAACTAGCAGACTGGGAACATCGCCGCCTTGCAGATGAAATTTTAAAAGATATTGAAGCAAGAACAGCCGACATCCCTGGCATCATTATCGAAACACAAAAGAAAAAAGGCGGCCCTGCTGCGGGTGCTGATATTCAATTACAAATCACCTCAAACAATCGAACAGACTTAATAAACGCTGTCGCGATTGCTGAAAGTATCTTTAAGCTGGATCCTGAACTCAAAGATATTCGTAATGATTTGCCTTTAGATNGCATTAGCTGGGAACTCAATATTAATCGCGAAAGTGCCAGTCGTTACGGTGCCGATATTGCCACCGCTGGCTCTATGATTCGCATGATCACATCAGGTCTGACCGTTGGAAGTTTTCGTCCTGACTTCACTGATGATGAAGTGGATATTCGCTTACGCTACCCCACCGAAAATAGGACCATAGAGCAATTTGATGGCATCAATCTTTCAACAACTGCTGGACTTGTACCTATTTCCAATTTTATGGAAACAACTGCGGTGCCGCAAGTAAGCAATCTCGTGCGCATCGATGGCAAGCTTCGTCATCAACTTTTAGCCAATGTGGGCGAAGATGTTAATAAAATGACCAAAATTGAAGAGTTAAGGGCTCTACTAAAAGAACAGCAATGGCAAGACGGTATTGATATGAAATTCCGTGGCGACTTCGAGAAAATGGGCGAGACAGGAAGCTTTTTGGGGAAAGCCTTTTTTATCGCCATTTTCCTAATGTTAACCATATTGGTCACTCAATTTAATAGCTTTTATCATGCCGGTCTTATTCTAAGTGCCATCGTGCTGTCGATAGCAGGGGTTTTAATAGGCTTATTAATTTTAGGCGAACCTTTCGGTGTCGTAATGAGCGGAATGGGTGTTATCGCTCTTGCAGGCATCGTAGTGAATAATAATATTGTTTTGATCGATACTTTCAACCAACTGATCAAGGAAGGGATTCCTGCCATCGATGCAGCTCTTCGTACCGGCGCACAGCGTTTACGCCCAGTATTGCTAACGGCTATCACTACGGTACTCGGCTTGCTACCTATGGTATTCCAGTGGAATATTGATTTAATCAATAATCACGTAACCAGTGGCGCCCCCTCTTCCCAGTGGTGGACTCAATTATCCACCTCTATAGCTGGCGGATTAACCTTCGCAACAATATTAACACTCGTCCTCACACCTTGCTTATTAGTGATTGGAGAAGACAAAAAAGTTAAGCGCGCAGCAAGGAAAGCCGCTAAATTATTAGATCAATAACAAATTGGCTTAGAAAAGCAGTGATTTAATCACTGTTTTTCACGCAAGCTACTGAAAAAGATAAACTTTTTCAAATAAATGTTTGACATGCNTTAGGATAAATGTAGAATGCACCTCGCTGAAACAAGAGCGGGTGATTAGCTCAGCTGGGAGAGCGCCACCCTTACAAGGTGGATGTCGGCGGTTCGATCCCGTCATCACCCACCAATTATTTCGTGATAGAATAATTGGGCTGCAAATGTTAAGGCAACGTAAAATTGAGTTGGACTGGTAGTTCAGTTGGTTAGAATACTGGCCTGTCACGCCAGGGGTCGCGAGTTCGAGTCTCGTCCAGTCCGCCATTTAAT
>PAOL01000035.1 GCA_002708475.1 Oleispira sp. | reverse complement strand
TTTGTGATGTGACGCCCAAAAGTAGAGGGGCTATTTCGTTACAAACAGCTAATCCGCTTGATGACCCCAAAATTGAGGCCGGCTATTTAACNGAAGATGAAGATTGGACNAACCTNATNAATGGCTACAANCTTGGACGANANATTCTNAATGCNNAATCCTTTTCAANCTACAGCCGTAAAGAACTCGTCCCGGGTATTCAGGTAGAAACAGANGAGCAAATTAANGAAGATATNCGTCANCGNGCNGAAAGNATNTACCANCCGGTNGGNACCTGCAAAATGGGCAGTGATGTCTTGGCNGTGGTTGATGANNAANTACGNGTGCATGGTGTGCAAGGNTTGAGAGTAGTTGATGCCTCTATCATGCCCAACATTGTGGCGGGTAACACTAACGCCCCTACCATTATGATTGCCGAAAAAGCCTCCGATATGATTCTGGGTAAGTCTTATTACTATTNAGAGTAAAAGCAGTACTGCTGCGCTGATCAATGACTGGATCGAGTCAGCACAGTAGCTTTAATGCTTATAGGTAAACAAACAAGGGTCCAAATCCGACGATTACTAATGTTATTAACATGGTAATTAATGGCAGTAATATCCGTTCATAGCGACGGAATAATGATTTACCTTCATTGCCTTTGTTGGCTATTTGTAACTCTTTTTCACCGATCACTTGTCGCGCTAATAGATGATTAAGTGCGACAGGTGGACTTAAATACCCTAATTCGAAAGCGACCAAAGAGACCATCCAGAAGTGTAATGGCTCAATGCCGGATGCCATCGCTTGAGATGCAAAGGTTGCAGAAACTAAGATAACAGCACCAAATGGATCCATGAACATTCCAATAAAGGTGAGAAGTAGGATACAAATAGTCATTGTAATCCAAGGATTCATGAGTTCATCACCAAAGAAATGCATCATCACATCAGAACGTTCTAATACTCCCCCTAAACAAATAGACAGCGCAATTAACGACAGTAATGCGCCGATGTGCACGCTGGCTTCATCAGCAGCTTTAGTACTCACTGTTAAAAAGCGCATAGTACGATGGGTCTTCTTTAACCATAGCTGTTCATAGGCCAAAATAACGGAAAGTATCACTGGCAGTACCAGAGGTGCTGAGTACTCATTCATGGTGATGTCTAATAACAGATCAAAGCCAACTAAAACCGCAATAACGATTAAAGCGTAAGGTGCTAGCTTTTTCAGTGTCGCAATAATTTGTTTTTTACTTTCATCCCAAGATTCCATCTGCATCCATGGCTGTCGATTTGTCAGCAAGANAATTGCTGAGAATATAATTGCAGACAGCANAAAGACAGTGAAGCCCCACGAGTACATCTCAGAGGTCGTTACTTCTTTATTTAAAGCCGCGATAATAACAATCAACAAACACGGATTAAGCACAACCCCTAAGCTTCCTGACATGGCTGTGGTGGCAAACGCTAACGTACGACGGGTGCCTGCCGCGCGAAGTTCTTCATAAAGTAATCCACCAATCGCCAATACAAAAATGCCAGAGGCACCTGTAAATGCTGTTGGGTAGGCGGTAACAAAGATAATTAAGCTGGCAAAAAGTGGTGGGGCCAGGTGAAAAGGACGGACTAAATCAAAGATTAATTTAGGAATAGCGGTTTCTTTTAATGTCATTCCAATAAATACATATAAACCAATATTTAAGAAAATATTGGAAAGATTAGTCAGTTGATTAATATAAATAGCGATGCCTGAAATATGGTCATCCACTAAAATAAAATAAGCAGAAGAGATTAAACACATCAAAACATAGAGNGGAACGGATAATAGATCACTGCCGCTAATGACGATTCGATTGAAGTTTTGCGATAGTTGAACAAGGTTAGTAATCGCTAATACGCTAAAACAAATAAGAAATAAGAAATAGCATTTGAATGTTAAGTGCGTGATCTGTGCCACTGTTTTCAGATAAGGTCACCCTGTAATGCCAAAAAGAAATAGCAATTAAGCTGTTTGCCATTAACTGAAACAGAGTTGATACTCGTCTTTGATTAGCGTTGGTAGCTGCCCATAGTGCAATGTGATGATGACGAACTGTCGCAATAAATGCGCAGATGAACAGCATCATCACAAGTACGAATTCTTTAATATCGATATTTGTAATTAAGAAATTTGCAACAGATGTTTCAACAGACTTAAAATTTTCTAGCGTAGGCGTAATGCGAGATTTTTGAAGGTGATAATTTTTGTGCTCTGCTTGACACATGGCGAGTGAACTTGTCAGTGAGTCTCTGAAATCTTGTTCTGATGCACCATTGTCGTTTGAAAANAAATCATCACCGAATAAATCATCGGCTGAATCAGCCAATTGTTCCGCCATGAGTACTTTTACAGATGATTCTATATTTTTATCTGCATTACATGAGGGTTCTTGTGCATCAGGGTCTAATAAATAGTAACCTTCCCATAAATTTTCACCCAAATTGAGTAGGCGCGAATGAATAGAGTCGCCAAGGCCTAAAACAACGACAAATGATAGCAATAAGAAAATTAAGAAAGCAGGCATATAGTGAGAACGTTTAACAGAAACGTTGGGTTGCTCTGGATTAGCAGAGTTAATTTTTAAAGTCATGGTGGGAACTTCTAGTTGTTTTTATCAATTATATAAAGATAGGAAGCTAAGCTTCCCATCTTTATGCTATATGCGCTGTCGGAATTATTCTTTGTCTGCGCGAGTACATTCAGGGGCCTTAGCGTTGTTCTTGCAGCGGATTTTTCGCATTAATGTCAGTAGTGTTGGGTCGTAAATTTCTCTTTCTTTCAGTTCTAATCGATTTTGACGAAACTGAAGTGGTCAAGTAATTCTGTACAGCCCAATAGGTTTTTTAGTTAACCTACAGCTTCAGCCGCTGTCGGTGATAAGTAATTATTATAACTATGGCCGCGACGTATATTGTAATGCTTCAAAATATAATTCANCGTATCATTTTCAGCTTCTTCAAAATTACTGTAGCCANACTTTGGCATCCATTCAGTTTTNAAACTTCTAAAAAATCGTTCCATNGGTGCATTATCCCAGCAATTACCTCTGCGACTCATGCTTTGTTTTATTCGAAATTTCCACAGCTTCTGTCGAAACTTGAGGCTAGTATAGTGACAGCCTTGATCCGAATGAAACATCACTCCTTCTGGTCGCCCACGGCTTTCATAAGCAACCTGAAGAGCCTGGGCTGTTAATTCTGAATCAGGACTATCCGAGCATGCCCAACCAACAATTTTCCTACTGTATAAATCCATGACAGCTGCTAAGTAGAGCCATTGATCACCGGCCCAAATGTATGTTACATCACCACACCAGATTTCATTTGGTGCCGCTGGACTGAAGTTTCGCTTAAGGTGATTAGGCGCAATAGTTGATTCATTACCCGATTTTTTATACTTAGGTTTTGACGGCTGCTTACTGATAATACCTGCTTCAGCCATGAGGCTCGCCGCTTTATGACGACCAATATTTTCTCCAGTTTGATTAAGTTGGCCAGCGATGGATCTTGCACCCGCAGCGCCTCGGCTATCTTTATGAATTTGCACAGCCTTCTCTCGTAAATTTTCACGTTCAGGATTAACTTTCCCACGATTTTTTAAATGATAGTGGTAACTACTGCGTGCTACTTTAAATAATTCACACAAGCGAACAATACTGTTTTGCTCTGTCGTTAGCTGCTCAATAAGCGCTATCGTTTGATGCTGTCCTGCATGCACAGAGCGGTAGCCTTTTTTAGGATATCATTTTCCCATTCGATCTTTTTAATGCGGGCTTCAAGCTCCTGAATTCGAACTTGTTCGGGAATGATGGCTTTACCTTGAGGTGTAATACCAGACATTTCGGCTTCGAATTGTTTAGCCCATCGTCGTATAGCTGTTGGGCCAACACTCATTGCCTTCGCAGCTTCTTGGATGCTGTAGCCTTGTTTTAGTACTAGATTAGCGGCGTCAATTTTAAATTCGTTGGTGAAAACTCGTCGAGATGTCATTATTTAAACCCTAGGTTATTGAGGGTATTTTACCCCATTAAGCTGTCCAGGATTATTAAGCCACTTCAATTGCATTGATATACAACATGAATTGAAATTCATTACATATAAATTAGGCACAAAAAAGGAGCTAATAAGCTCCTTTTTTTGTTACAGGAAAATTCAACCTTAGTTAAAGTTTTCTTGTCTATATGATGACGTTATATAACGTTATTTTTTATGGTAAGCCATTGCCGTATCAACTTCATCAGCAGAACCCATAACAACAGAAACGCGCTGGTGAATATCAGTTGGTGTAACTTCCATGATAGGAGCAAAAGCGGTACTGGCTTTACCACCGGCTTGCTCGATTAGCATGCTCATTGGGTTTCCTTCATACATCAAACGCAATTTGCCCGGCTTAGATGGGTCACGGTTATCGTATGGGTACATAAAGATACCGCCACGAGTAAGGATGCGGTGAACTTCAGCAACCATCGCAGCAACCCAGCGCATGTTGTAGCGTTTACCTAATGGGCCTTCTTCGCCTTTTAATAAATCGGCAACGTAGTTTTGCATTTCTGGTAACCAAAAACGCTGGTTAGACATGTTGATCGCAAACTCTTGAGTTTGAGCAGGAATTTGAACATTCTCACGCAACAATAAAAACTCGCCGTTTTTAGGGTCCATGGTGAATGCATGAACGCCTTCACCTGTCGTGAACATCAATAAAGTAGAAGGGCCATAAAGAACGTAACCTGCAGCAACTTGCTCAGTACCCGCTTGTAAGTAAGCATCTGGTTTTGCTGCATCAACATCTTTCGTGGTTTTTAATACAGAGAAAATAGTACCAACGGTCACGTTTACATCGATGTTAGAAGAACCATCTAACGGATCGAACAATACTAGGTACTCGCCATCTTCATTACAGGCAACAGGGAAGTCTTCTTCTTCACTCGCCATGCCTTTAACCATGCTCATACTGGATAGCTGATCTTTGATGACATCGTTAGAGATAACATCTAACTTTTTCTGTGTCTCGCCTTGAATATTCTCTTCGCCAGCAGAACCTAAAACACCTGCTAATGCACCTTGCTGTAGTTTGTTAGAAATATCTACACAAGAAGTCATAAGACCATTAAGAATGGCAGCAATATCGCTAGGAGTATTACGCGCTTGCAGGAAAGAAGGCAAAGATTGCATATCTAGTTCTCGAAANTAATTAGGCNAATGAATGGGTGAATGTATAAAAAGATGCTGCATCTTACCTGAAATTNGCGNTAGTTTGAATGCCTAAGGATTGAACAGTGACATAAGGCAATAAAGACTTCGCATNTAATNATTCTAAAGTATNCANAATGCGAGTTTAGACCTGCATTAANGAAGCTCTACATAGCGTCCCTAGCGGTCTCACTAGCGACAAAAGGCAAGAGCAAGTACACTAGCCCAATACGATTTTTGTGGTAGTTGGAATGCATCTTCATATTTTGGGTATTTGTGGCACNTTNATGGGNAGTCTTGCTCAGTTAGCGAAAGCTCAGGGTCATAAAGTAACGGGTTCAGACCAAGGCATTTATCCTCCGATGAGCGATCAGCTCGAACAGGCGGGGATTGAAATTATTGCGGGTTTTGATCCTGCTCAGCTAGATCCAGCGCCTGATTACGTGATTATTGGCAATGCCATGAGTCGAGGAAATCCTGCTGTTGAATATGTATTAGATCGAGGAATTCCTTATATTTCTGGGCCTGATTGGATGGGTAAGTACTTACTTGCAGANAAGTGGGTCATGGCCGTTGCGGGTACTCACGGCAAAACGACAACCTCCAGCATGCTGGCTTGGTTATTAGAATTCGGTGGNATGAATCCNAGTTATTTGATTGGTGGTGTACCTGAAAACTTCTCGACGTCAGCCCGCCTTACTGACTCTAACTTCTTTATTATCGAAGCCGACGAATACGATACGGCCTTCTTTGATAAACGTTCTAAGTTTGTTCATTACCATCCTCGAACCCTGATTATGAACAATCTCGAATTTGATCATGCAGATATTTTTGATGATCTCGCTGCAATTGAGCGTCAGTTCCATCATCTTGTAAGAACAGTTCCTTCGACGGGAAAGGTCATTTTCCCAAGTGAAAATGAAGCGATGCAGCGCGTAATTGCTCAAGGCTGCTGGAGTGAGCAAGCGCATATTCATAGTGATAAGGTTCAAGCTCGCAGTGATAAGTNTGAAGGCTGGTCAGTTGAAGCAATATTAGCCGACTTTAGTCAGTTTACCGTGTATCAGGACGGTGAATTTGCTTGTGAAGTTACGTGGGCGTTAAACGGCGAACACAATATGTATAACGCTTTGGCAGCAATTATTGCCGCGCGTCATGTCGGTATCGAACCTAAAACAGCCGCAGAAGCTTTAGCAGAGTTTCAATCGGTAAAACGCCGCATGGAACTGGTGGGTGAAATTAATGATATTCGTATCTTTGANGATTTTGCACATCACCCAACAGCGATCAAATTGACGTTGTCTGGAGCGAAAGCCAATCAACAAGTGAATAAGCGCAATGGTCGCTTAATCGCGGTATTAGAACCTCGCTCAAATACGATGAAACTGGGCGAGCACAAAGCCAAACTCGCTGCGAGTGTAGAAGATGCCGATGCAACGTATTGGTTAGAGCCAGAAGGTTTATCGTGGTCTTTAACTGACGCTGTTTCTAATATGAAAAACCAAACGGTTTGTTATTCCGTAGAAGATCTTGAATCCCGATTATTAAATGATATACATGCCGGTGACGATTTAGTCATTATGTCGAACGGTAGTTTCTCGGGTTTACACCGTTCTTTGTTAGCGAAGCTAACAGACAAATAAGGGTCAGGATCATGAATAACTCAAATATCTGTGTAGCAATTACAGGCGCATCAGGTTCTCCGTATGCAATGCGTTTAATCGAAGTTTTGCTTACCAGTGGCTGCACGGTATCGGTAATTATTTCGAAAGCGGCGCAATTAGTGATGGCGACCGAAACAGAATATAAAATTCCAGGTCANGTTCGTGGACAAGCTGAATATCTACGCGAGCATTTCAACGTCAATGAAGACCAATTAAAAGTGTATGGGCGTGAAGATTGGATGTCCCCTTGGGCATCAGGTTCAGGTCGTAATGGTGCAATGGTGATTTGTCCTTGCAGCACAGGAACGTTATCCGCAGTGGCTACTGGGGCAAGTAATAATCTAATTGAGCGCGCAGCCGATGTTGCTTTAAAAGAGCGCCGCCAATTAATTTTAGTGCCAAGAGAAACACCGTTTTCTACTTTGCACTTACAGAACATGTTAACCCTAAGTCAGATGGGNGCGGTTATTTTACCGGCCAGTCCTGGGTTTTATCGTCAGCCAGAAAAAATAGAAGATCTTGTCGATTTTGTGGTTGCACGAATTCTTAATCAATTAAACATTGAGCATGAATTGTTGCCTCGCTGGGGTGAGTAACGCTTTAATTGATTTTCTTAACCATTTTTTAAATTAACACATTGTGGAAGTTGTATGACCATTGTAGAAAAACGCGTATCTAAAGACGGCGATAAAGTTAAGCACATGATTATGGGCTTAGTCGCGGGCATTATTATCTCGGTTGTTGCGTTGGAATATAACGGCTATTTGCGTCACTCGAAAGAAGCAGATTCGGCCATGATCGAAGACTTTAAATTACTAACTTTGAAGCCGGGGTATGATGTCAAAACATCGTCTAAACCTTCTGGGAAAACAGCTTTTTGTTCAGGTGGTAGTTTATTAATGAGATCTGATAAAACGCCAACAGCGTCTGGTATTCTGGTCGATAAAAAAGGCCGAATTATTAAGTGCGACAATAAACAGATGAAATAATCTGGTTGTAATAACCACGCATATTAGATCAATTAAGCAGCACCAAACTTGAAGTACTTATGATGAAATCACCACATCTTATTTTATTGGGCAGCGCCTTTATCGTTGCATTAGGCAGTAGTCAAATAGCTATTGCTGATATTGCCGATATGGATCAAGACGGCATTGCCGATCATGTCGATACAGACCGTGATGGCGATGGCCTTTCTAATTTCATGGAAAAGGCCAGCGGTACTGATCCTGATGTACCAGACCAATTTGATTTAGATGATGATGGTATNCCCGATGCCATTGATTCGGACCAAGATGGTGATGGTGTTGCTGATAAAAATGATGACTTCCCTCGAGATGCAACTGCTAGCCGAGATACTGACGGTGATGGGGTAGCAGACAGTCGAGATGACGATATTGATGGCGATTTAATCAGTAATAAATTTGAGCAGCAGCTCGGATATGAAGCTAATAACAGCAATGATACCCCGAGCGATCTTGATTATGATGGTATCCCTGATGTGCTTGATAGCGATATGGATAATGACGGTTATGAAAATAACAACGATGACTTTCCGTTATTAGCATCAGAGTGGAGCGACCTTGATAAGGATGGTATTGGCGACAACACCGATCTAGATTGGGACGGTGACAATATTAGTAATCAGTGGGAAGAAAAACTCGGTTTTGACCCCCGTGATCGTAGTAGCTTCCCATTAGACTTGGATGGCGATGGCATACCAGATAAGAGCGATGGAGACCGTGATGGGGACGGTGTTACTGATAGTGAAGATTTATACCCTGATGATGCAAAAGATTGGGCTGATCTTGATAAAGATGGCGTTCCTGATAATCAAGATCAGGATGCTGATGGCGATGGCGTGCCTAATGTATTTGAATTACACCTAGGTACTGACCCGCGAGATGCCAGCAGCTTGCCAGAAGATAGAGATGGCGACTCAATGCCAGATGCATTTGATACCGACCGTGATGGTGATGGATATGCTAACCAATTTGATTTATTCCCAGATGATAGCAATGAATGGGGAGATCTCGATGGCGACGGTATTGGTGATAACGCTGATGCNGATCGTGATGGTGATGACTTTTCTAATAGCGAAGAAATACTCGCCAAGACCGATGACCGAGATCCTCTTAGTTACCCTACCGATATCGACAAAGACGGTATTTCAGATATCAGTGATGAAGATATAGACGGTGATGGCCATTTAAATAGCGTTGATGTTTTCCCTCACGATAATAAAGAGTGGAGTGATCTTGATGGTGACGGCATTGGTGATAACGCCGATGGCGATCGCGACGGAGATGGAATCAACAATGACTATGAATTGCGACTAGGCTTTGATCCAAATCTTTCAACCAGTGTCCCAGACGATCTAGATAATGATGGGATTCCTGATGCACTTGATACTGATATCGATGGTGACTTTATTGCCAATGGCTTAGATGTTTATCCATTAGATAAAAATGAGTGGCTTGATAGTGATGCTGATGGGCAGGGTGATAATAGTGACCTTGATCGTGATGGTGATGGCGTCTCTAATGAATATGAACAGATAATCGGAACCAATGATCTTGACCCTAAAGACGTTCCTGCTGATCTTGATGGGGACGGAATTCCAGATAGCTTAGACCGCGACCGCGANGGTGACCAACACTTAAATACACAGGATGCTTTTCCGGATAATAAATCCGAATGGGCAGATATGGACAATGATGGTTTAGGTGATAATACCGATCTCGATATTGATGGCGATAAAATTAGTAATCAATTCGAAACTCAACTGGGCTATAACCCGTTAGATGCCAGCTCAACTCCAAGTGATGCGGATAAAGATACTATTCCAGATGTGCTGGATANTGATCGNGATGGNGATAACGTTGCTAATACCGATGATNAATTTCCTGATGACCCTNAAGAATGGGCAGACATGGATGCTGATGGTNCAGGCGATAATGCAGATTTAGACCGAGATGGCGACCGAATTAGTAACGAATATGAGATCGCGCTTAACACAGACCCTAATGATTCTAGTTCAACGCCTAGAGACATGGATGGAGATCAAATCCCTGATGAACTCGATGATGATCGTGATGGTGATANTGTAGCGAATAATCGTGATGTATTTCCANATGATAAAGCAGANTGGTCTGATTTAGATGGAGATGGCATTGGGGANAATAGTGATAAAGATCGTGATGGCGATGGCTTTAATAACCGTTATGAAGTTGTTGAAAGTACTAATCCGTCTGATAACAGAAGTTTCCCTGACAAGCTAAAACCTGAGTTTGATAAAATAAGTTGGAAGAATGAGCACACCTTGGTCGGTATGGCATTTGATGATGGAATGGGAGTTGATAAAATTTGGCTACAGGACGAATCTGGAAAGCAGTGGCAAGGNCAGTTTTTATANATGAGTCATTTCAAAATNACTGTAGACGCTGATGTTCTGGGCAAATTAACCCTAATGTTATTAGACAAAGCAGGCAACCGCCAACAGAGTGAAATAAGTAGAGGGCAAGCTAGNACAGAATAATATAACGATTGTTCTGTGAAAGGATGAAAGCAGTCTATAGTTAATTTTAAGGAAGAACACTGCACCCTGGTGGGCGCGCATCGAGAGATGACGCGCTTTTTTATTGCCTGTCGTTTAAGGTTTGTTTTCAAGTTCGGAAGCAGGATATACTCAGAGAATCATAATAATAACAAAAAGTGCTCGCAAGAACCCAGAGTGCAAAAGGTCGATCTACACATGGAAAATATTAGCGAACTCACCCCCGCGACAGATACTTCACGTATCAGTATTAGTGCTCATTACACGGGTTATATTTGGTATAAAAATGGCCTTTCCCATAAACAATTTGTCACACCAATGGGACGCACTGCTTATTGGGCATTAAAACCAATGAATGTATTTATGCAGGCAATGGTGGGCGCTAGTATTGATACGTTTTTATTGCAGCGTCACTTTGTATTAGATCATTTGGTTGAGCAGGCAATTTCTGAAGGTTATGAGCAAATTGTTGAGCTTGCGGCTGGCTTATCTTCTCGTGGTTACCTAATTAAGAAAACTCATCCCAATGTTCATTATGTTGAGGGCGATTTACCCGGAATGTCGGCGCGTAAAGCTGAATTATTAGATAATTTAGGTCGTATGGAAGGCCACATCACTCAACCGTGCAATATCCTAGATAAGGCCGGTGTACAGTCAATAGAAGCGCTATTAGGCAGCTTGGATCAGTCTAAGAAAACGTTAATTATTACCGAAGGCCTAGTTAATTATTTTGATCTAGAAACAATTCGTACNGTNTGGTCTCGAATGGCTAAGGTGATGAAGGGATTTCCGCAGGCGCGTTATATTACTGAGGTATACCCCAAATTAGAGCANCATCCATCTTACAAGTATGTAAAAGTCGCTCAGAAAGTCGTTGGTTTTTTCACTCAAGGGGATTANCCACTGCATTACNACTCGAATGAGTCGATGCAACAAGGATTTTTAGAGGATGGTTTTACTCGTGTAAATGTCACCGCTCCAGAAGATTATTACGACCAGCTCGACATGCCAACCAGCTCACGCCAAAGCTTAGTACGCTTGGTCGTGGCTGACGTTTAGTTATAGTTACTCAGTAAACGCTGCTAATTGCAGTGTTGTTCTTTGTTGTTTGGTTAGACTTTGTAATAAACGTTTTTGCAGCTCTTGNGCGGTTTCACCGGTTGTCCAAGTTGCTGCGCTGGTGGATAAGCTTAACTCGGCAATGGGATCCCATTGTTGCTGTTGAAGGTTACGTTTAATGCGTTCCATTAACACAATCGCACCATCGTTAGGGCAGTGCGGCAACAAAAGAATAAATAAATCTTCTTCCAATCGAAAGATTTCATCCCCAGCTCGAATAATAGAACGTGAGCGGTCGGTAAACTGAAGCAAGAATTGACTAATCGAGCGNCGACCATGAATGTCTATCATTTGATGGTAATCATCAATTGTTAATGCAATTAAGCTAATCGGATCTTGAGAGTTTTCACTGCGGCTTATTTCTCGATCAAGTGTGTGATAAAAGTGGCGTTTATTGTACGCACCACTCACCTGATCCGTTAGTGCCAATAGGCGCAAAGACTTTTGCTTAACCTGAGTTNAATAGGCATAGCAAAACGCCGATCCCACAAATAATGAATAATCAATGCCAGAGCGTAAACCACCTTGCCAGCCTAGTACGCTCCAAAGTATTACTATCATTATTACGGCAACAGTAATGTTGATAATCATCGCATTCAAAATAGGTAAACAAAAGAAACTAAATAATGGCAATGCATATAAATAATGTGCCATTAGCTCTGGGTAAGTACTTAATTGATACAGGGCTAACAACGCCAATAAAACCATTAATGTATGGTGAACCCAAAGTGATGGAGTGCGGTCTCGATTAATATAAAGATAGGCTGCGCTGAATAAGAACGCAGGAACGCCAATAGCATTTGATAACACAAGGGGATAAAGACCTTGGTGATATTGATCGATCATCAGCAAGCAAATCGCCAANGCGGCCATCGTAAATGAAATAATTTGAATTCTTAATGTTAACTGCTGTTGAGGCATTAGTTAGACTCCTCAAATTGAGCAATTGCGCGTTTTAGCAAGCTATAACTATCATCTTCGGGGCGATAAGTGGCCATTTTAATCAAGAATTTGTTTTGTTCTTTATGGCGGCTTTTACTGATTTGCGACATCAAATTTTCACACAGTTCTTCACCGTCTTCACGAGAACTGTTGGGTAGCAATACTGCAAAGTCATCGCTATTAAGACGGTAGCAGGTATCGTACTCACGGATGTTTTTTTGTAAGCGATGTCCAGCATTAGCTATGCGGTTTTCATATTCTTCAGTTTTTAATGTTTGCCAGGTCATTGGTAGACGAATCGCAATGAGCACCATACTTGTACGCTGACGATCTGCTCGTGTGATTTCCTTGCTCATATTATGATGAAATTGATGTTCGTTATATACCTGAGTTAGAGGGTCTGTATTAATAAGATTCGAAAGCATCATATTGCTACGCTCGTTCACCAGTGCATAAACTAAAGAAAACCCATAGCAAGCGGAGTAGGTGAATAATACTTGTAAGCGCACGTAGCTATCAAAGTTGTTCAATACAACCAAAAAAATAATAGCGCTATAGGTTAGCGTAATATAATTTGCGACATTAAATGGAAACAGGAAGAAGATATAAATAGGGAAGAAATAAATCCACTGCACTGCATANGTGTCTTCACTTATGCCAAAAATAGTGAAAATCCCTAAAGCAATGGCNAGAGTCCATTCAATATANGGTGCTGTTCTTTTCTTACGGCGCATAAGCAAATAAATAGCATACGCAACAAGGCAGACGCTAAAAATAACGCCCACTATAGCAAAGTGATTCAATTCATTTGAATAATCGATTACTGCAATAATGGATAAAGCAAAAGCCGTTAATAGGCAGTAAGCAACTTTTACTTGTACTAGAATTATTTGCTGAAGGGCTGGTTTTTCCATAAACGACAATAAACAACTTGTGGGAATAAATTCCCTTAAGTGTAGATCGAAATAGAGTGGATGAACAAACCTTTCCTTCACTGTATACTGAAGGCAATGAAAATTTAATAAAAGCAGTCCAAATACAAAGAGACATATGATGGAAATCCAACAATATATGCAAACCTTAGGTCAGCAAGCGCGCCAAGCGTCTCGAGCGATGGCTCGTGCGACCACAGGGATTAAGAATCAAGCATTATTGAATATTGCTGAACAAATTGAAGCTAGCCGCGAAGCGCTTAAAGAAGCTAATGCAAAAGACATGGCTCGTGGTGAAGAAAATGGCTTAGATGCTGCGTTGCTTGACCGCCTTGAACTGACCGACGGTCGCATTGATACCATGCTAGAAGGCCTAAAGCAGGTTGCCGGCTTGGCTGATCCAGTTGGTGGGATTACTGATTTGAATTACCGCCCAAGTGGTATTCAGGTGGGTAAAATGCGCGTGCCGCTTGGGGTTATCGGCATTATTTATGAATCGCGTCCAAACGTGACGATTGAAGCGGCTAGTTTATGCTTAAAATCAGGAAATGCGACTATCTTACGTGGTGGTTCAGAAGCCATTGATTCTAACCAAGCGTTAGCTTTATGTATTTCTAAAGGCTTAGAAGAAGCAGGTTTACCAGCAGAAGCGGTACAGGTAATTGAAACAACTGACCGTGCAGCCGTTGGCGAATTGATCACCATGCCAGAATACGTTGATGTTATCGTCCCTCGAGGTGGCAAAGGCTTAATCGAGCGTATCAGTCGTGATGCGAAAGTAACGGTTATTAAACATCTTGATGGTATTTGTCACGTTTATATCGATGAAGAAGCGGACTTGGCAAAAGCGACAAATATCGCTATCAACTCAAAGACTCATCGTTATGGCACTTGTAACACCATGGAAACCTTATTGGTTCATGAGAATATTGCCGAAAGAATTTTGCCGGACTTAGCGTCTGCTTATACATCAATTGGTGTTGAGCTGCGCGGCTGTGAAAACACAATGGCCATCTTACCTGTTGCGATTGCAGCGACAGAAGAAGATTGGGATACCGAATATTTAGCGCCTATTTTATCGATCAAAATTGTAGCTAACTTAGATGAAGCGATTGACCATATTAATGCTCATAGTTCACAACATACTGATACTATTGTGAGCGAAAATTATACTAAGTCGCGTCGTTTCTTAGTAGAGGTTGATTCAAGTTCTGTGATGATCAACGCTTCAACGCGTTTTGCTGATGGTTTTGAATATGGTTTAGGTGCTGAAATTGGTATCTCAACCGATAAAATTCACGCACGTGGTCCAGTAGGTCTTGATGGTTTAACGTCACAAAAGTATGTAGTACTGGGTGACGGCGAAATTCGCAAATAGATAGTTCGATATTTGGGGTTTATAAATCGATTCATGATTAGGTATTTATTCCGCAAAACGGCGTAAATACCTCCTTGTAGCCTTAGGTTCGGCATCCATGCCTCTCATATTTGCTACACAAACACTTAATTATGAATCTAACTCTTAATTGTATTTAACTTCTACTTATAAAAATATGAACAAACACATCGCGTTATTAGGCGGAACCTTTGATCCAATTCATATCGGNCATTTACGAATGGCTGTTGAATTGCGTTTAGCGGGCTTTGATGAAGTTCGNCTAATACCCAATAGCGTTCCTCCACATCGTCCGCAGCCCAAAGCCAGTGCTGAGCACCGCTTAAGCATGGTACAACTTGCCTGTGAAAACCTTGCTCAGCAAGGTATGACGGGGATTGTTGCGGATGATATTGAGCTGAAGCGTGAACAGCCAAGTTACAGCGTAGCAACGCTCGAACAACTAAGACACACACTGCCCGAGAACACAGCGCTTAGCTGGGTGATTGGCGATGACGCCTGGGAATCTATCCACAGCTGGCATCGAATAAATGAATTTTTACCACTCGCAAATCTAGTAATCATCAACCGAGGTCATGAAAATCAGTTCTCAGTCGATACATTACAAGGCCAATGGCTGAAACAACACGCCACAGAGCTGGATAATTTGCTAGAATGCACAAACGGAAAGCTAATACGCCTAAATTGGCGCTTATTAGATGTATCTGCAACCTATTTGCGCTGTTTATTAGCGCAAGGTAACGGGGCACAACTATTAACCCCAGATGTGGTTTTAAACTACATTGCAGAATACCAACTTTATAAACTTGACTGAAAGCCATAGCGAAGACTCAATGCAAACTGAAGAAATTAAACAATTAGTTATCAACGCCCTAGAAGACCTAAAGGCAAAAGACATCACAGTAATTGATGTAAAAGGTCGTACTTCGGTAACTGATTACATGATCTTAGCGACTGGTACGTCTAAAAAGCACGCACAAGCGGTATGTGATAACGCCTCAATGGAAGCAAAAGCCAAAGGCTTGAAACCATTGGGTGCAGAAGGTCGTGACTCGTCTGATTGGATGTTGTTAGATCTAGGTGATGTAATTGTTCACGTAATGACGGAACAAGCACGTACCTTCTACGACCTAGAGCGCCTTTGGGGCGAGCCTAGCGAAGAACAAAACGCAGAAGATTAATAGACAATAAATTATGAAATTGCGTTTATTAGCAGTCGGCCAAAAAATGCCATCGTGGGTAGAGCAAGGCTATAAAGAATATGCTAAACGTCTACCTGCTGATTGCAGTTTAGAACTGGTAGAACTTGCCAGTGGTCATCGAGGTAAAAGTACCTCGGTTGCTAAAGTAAAACAGCAAGAAGGTGAAATGCTGCTTAAAGCAATCAAACCACAAGAGTGGGTGGTTGCTTTAGATGTAAAAGGTAAGCCTTGGAGCACTGAACAGCTAAGTGAGCAACTTGCGAACTGGCGAATGGATGGCAAAGACATCTGTTTATTAATAGGTGGTCCCGACGGTATGAGCGATGAAGTGATGGCTCGAGCAAACCAACGTTGGTCATTATCAAATTTAACCTTGCCACATCCTCTCGTCCGTATTGTAATGGCAGAGCAGGTTTATCGTGCTTGGACGATACTGCAAAATCATCCATACCATAAATAAGCGAGAGTCATTCCATGTGGGGTAATTCGTTCAGGGATAGAATGGCGGAACAAAAACTGTTTCGCAGTCGTGCTATCTTCATGGCGGTTTTTATCTTCGCATTACTCTCTCTATTGGCAGGTCGCATGGCCTACCTGCAAGTTGTCTTGCATGACAAATACCAAGACCTTTCTGAAAACAATCGAATTCAGCTTCGCCCAGTCGCGCCTAACCGTGGATTAATCTACGATCGCAATGGCATCTTATTGGCCGAAAATATCCCAAGCTATAGCTTAACGCTCATAAAAGAACGGGTTAACGATATCGATGAGACTCTAGATTATTTAAAAAATCTAATCGATATTAGCGAGCGAGATGAAGAGCAGTTTCGTAAACGCTTGAAATACAGCCGTCGTCCATATCAGCCTGTCGTGGTAAAACACAAGCTGGACGAAAAAGAAATTGCACAGATAATGGTGAACCGTTATTACCTACCTGGAATTGATGTAGAAGCACGTTTAGTGCGTCATTACCCAGAAGGTGAAACGTCGGTGCATGCGCTTGGTTATGTCGGGCGTATTAATGAAAGAGAAGAAGAACGCCTAGACAAAAAGCAATACAGTGCCACTAAGCACGTCGGTAAGTTAGGTATCGAGCGCCGCTATGAAACAGAGCTTCACGGTCAAGTCGGCTATCAAAAAGTAGAAACCAATGCTCGAGGCCGAATATTAAGAGTAATAGAACAAGAAGACCCAATTCCTGGTAAAGATCTAGTACTGCACCTTGATCAGCGATTACAAAATGCCGCGGCCGAAGCAATGAAAGGTTATCGTGGCGCCGTTGTTGCGATCGATGTGGCGACAGGTGGAATTCTTACTCAATACAGTAACCCTAGCTACGACCCCAATTCATTTGTTACCGGCATCTCGCATACTGAATATTCTGGTTTACGTAATGATCCTGATTTACCGTTATTCAATCGGGCGATTCGTGGTCAGTATCCTCCTGCCTCAACGTTAAAACCATTTTTGGGTTTATCTTTCTTAGATGCCGGAGCAGTAACTTGGGAAGATAAAGTTGAAGATAACGGCTGGTATCAATTAGAAAATGACGAACGCTTGTATCGTGACTGGAAGCGAACAGGGCATGGTCATGTGAATCTTCACGATGCGATGATGGAATCGTGCGATACCTATTTTTATGACGGCGCATTCAAAACCACCGTTGATAAAATATCTCCTTTTTTAGCGCAGTTTGGCTTTGGTCGTAATATGGCTCTAGATGTACCGAACGCTTTGCCTGGATTACTGCCTGATCGTGAATGGAAAAAAAATAAGCGTCGTCGTTCATGGTATGCAGGTGATACTTTAAACTTAGGAATTGGCCAAGGTTTCATGCTTGCTACACCCATGCAATTGGCCACAGCAACAGCCATGTTAGCGGCAAAAGGAAAATGGCACACACCACGATTAATGGAGACCATAGGTGGTGTAAGTGAAGTCGAAAACATGAAGAAGCTTGATGACATTGAATTAAAGGACCCAGAAGACTGGGATAAAATGTTCAAGGCAATGGAAGATGTTATCGTAGGTTCGCGTGGAACAGGGCGAGCGCTGCGTTACAACCTTAATTTTAGAATGGCTGGTAAAACCGGAACCTCACAAGTTGTGAGTATCGCTCAAAACGAAGAGTATGACTCTGAAACGATAGCCGAGAGAAACCGCGATCACGCATTATTTATTGCTTTTGCTCCCGTTGAAAACCCAACAATTGCCATTGCCGTTATCGTAGAAAACGGTGAATCTGCGGGGCGCACCGCAGGCCCAGTTGCGAAACAAGTTATTCAAGAATACTTAGAGGGGGCGCAAGGTTAATGGCAGGCACAGATTTTAGTCATCAAATGACAGGCGGCCAGCACCAAAGTGGCTTTGCGCGCAGTAAATTATTATTTGCTCGTTTTCATATCGACTTAACATTATTTCTATTACTCGCCTTACTGTGTGGCAGCGGTCTATTAATACTATACAGCGCCAGTGGACAAGGCGGTGCTATGGTTCAAAAGCAAGCCATACATTACCTAATTGGCTTCACGGTATTACTAATCGCTGCGCAAATTCCTCCCAGACTTTATAGAGTACTTGCCCCATGGGCGTATTTGGCCGGAGTTATTGCATTAATCGGCGTGCTTGTATTGGGTGTTTCGGGGAAGGGGGCTCAGCGTTGGTTAGCACTTCCAGGACTGCCGCGTTTTCAACCTTCGGAACTAATGAAGCTTGCATTACCACTATTAATCGCATGGTACATGTCGACTAAAAGCACACCGCCAAAATTGATAACACTTGGCAAAGCCATGTTACTCATTGCGATTCCCTTGGTACTTATTTTAAAGCAGCCTGATCTTGGCACCTCAATCTTGATTGCAGCATCCGGTATTTTGGTTTTATTCTTTTCCGGTATGCCTTGGTGGTTAATCTTTTCAATGATTAGCATTGTTGCTGCATCCGCCCCGCTAATGTGGTTCTTCGTGATGCATGCCTATCAGAAGCAGCGGGTACTCACATTCTTAAATCCAGAAAGCGACCCTCTGGGCTCAGGTTGGAATATTATTCAATCGAAAACAGCTATTGGTTCAGGTGGTATTGAAGGAAAAGGCTGGATGCAGGGAACTCAATCGCAATTAGAGTTTCTACCAGAAAGCCATACCGATTTTATTATTGCCGTATTGGCAGAAGAATTAGGGCTGATTGGCGTATTGTTATTATTAACCTTGTACTTTTTAATAATCNNACGNGGCNTGTATATGGCGGCAAGATGCACCTCATTATTTGGTCGATTATTATCAGGCAGTTTAATCACAACCTTCTTTATTTATGTATTCGTGAATATTGGTATGGTGAGCGGATTGTTGCCAGTCGTTGGTGTTCCTTTACCTTTAGTGAGCTGGGGCGGAACTTCTGTTGTGAGTTTACTGGCTGGATTTGGCGTTATGATGTCGATGTATACTCACGATGTGAAATAGAGCATTAAATAACCAAATAAATGAATTGTGAAAAGAAAAGTAAAATGAAAAGATAAGTCATATTTATCGTACAGTATGTATGTATAGTACTAATAAGTTTTATCGGACAACATTTGAAAATCATTGTTATCAAGTGACATAAAGATTAGGGAAACTATTGTGAAGAAAATTGCACTACTGGCGGCGACATGCACAGTATTAATAGGCACGAGTATCGCTAATGCCGGTTACGACCAGCACGCAAGATTTAATGAATTTGCCAAAGAGCTAGAAACAGAACATAGCATTCCTGCGAAGCAAACAGCAGCATGGTTAAAAGACGCGAAGCGTTTAGAGTCTGTTTTAGAAGCGATTGCACGTCCTGCTGAAAAAACTATGACTTGGGCTCGTTACCAGAAAATATTCTTAACTAAAAAACGCATTAGCCAAGGTAAGCAATTTCTAAAAGATAATGCCGCTTTATTAGAGAAAGCTGAAAAAGAATTTGGGGTACCAAAGGAAGTCATCAGTGCCATTATTGGTGTAGAAACTTTTTATGGTAAACGCCAAGGTAATTATCGAGTTTTAGATTCTTTATCGACTCTAGCGTTCGATTACCCGAAACGTTCTTTGTTTTGGCGCGAACTGAAAGAATTTTTTGTGTTAAGCCAAGAACAAGGTGTTAATCCTGGCGACCTTAAAGGCTCTTATGCCGGTGCTATGGGTTATGGTCAGTTTATTCCAAGCAGCTATCGCGCTTATGCGATTGATTACGACGGCGATAACAAAAAAGATTTATGGGCCAACAAGGCTGATGCGATTGGCAGCGTTGCCAATTACTTCAAACGCCACGGCTGGAAAGAAGGTCAAGACGTTACCCAGCGTGTACGAGTAAAAGGCAATGATTACCAAGATGCAGTAAACGATCGTCTAAAACCGAAATGGAACGTTAGCGAATTAAAGGCGTTAGGGGTAACTCCAACGAAACCTGTTGCAGACGATGCCAGTGCAACATTAATTAAATTAATGGGTGAGCATGGCGCTGAATTTTGGCTAGGTAATCATAACTTTTACGTAATTACTCGCTATAACCATAGCCGCTTGTATGCCATGGCGGTTTACCAGTTAAGCCAAGCATTAAAATAGTTTACGTATTATGAGTATTTTTAGTCACCATAGGCTGATCATCTTGATCAGCCTTTTTGTTATTGCGAGTGTGAATTTAACGGGTTGTACCAGCAGCCGTTATAAGCACTCTCAAGATTTCTTTCCGAATCCTATTCTTGATCCTTCGACACTAAAAGACGCTGTTGTAAAACCAGAACCGCTAAGTGCGATGGGGAATCCCGAAAAATACACCGTATTTGGCAAAGAATATTATGTAATGGACCAAAGCGCAGGCTTTAAGCAAGAAGGCTATGCCTCTTGGTACGGCATGAAATTTCATGGCCATGCCACTTCAAATGGTGAAATCTACGACGTTTATCAAATGACAGCAGCGCACAAAACCTTGCCGCTACCTAGTTATGTTAGAGTCACGCGCAAAGACACTCAAGAATCATTAATCGTACGGGTTAATGACCGTGGTCCATTTCATGAGGGGCGAATTATCGATTTATCGTATGCCGCCGCCGTGAAGTTAGGTATTAACAAAACAGGTGTTGCAGAAGTTAGTATTGAAGTCGTTTCTTCGCCGATGAAGGGCCCTGAAAACTGGTTGCAGGTTAGCGCACTAAGTAATGAACAATCAGCGAAAGCCCTGCAGAAAAAGCTGCAAGAGATGCAACAATGGCCAGTTATAATTGTCAGTGAAGAAACACGAAGCTTGCATAAAGTACGAATCGGCCCCATACCTGTAGGGCAGGCAACTGAAAAAGTTGTGGAGATATTACAATATCACCAATTGCCTGACCCACTTGTGTTAGCAGAGCATCAGTTATAAACGTAATGATAACTACTGCTTAACTGAGCTGATCACATTTAGCACAATGGCGATTGAACTGTTACAATAGCGCCATCAAATTTTTATTCACCGACGTAATATAAAATCATAAATTATGAACATTCGCCAAATATTTACCGCTAGCTGCGCAGCCATAATTAGCCTAAGTTGTGCTATTACCTCCGTACATGCCGAATCCGTAATCATTCCAAAACCTCCGGTTTTAAACGCTTCAGCCTATGTTCTTATGGATGCGGCGAGTGGTGAAATTTTAGTGCAAAAAAATGCCGACAAGCAATTGCCTCCGGCCAGCATGACTAAGATGATGACCAGCTACTTAGCGACTCATGAATTAGCCCTCGGAAACTTAAGTGAGCAAGATCAGGTTCCTGTCAGTGTAAAAGCTTGGAAAATGGGTGGCTCTAAAATGTTCATCCGTGAAGGGCGTGATGTTGCACTGATCGACTTAATTAAAGGTGTAATTATTCAGTCGGGTAATGACGCGAGTATCGCCGTATCAGAATATGTTGCTGGGTCAGAAGACGCGTTTGTAGATTTAATGAATCAACACGCTCAACGTATGGGCATGGTTAATACCCTATTTCAAAATGCAACAGGTTGGCCAGCAAAAGGACACTTCTCAAGTGCCCGTGACATGGCAATATTAGCTAAAGCCATTGTTACTGATCACCCAGAATATTACGCATTATATAAAGAAAAATATTTCGAATTTAATAAGATTCGTCAGCCAAACCGTAACAAGCTGTTGTGGCGTGACCCAAGTGTTGATGGATTAAAAACGGGCCATACTGATGAAGCAGGATATTGTTTAACGGCTTCTGCTGAACGTAACAACATGCGCTTAATTGCTGTTGTAATGGGCACCAATAGTGAAAATGCACGAGCTACAGAAACCCAAAAGCTATTAACCTACGGTTTCCGTTATTTTGAAACTCATCGTTTATATCAAGCAGGTGATAGCATTAAAACCTTACCGGTTTGGTACGGTGAAGAAACTGCATTTGATGTTGGTATTGCCGAAGACCTATATATAACCGTAGCGCGTGGAGCTAAAGAACAGTTGGAAGTAGAAACACTAACCAATGAGTTTATTGAAGCGCCACTATCCACTGGTGAAAGCCAAGGTAGCTTAACGATTCGCTTAGGTGACAAAGTTCTTGCGGAGCGTCCATTGGTAGCTTTAAGCAACGTGACAGAAGCTGGGTTCTTTAGCCGCTTTTGGGATGGAATTAAGCTATTCTTTATTAAGTTAGTGGGTGGCGAAGGTTAAAATAGCATCGCGTATTAAATACGTGATGGCTACAAGTCAGAGAAAATTATGAAAATGCCAATCAAGAGTACCCTCCCTAAGGGTACAAAAGCACCAAAAGATGCACCGAAAATTGAGTTTCCTTGTGCCAACTACCCTATTAAAGTAGTTGGCCAGTGCATCGCAGGCTATGACACCATCGTAATCGAAGTATTACGCAGACATGATCCTAGCCTAGATGTTAGTAAAGTTCGTGGTAAAGACAGTGCAAAAGGCACTTTTCGCTCTATCACGCTTTACATCACAGCCACTGGGCCAGATCAGCTAGAAGCACTGCACATAGAATTAACATCGCTTGAATGTGTAAAAATGGTAATGTGATGACAGATTCAGAATTAAGCCCTGAACGCAAAATAGATCATGACCTTTCGACACTGATTGTTCGTGATTTTTATGATCAAGGCTTACTGGATTACCATCAAACCCACGAAAAAATGCTTCACTTTACCCAAAACCGAAGTGAAGATACTCCTGATGAAATATGGCTGTTACAGCACAATCGAGTTTTTACACAAGGCCAAGCTGGTAAACCTGAACACGTTCTTTTTGCAGGAGATATCCCAGTTGTTCAAAGTGACCGAGGTGGGCAAGTAACCTACCACGGCCCAGGACAATTGGTAATTTACCTAATGATTGATATCAAACGCAAAAGTTGGGGCCCAAGAGAACTGGTAACCTCTATCGAAAATGCCATCGTTGCCACCTTAAAAGACTATGATATTGAAAGTGCTCCTAAACAAGATGCGCCTGGTGTTTATGTTCAGCAAGCCATTGGTGATGCAAAAATAGCATCGTTAGGATTGCGAATTAAGCAGGGACGATCATTTCATGGTCTATCGTTAAATATCGATATGGACATGGAGCCTTTTCAGCGTATTAATCCTTGTGGTTATGCTGGCATGGCAATGACACAAATGGTAACTGAACTTGCATCAATCGAAGAAAAGCCTACCTTTAAACAGGTTAGTCGAAAGTTAAAAGAGCACATAAGTCACTGCTTGCAGTATACTAACTACATTGAACTTCCCGCATAAAACGCTCATAAAAGAGCGACTAGAGCCACTATATCCGTACTAGGTGTTTATGACTGATTTAGAGAAAACTGCTCCAAAGCCGAAAGCACAACGCGCAGTACAAGGTGAAAAACTTCGAGGTGCTGAAAAAGTAGCCCGAATTCCAATAAAAGTAATTCCAACCGAAACCATGCCGCGTAAGCCAGATTGGATTCGAGTACGTATTCCTGCGTCGCCAAAAATCAGTGAAATAAAACAAAAGCTACGCAAGCACAAATTGCACACAGTATGTGAAGAGGCGAACTGCCCGAACCTAGGCGAATGCTTTGGTGGCGGAACAGCAACCTTCATGATTATGGGTGACATCTGTACACGTCGCTGCCCATTCTGCGATGTCGCCCATGGTCGTCCGAACGAACTGAATAAAGACGAGCCAAAAAGTTTGGCCATTGCCATCGCCGATATGAAACTTAAGTACGTTGTAATCACCTCGGTAGACCGTGATGATTTACGCGACGGTGGTGCACAGCATTTCGTAGATTGTATTCGTGAAACTCGCGCACTTAGCCCGACCATTGAAATTGAAGTATTAGTACCTGATTTCCGTGGCCGTATGGACGTTGCACTGGCAATTATGGAAGACAATGTTCCTGACGTATTCAACCACAACCTAGAAACTGTGCCGCGCTTATACAAAGAATCGCGCCCAGGATCAGACTATAAGTGGTCGTTAGAACTTCTGCAAAAATACAAAGAACGCTGCCCACAAGTTAAAACAAAATCGGGCATCATGCTGGGCTTAGGTGAGACTGACGAAGAAGTAATCGAAGTAATGAAAGACCTTCGTGAACACAATGTCGATATGATCACTTTAGGGCAATACTTACAGCCAAGTAAAAACCATTTACCGGTTGACCGCTTTGTAACTCCAGAAGCGTTTGATGAGCTTGGCAGAATTGCAACAGAGCTTGGTTTTAAACACGTTGCTAGTGGACCAATGGTTCGATCTTCTTACCATGCTGACCAACAGGCACATGGAGATTTTTAAAGTAAAAACAAACTGAGCTATTTTTTAAAAATAGCTCAGTTTAGAGCAAGCAAATAAAGAATTATTTCGCTTTTGCTTTAGGAGCAGCCTTTGATTTAGGAGCAGCTTTTGCTTTAGGAGCAGCTTTTGCTTTAGGAGCAGCCTTTGCTTTAGAAGCTGCTTTCGTCGCAGCTTTCGCGTTAGCAATCGCTTTAACTTTTAATGCCGCCTTTTTTTCTGACTTCTTATCTGCTTTCTTCTCAGATTTCTTAACGGCTTTCTTTTCAGCCTTTAGCACTTTATCTTGTGCCGCTTTTCTTTTCGCTTGCTTTTGTAAGCTTTTTTTATCTGCTTTCTTTTGAGCGATCTTTTTAGCTTTTGCATCGTTTAATTTACCGACAGCATCTTCTAATTTTTTCAAAGCCTTTTTCGCAGCTTGCTCATAAGCCTTCGACTTCTCTAAAGCCTTCTCTGCTTTTTTAGATGCTTTCTTAGCCATCTCTCGTGAATCTTTAACTGCTTTTTGACTTTCTTTAATTAACGCTTCTAAAGACTTATTATCTTTCATTTTGAAATCCTATGTGACTGTGTAATTTAAAAATACTATTTATTATCGTTGTATAAATCATCGGGCGTACCAACAATCAAAGGATCTGGTTTACCAACAACGCGGAGATCTTTAGTCGGATAATCTAATGTCGATAAGAAATGTCGCATACAATTAATACGGCCACGTTTTTTGTCATCAGAACGAATAATTGTCCAAGGCGCATCATTAGTATGAGTATGAAACATCATATTATCTTTAGCTTTACTGTAATCATCCCATCTTTCTAAAGAAGCCATATCAATAGGACTTAATTTCCAGTGTTTTAGTGGATCTTTTTGGCGAGACTTGAAACGATTAAACTGCTCAGTACGACTAGCAGAAAACCAGTACTTAAAAACAATAATGCCGCTATTAACTAACATGCGCTCTAAATCTGGGGTTTGTCTTAAAAACTCCAAATATTCTTGATCGCTACAAAACCCCATCACCTTTTCAACACCTGCGCGGTTATACCACGAGCGATCAAAAAGAATGATCTCACCCTTACTTGGTAAGTGCTGAATGTAACGCTGGAAATACCACTGATTTCGCTCTCTGGCGTTAGGTTTTTCTAATGCAATAACATGAGCTCCACGAGGGTTGAGGTGCTCCATAAAACGCTTAATCGTGCCACCTTTACCTGCGGCATCACGACCTTCAAAAATGATAACAACGCGCTGTTTGGTTTCTTTAACCCAGCTTTGCATTTTTAGCAGCTCAATTTGCAGCTCGTGCTTTTGCTGCTCATAGTCCAGTACATCCATCTTCTTATCGTAGGGATAACTGCCATCTGCATTCCACGGAATCTTCTTATTTTTCGCGTTAAGATCAAAAATGATCTTATTATCTTTATTAGCAGAGTTCTTTGACTTCATCTTACCTTTCTTACTCACGCTTGCTCCTTGTAAAGTCGATAATTACTATTGGTATACATTGATTATGGATGGAACTTCAATATAATTAAAATTGTATTAACCTATTATTGGAATAACTTTTAATTATCATGATGAACCTTACACAACTATCGTTATTTCGAGATATCGCAAGAGAGTTGAGCTTCATTAAAGTTGCCCAGCAAAATCACATATCGCAACCTGCGGTGAGTGTTCATATCAAAAAGCTCGAGCACGAGCTGGGTAAAAAGTTATTAACCCGCACGCCTCATAATATCCAGCTAACACCAGAAGGATTAATCATCCTGGCAGATGTAAAGAAAATCCTTTATTTGTGCGACAACCTAAAAATTAGCTCCAATTATCAACATGAAACCATGGAAGGTAATATACGAATTGCCGCTATCCACAGTGTGGGCATGTATGAAATAGGAGACTTCCTTTCGACGTTTATGAAGTCATACCCCAAAATACACATTCACTTAGAGTTTAGACGCTCTGATGAAATTTACTCACTGCTGCTAACAGAGAGAATTGATATTGGTGTCGTTGCTTATTCAGAAAAGCGTACACGAATTGAGGCATTATCATTAGGCCAAGATGAACTGGTTTTGATCGTAGATAAAAATCACCCACTATGGGGTAAAAAATCGATCAAATTAGAAGAAATAAATAACGAACCCTTTGTAGCCTTTGAAGAAGGAATACCAACAAGAGAAGCCATTGACCAGATGTTAATGGAGAGAGGCGTAAACATAGATATTAGGATGACGAATGACAATATTTATACATTAAAAAGAGTTGTTGCAGCAGGCATTGGCGTTTCAATCGTGCCAACTAGCTCGGTTGACGAAGAAGTATCGAATGGTCTTTTGTGCAGAGTTAAAATTCGTGATATTGATCTATACCGCCCACTGTCATTATTAAAATTGAAGAAAAATGCCCTAAGCCCACCAACAGAATTATTTGTTGAGCAGCTCATAAAATTTAATGTGTAAAAAAATATGTAAAAAATAAGTATCGCTAGGAGTAACTGTTCGCATATCACTATTTAAGCGTAATTGTTAAGTATATGAAAAATATAAGAAAAATGGCTGTGATATTGAAGTGCCTTGATAAGCGAACAGGCTGCGAAAATGATATCAAATTGACAAAAGCGAACAGTAAATATAGTGTTGTTTAAATTATTAACAGGGATAGTCGTATGATCTTAAAGGAATTTTCCTCTTATTCGCCTTTCCCATATATAAGGAGTTATGCGAACCGCGTTCGTATAACCCACTGTTATACGCAAATCAAACCAGGAGAAAGAGCATGTACTATGTAGTAAGCACAGATAAGACATTTGAAGAGGCTTCGGCAGATCTTCAAATTGAAGTAAAGAATTTAGGGTTTGGTGTACTGCATATTCATGATCTGGGGGAAACTCTTCGAAGCAAAGGCATAGAATTTGAAGAAAATTGCAAAGTGTTTGAGGTCTGTAATCCAGTACAGGCAGCCAAAGTACTATCTGTCGACATGCAGCTCAATATGGCTTTGCCTTGCCGAATTTCAGTATATACGGAAAAAGGCTCTACCAAGATCGGTCTCATAAAGCCAGCCCAGATGCTATCTGCTTTATCGAATGATCCAACCCTAATCGAGATCGCAAATGAAGTAGAGGGAAAAACGATTCAAATGATTAACAACTCCAAATAGAGCGAATGTGCGTATAACAAGCGCATGCAGTCGGACGCGGCAAAGCCGCGCCGCTGATGCGAGGCGTTGAGGCTGTAGAAAAACCTTATTTTCACTTAATATTTTGTTAAAATAGCACCTCTTATTAAGAGGTGAAAAATGCCTA
>PAOL01000034.1 GCA_002708475.1 Oleispira sp. | reverse complement strand
TGGGAGGGATCCCATCGCAGAGCTTACATGGATGTACTTGCAGCGTCCCGCAAAAGGAAATACCTCATACTGAACGCAGCTAATCACGTATAGAAACTAACAAGCCAATCACGGATAAATATTTCAAGCTAATCACGCTTAGCCCATCTAGACTGATCGAGCAAAGAAACCTTTGAACTTAGCCAAGGAAAAACGCTGCCCTAAAAGAATCAAAGTTATTAATGCATAAAGGCTAGGTTCTAACCAACTTGATCGTATCTGCAATAAATAGTGAATCGCACACAGCACTGCAATCAAATAGACCAGTTGATGTAATGACTTCCACTTGCGCTTTAATCGACGCTGCCATCCCTTAGTAGAAGTAACCGTTAATGGTATTAATAGAAGCCAAGCTATAAAGCCTAAGGTCAAATAAGGTCGCTCTATTAATTCACTGCCAATGTCGCCCCACTCCCAGCCCAACAAGAAAGCGATGTAAGCAAACAAATGCAACGTTGCATAAAACATCACGAACAAACCAAGCATGCGCCGATGCGGTAAAAGCCATCGCCAGCCCAACCAGCGCCTTAAAGGAGTAACTGCAAGTGTTAAGAGCAAAATCTTAAATGCCCACTCACCGGTAAACCAAGTAATTGCCTTACCAGGCTCAGGCCCAAGGATATCGTAATCTCCCATTTGCAAAGCAACTACCTGAGCTAAGATATACGCAAAAGGAGCAAACAAAGCAGAAAAGATTAAGCAACGCCTAACAAACACGTTCATTAAAAGCAGCCCATTGTCATTAGTAATTCTTCCTTAAATCCATCCCCTTATAAAGGTGAGCAACTTGTTCACCATAACCATTAAACATCTGAGTTTCTATTCGATTAGTTTTAAATAAGCTCGAAGGTAAACGGCGCTCTTTAGCCTGACTCCACCGAGGGTGACTGACTTCAGGGTTCACATTGGCATAGAAGCCATATTCCCGAGGAGCAATTGCTTGCCAAGTATTAATCGGTGCCGTTTCAGTAAAGCGAATTTTCACTATTGATTTAATACTCTTAAAACCATATTTCCATGGAACCACCAATCTTATCGGCGCACCATTTTGCTTAGGAAGAATTTCACCATACAAACCAACAGCCATTAAGGTAAGAGGATTCATCGCTTCATCAATTCTAAGCGCTTCGACGTAAGGCCAATCAATGGTTGAAAAGCGTGAACGCTGACCAATCATTTGCTTAGGAGCGTCCAATGTAGTGAACTCAACGTACTTAGCTGTGGATAGAGGTTTAAAGCGCTTAATTAATTCGGCTAAAGGAAAACCAACCCAAGGAATGACCATCGACCAAGCTTCTACGCAGCGTAAACGATAAATACGTTCCTCTAACGGCATCGACTTTAGAATATCTTCTAAATTGAAAACACCTTGTTTTTCACATTCCCCTTCTATTGCTACCGACCAAGGATCTGTAATTAAAGAACCTGCATTGCGGGCTGGGTCATCCTTACCTGTGCCAAACTCATAAAAATTATTATATGAAGTCACATCGCGATACGGCGTTAGTTTCTCAGCCGCACCAAAAGCTGTTTCTTTTGCACCCGCTACTTGAGTCTTTAACCAGTCAGGCCCGAATTTTGGAAGAGTACCTTCATGGGATTCTAACGCCCCTGCTGTGGAAGCCAAGCCCATTGCAGCAACGGCCAAACCGCTCTGCTGCATAAACTTGCGTCGATTCAGATACGCCGAATGTGACGTTATCTCAGATGACGGTATATCAACAGCAGACTTAATTAGCATAAGAGTCTCATCATTAAATTAAAGGCAGGATATTGTAGTTATATATCTGGATTATAGGAGTAGACACTTTATTACACATAAAATTCCCAAAAATATAAAACTACCAGGCACAAAAAAAGGCCTCTAAAGAGACCTTTATCTGTAACGCTATTTAAGATTATGATTTACGATCTTTCAGATACTTTTTACAACTAACAAAAGGACCAGAAAGAGCATAAGCCATGAAAACACCCAGCAATACTTTGGCTGGATCTATCGAAACAACCACAAAGATCATAACAACGGCTAACATCGCAACAAAAGGAACCTTACCCTTAAGGTCTAAACCTTTGAAGCTATGGTATTGAAAGTTACTCACCATCAAAACACCTGCCAGCGGAACCAAAATAGCCATAACCCATGCAACATCTTGACCCGTTGCACCTGTTTCACTAAATGCCCAAACTGTTCCAGCAACAATCGCCGCTGCTGCAGGGCTTGCCAAGCCTGTAAAATAATTTTTATCCGCTGTATCAATTTGAGTATTGAAGCGCGCTAAACGCAAAGCCGCACCAGCAACATAAACAAATGCAGCTACCCAGCCAACTTTACCTAAATCTTGTAATGCCCAGCTAAAAGTAACCAACGCTGGCGCCACACCAAAAGAAACCATATCAGCTAAGCTATCGTATTCTGCACCGAAGTCACTTTGCGTATTAGTCATACGCGCAACTCGACCATCCAAGCCATCTAAAATCATGGATATAAATATCGCGATCGCCGCACTTTCAAAATTACCATCCATACCCGCAACAATTGCGTAGAAACCGGAAAATAACGCCCCCGTCGTAAACAAATTTGGCAATAAATAAATGCCTTTGTTACGAGGTTTAGGGCTAGAATCCATTTCAGATTCAGCACTCGTAGATTCTGTAGTATTTTCTTGAATATCGTCGTTCAATTTAACTACCTTATTATCTTGATCGTTCATAAATTTAACTTTTACCTATCTATATAATAGATGCTATTTGCCTACTTCATATACTTAACGGCTTAGCGCTTCTGCATCTTTAGAGCGCTGGTACATCGCTAATATGTCACAGATATACCATTTCGTTCCTCTATCTTACTGAGATGAGCGATGAATCGCTAGCTATTCCCACATCACGGTTTGCCACAATGCTGAAATTAATGGTTCATGCAAACGCTTACTTTGCGCACAAAGACCCACCGCAAAGGGTTCTAATTCAGGCTGAACATCAAGAATACGTACTTTATTCATCAACGGACTGTTTTTCAGCACCAAATCAGGCACCACACCCACACCACAACCCAAGCTCACCATGCTCACAATCGCTTCGTGACCCGATACCTGTGCATAAATATTTTGCTTTAAGCGTTTTTGCTTAAACCAACGATCGACTCGAGTTCTCGCCAGTCCTGACTCAGACAACACCAATGGTACTTTATCCCAGCAAATATCATCTTCCAGTAACTCGGGGACCGACTGATTCGAAACAGGTGCTATAAAAAGAAGCGGGGCTGGGGTAATCGTTTTAAACGTCAGGTTCGCCGCTAACTGATCTGGGCGCGCTGCAATGACCACATCCACATCGCCAGACTGCACATGAGCAATGGACTCCGCTGCATCACCGGTTTTCAGACGAATATCCACCAGCGGATGCTGCGCGCGAAACCTTCCTAATAATTCTGATAAAAAGCTATAACTCGCCGTCACCGAACAATAAATACTTAGCTGACCCTGTAATTCACTCGCCTGACGCTGCATTGAAAGCTTCAACTGATGCCAAAGTTCCAATACCTGTTCAGCATGTTGGCGAAATAATTCACCTTCCTCGGTTAATCGTAACCGAGTTCCTTCACGATCAAACAGTAAACTTCCGACACTATCTTCCATACGTTTCAGGCGACGACTTAATGTCGAAGGGCTGCAATGCGCAAGTTGGCTAACGACACCTAAATGCTGATGCTCTGCTAGCTGAACAAATACTTCTAAATCTTTATATTCCATAACCAAACTCACCTACAAAGCAATGAAAAGGCTCGTAATCCCAATTATTGAGGCGTGAACAGCCTTCATTGCAAAAAACG
Organism: Oleispira sp.; assembly: GCA_002708475.1. GTDB lineage: Bacteria > Pseudomonadota > Gammaproteobacteria > Pseudomonadales > Oceanobacteraceae > Oleispira. Next base: position 34,065 of record PAOL01000034.1, on the reverse strand, counting down.
CAATGATAAAAAGCAATTATAGCATTTTACGCAACGAGCAACTTAGCCTAGAATGCACGCCATCGAATATTACATTCGCCCAAATTATTATTAACACTTATAGATTGGAGAGACTCATGTCTAACAACTATTTCAACACGCTAAACTTGCGTGAACAGCTTGATCAACTTGGCCGTTGTCGTTTCATGGACCGTAGCGAATTCGCTGACGGCTGTGAAGCGCTTAAAGGCAAAAAAATTGTAATCGTTGGTTGTGGTGCTCAAGGCCTTAACCAAGGTTTGAACATGCGCGATTCTGGCCTAGACATTTCTTATGCTCTACGCGGCGCTGCTATCGCTGAAAAGCGTGCTTCTTTCGTAAACGCTTCTGAAAATGGCTTCACTGTTGGTACTTACGAAGACTTGATTCCTCAAGCTGATCTAGTACTTAACTTGACTCCTGATAAGCAGCACACTGCTGTTGTTACAGCAGTTATGCCTTTGATGAAGCAAAATTCTGCACTTGCTTACTCTCACGGCTTTAACGTTGTTGAAGAAGGCATGCAAATCCGCGAAGACATCACTGTAATCATGGTTGCTCCTAAGTGCCCAGGTTCAGAAGTACGTGAAGAATATAAGCGTGGCTTCGGTGTTCCAACACTTCTTGCTGTTCACCCAGAAAATGATCCACGCGGCGAAGGCTGGGATCTTGCTAAAGCATATGCTTCTGCAACTGGTGGTGACCGTGCAGGTTGTCTTGAATCTTCTTTCGTTGCTGAAGTTAAGTCTGACCTTATGGGTGAGCAAACTATCCTTTGTGGTATGTTGCAGACTGGCGCAATCTTAGGCTATGAAAAAATGGTTGCTGACGGCATCGACGGCCCATATGCAGCTAAATTGATTCAATTCGGTTGGGAAACTGTAACTGAAGCACTTAAGATTGGCGGCATCACTAACATGATGGATCGTCTATCTAACCCTGCTAAAATCGTTGCTTTTGATATGGCTGACGAACTTAAAGATCTTATGCGTCCATTGTTCCGCAAGCATCAAGACGACATCATCACTGGTCACTTCTCTAAGACTATGATGGAAGATTGGGCTAACGACGACGTTAACCTTCTTAAATGGCGTGAAGAAACAGCTGAAACTGGCTTCGAAAAAGCTCCAGCTTGTGACACTCCAATCGACGAACAAGAATTCTTCGACAAAGGCATCATGCTTGTTGCTATGGTTAAAGCCGGCGTTGAGCTTGCTTTCGAAGCAATGGTCGAGTCTGGTATCGTTGAAGAATCTGCATACTACGAATCTCTACATGAGACTCCATTAATCGCTAACACTATCGCTCGTAAGAAACTTTACGAAATGAACGTTGTGATTTCTGATACTGCAGAATACGGTTGCTACTTGTTTGCTCACGCAGCAGTGCCTCTATTGGCTGAGAAGTTCATGCCAAACATCACGACTGAAGTGATTGGTAAAGGCTTAAACCTAACTTCTAACTCTGTTGATAACGCTCGTCTAGTTGAAGTAAATGACGAAATCCGTAATCACCCAGTTGAATATGTTGGTGAAGAGCTACGTGGCTACATGACTGACATGAAGCGCATTGTAGAAGCTTCTAAGTAATTAATACTTAAAGCGTCTATTTGAGGCTGTTCATTCAGCTTCAAATAAAAAGCCCCTATTGAGTGATCAATAGGGGCTTTTTTGTTTCTGGCTAACTAAAACCCAGCTTCTAACCACCAGGCATGTATTTCTTTACATTAGTATTAAAGTAACGCTTAAACACATTCTTAGCTTCTTCCTCGGATTGACGCCAGCCATAAACTTCAGGCCTATTCGTTTCAATTGCCAAGGTTTTGAATACCAACCAATCATAAACAGCTAACGTTGAAGTTACGTTCTTTGCTGAATTCTTACCGCGAGAATGATGCTGATGGTGCTGAGTTGGAAAAGTAAGTATGTGGCACAATCCCCACATAATAGATCGCATCCACTTATTTCTATGGTTTAAAAGGTAAAGATCATAATTCCAATTCACATGGGTATGTGCAGCCCACAATCCCTTAAAAACCGTTGCGACTAAGAAAACCTCAGTTAGTCCTAGATATAACGCAATTAGCTGAAACCAATAGTTAGGCAAAATAAACCACCAAGCCCAACCATTAATAAACGTTTGCGTTACCGATAATTGCCCTTTGCCATCTGCGCCTCCCGATAAATGATGAGGACGATGATTCATTTTGAAAAATGCCTGAACCCACTGCAGAGCCTTGTTTTTGGGTCGCCTAGAATGAGCAAATAAATGAGCGAAGCCGTGTAAAAACTCTTCGATGCAAAAGAATACAATCAGAGTCCACCAGAAATACTCTTGCTCTAGCCATGCAAGACTGCCAGCACTCGATGGGAAAATAGTAACTAAGATAAACGAAATACCAATTAACAAAAGCGGTCGCTGTACAATTCCCATCATAAGAGTTGCCAAAAAAGCCATCTGCCAATCCTGCTTCGTTTTTTTCCCCCCTTTTGTTCGGCCGCTAGCAACTTCCCATAGAGCTGCCAGTACTATAAATACGACGACAACCACTTTTAGTAGCTCTTCCATCGAACACCTCATTCTTATATTTAGTGATTACAAACACCAAACTAAGCTAGAATAAGTTATATTAAAATTCGATATTACCAATAAGCAACTTCCATGAAGCTAAACTTACGATCCATAGACCTTAATTTATTGCCCATATTTGAAGCGGTTATGGAAACACGACAATACTCGAAAGCTGCCGACCGACTTGGCATGAGTCAACCAGCTATGAGCGCAGCAATTCAACGTTTAAGAAACACCTTAAATGACCCCTTATTTATTCGTACCAGTAAAGGCGTGATTCCAACCCCAAAAGCCGATATTTTATATAACGATATACGAGGGGCACTATCACAACTTCGCCAAGGGCTTAGCCAGCAAAAAGGGTTTGACCCAAGCGCACAACCGCATGATTTTCGTATTTTAAGTGGGGATTACTTTGAATTCGTTCTATTACCGCAACTTATTGAAGAAGTTGAAAGTCATGATTTTCAGATTCGCTTTAACCTAAAACCAATATTAGAAGGTTCAGCAACACAGCTTATTCATGCTCAAGCTGATGTCATGCTCGATGCTTTTCCAATTGACGATGAAAGGATCCATTGTGAAGTCGTCACACAAGAAACACTGGTCGTCGTAGCGAGTAAGAAACACTCTTGGATTAAAGAATCCCCCACAATCAGAGAATTTTTCAAGGCGACTCACGCAGTTCTTCCACATCGTGGGCGCTTATTACCCCTAGATAAAATTATAGATACGAGCCAAATGCCAGAAAGGAAAATAGGAGTTCAAGTTACTCAATACATCAGTTTATTAGCTGCTGTTTCACGCAGTGAATACATAGCCACTGTGCCAAAGCATCTTGCCTCGCGATATGCAGACTCATTAGGGCTTGCTGTATATGACTTTCCGATTGATATTCCGCCAATCAATATTTATATGATGTGGTCGAAGGTATTTGATCACGACCCTGCTAACCAATGGCTTCTTAATCAGTTACGAGCAGTTATTAAGACGATAATGAAAGAGGAAAGCCTCACCGCGAATTAGGGAGCGAGGCTTAAAGCTAAATTACTCTACGTCTTCAACTTCAAAGCTGTGAGTTATCTCAACACCACCTTTTTCAAGCATGATCGATGCAGAACANTATTTCTCAGCGGAAAGAGCAACCGCTTTCTCAACGGCGACTTCACGCAACTTGCGCCCCTGCACTTTAAAGTGAATATGAATCTTAGTGAAAACTGAAGGTACCGCATCCGCACGTTCAGCCTCGATTTCCGCTACGCAATCCACCACATCCTGACGCTGTTTCTTTAAAATGCTCATTACGTCAAAACTAGTACAACCACCCATGCCTAAAAGCAGTAATTCCATAGGGCGTACCCCCTGGTTTTTTCCACCATGATCTTCAGGACCATCCATAATTACCGTATGACCAGTTCCTGATTCACCTATGAACTTGACGTCACCGCCCCATTTGATTGTCGCTTTCATTAAATTTCTCCTTCGAATTGGCGCAAGATTAACATAGCAAGTCGTTTTAGAATAACTTCACTGCAAATAGTGAGACCTAAGCACTCGTAGTCTTGGGTAAGTTTGGTAGAATAAAACTGATATATCTGATATTACAACTACAGTCTAGTATGGGTACTGTATTGAATTATTGTTTTAATAAGCATCTTTTGCTCCTTTTTACCGCGAACGGATAACTGATTTATGAGTCTTTATGGAATGAATACAAAAGCTGAGTATATCGAGATTTTTTTAAATCACGCTCATCGCCGTCGCTACCCTTCTCGCAGCACNCTTATTTATGCGGGAGACCAGAGCGATTCACTCTTCTTTTTGGTCAAAGGATCTGTGTCTGTCATCATCGAAGATGAAGATGGCCGAGAGATGGTAATGGCTTATTTAAATGCGGGTGACTTTTTTGGTGAGATGGGATTATTCGATCCAGAAGCAAAAGCACGTACAGCATGGGTAAAAGCAAAATCTGACTGTGAAGTTGCTGAAATTAGCTATACAAAATTTCTTGAACTCGTAAAAGATGACCCAAGTCTCCTTTATGCGATTTTCGAGCAAATGTCGCTGCGCTTGAGAAATACAACGCGAAAAGCCGGTGATCTTGCATTTTTAGATGTAACTGGCCGTGTCGCACGTACATTGTTAGAACTATCTCAAGAGCCTGATGCAATGACACATCCAGACGGTATGCAAATCAAGATTACCCGCCAAGAAATCGGACGTATTGTTGGTTGCTCTCGCGAAATGGTTGGTCGTGTATTAAAAGCTTTGGAAGAGCAAGGTTTAGTCGATGTTGCAGGGAAAACCATGGTAGTTCATGGAACGCGCCGAGCAGCGACCCTACCTCGAAGAGACAGTTAAAGCCTAATCAATAAACTATTTAAAGAAATCCACAGCAGACTCTGAAACCATGTTCTAAACTTCAATTAGTATTATTGGAGCAGAACTATATGAGCGACCAAGCGTTATTCACTGATGATGAGCCTTTATTTGGCAACGGTGATGATGACAAGCCACAAGTAGAATTTGATGAGACTTGGAAAATCCTTATTGTTGATGACGAGCCAGACGTGCATAAAGTTACGCGTATGGTGCTGCACAACTTCTCTTTCGATGGTTTGAAACTTGAATTGATCAGTGCCTATAACGGTACAGAAGCGAAAGATATCATGGCAAGTCGCAATGATATCGCACTCGCGATCTTAGATGTCGTCATGGAAGATGAACATGCAGGCTTAGAAGTTGCTCGATATATTCGCGAAGACCTAAATAACCGCTATACCCGCCTTGTGCTCAGAACAGGCCAGCCAGGCCAAGCGCCTGAAAATGAAGTCATTCGCAACTACGACATAAATGACTACAAAGATAAAACAGAATTAACCACAACCAAACTTAATACTCTTCTATACGCCACCCTTCGCAGTTATCGTGATATTTGCACTCTGAATCAACATAGAAAAGGCTTAGAAGGCGTTATTAAAGCATCAACCGAGGTGTTTGGTTCAGGCACACTCAATAAATTTGCAAGCGCTGTTCTATCCCAAATAACCAATCTTTTAGGTCTTGAACAAAGCGCGCTTTATTGCTCATCAATTACTCGTGATACTCAGCTGGATATTGAAACACGCACATTCCGAATATTAGCCGCAACGGGGGAGATGCAAGGCAATGAGAATATTGCCACGATGGAAGAACTGCCACCCCAAGTGCAGGAAGGATTCAAACAAGTATTAATCGATCATAAGTCTCATTACTATAAAGATCACTACATTGGCTACTCATCGCCTCAACAGGGAAGCGAAAGCTTACTTTATGTAACCTTTCACCACGAGCTTAGTGAACTTGATAAACAAATATTAGAAATCTATGCCGCCAATGTTACCGTCACCTATGAAAACCTGTTGATGCGTGATGATATTCAAGAGACCCAGAAAGAACTAGTTTATATGCTCGGTGAAGCGGTTGAACAACGTTCAAAAGAAACAGGTGCACACGTAAAACGTGTTGCGCAAATATCTCAGCTGCTAGCCAAGGCCTATGGCCTCCCTGAACGTGAAGCCGAACTAATTAAGCTCGCGTCACCTTTACATGATGTAGGAAAAGTAGGGATTCCTGATAGCATTTTAAATAAGCCAGGGAAGCATACTGCTGACGAGTGGGAAATAATGAAAACCCACGCATTAATTGGTGAAGAAATACTGGCTAAATCTGACAAGCGCATCCTGCAGTTGGGTTCAATAATCGCAGGACAGCATCATGAAAAATGGAATGGTGAAGGGTATCCGCGCGGACTTAAGGGTGAAGAAATTCATATAGCTGGTCGTATTACAGCGTTAGCGGATGTATTTGATGCTTTAGGTAGTAAGCGTTGCTATAAAGATGCTTGGCCCATTGAAAAAATTATCGGGATTATCAAAGAAGAGAGAGGCAAGCAATTTGAACCTAAGCTCGTTGATCTATTCGAAGAGAACATTGATGCGCTAGTCGCAATTAGAGAAAAGTTTCCAGATAACTATTAATAATTAATGAGACAAAAAAATGCAGCCTTCACTTAACGTTAGGCTGCATTTTTTATTTTAGGCTTTAAGTTTAATTAAGTAGAAATTATCGACTAGAAAAACAGCTCAGCCAATTTTTCACCTGGGTATTCTGCACGCATAAAGGCTTCTCCAACCAAGAAAGCATTCACTTGCTTGGCACGCATTGCAGCAACATCTTCACGACCTAAAATACCGCTTTCAGTAACCACCATGCGATCTGCTGGAATGTGATCCAACAAGGCATAAGTATTTTCTAAACTTACTTCAAACGTATGCAGATTACGGTTGTTTATACCAACCAATGGCGTATCCAGTTTCAAGGCAGACTGAAGCTCCTGCTCGTCATGCACTTCAACCAACACATCCATACCCAGCTCTGTTGCTAGGCCTGAAAAATCTTGCAACTGCATATCACTTAAAGCTGACACGATTAATAAGATACAATCTGCATTAATGACTTTTGCTTCAAAAATTTGATAAGGGTCTATCAAGAAATCCTTACGAATAACTGGAATAGAACACGCATTNCGACCTTGTTTCAGAAACTCTTCACTTCCTTGGAAGTAATCTTTATCCGTTAGGATCGACAAGCATGCCGCACCTGATTTTTCATAAGACTCTGCAATACGCGCAGGATCAAAGTCTTCACGAAAAACACCTTTACTCGGTGATGCTTTTTTAACTTCTGCAATCACTGCTGGCAAGCCAGCAGCCACTTTGGCTTGCATCGCTTTATAAAATCCACGTGCTTCTGGTTGATCAAAAGCACGAGCTTTCATTTCTGCCAAAGACATTACAGCACTACGCTGTTGAACTTCAATGACCTTGGTATCAAGGATCTTTTTTAAAATCGTTGGAGTATTCATTAATCGTGTTCCTGTACCAAGCTTAAGCCTGATCTTCTGCTAAATAACGGGTAAAAGTCACTAGCTCTGTTAGTTTTCCAAGTGCAAGACCAGAATAAATAGCATCTTGTGCCATCTCGACACCTTGCTCTAAGCTGCTAGCAATATTGGCTGCGTAAATTGCAGCACCAGAATTCAACGCGATAATATCAGCCGCCTTATTACCCGCTTCTGTTTCACGCTTACCCAAAGCATCTTTAATTAATTGATAGCTTTGCTCGGCACTTTCAACGGTTAAACCGATCAAACTTTGGCTATCAATACCAACGTCTTCAGGCTTTAATTTATATTCAGTAATTTGACCATTTTTTAACTCAGCAACCGTTGTTTCAGAAGCTAAACTAATTTCATCTAAACCATCGTCAGAATGAACAATTAATACATGCTCACTGCCTAAACGCTGCAATACTTCCGCAAGTGGGCGACATAGCGCTGCGTTAAATACACCAATCACTTGGTTCTTTACCCCAGCAGGATTGGTAAGTGGTCCAAGCATGTTGAAAATTGTTCGTTGAGCCAATTCTTTACGCGGGCCAATTGCATGCTTCATTGCGCTATGATGAGCAGGAGCAAACATAAACCCCACACCAATTTCATTCACACAACTAGCTACTTGTTCAGTATTAAGCGTCAGAGAAACACCCGCAAATTCTAAAACGTCAGCACTGCCCGTACTAGAAGAAATACTACGGTTACCATGCTTAGCAACCTTGCCACCTGCCGCAGCAACAACAAAAGAAGAAGCTGTAGAGACNTTAAACAAATTAGAGCCGTCACCACCTGTACCGCAAGTATCCACNGCGTTTGCATCATCAACTTTTACACCCGACGCGAGCTGGCGCATAACCGTTGCAGCACCGGTAATTTCATCAATGGTTTCGCCTTTCATGCGAAGCCCAACCAGAAACCCACCAATCTGGGCAGCAGTAGCTTCACCACTCATAATCTGGTTCATGACCGCAACCATTTCTTCTGTCGTGAGGTTCTGACGCTCAATAACTTTAGCTAGACCTTGTTGAATATTCATATTGAATTTCCTTTACTCTCAATCTTCAATCGCGGCTAGCTATTTGCTGCGCTTTAAAAAGTTATTTAATAAATCATGGCCTTGCACAGTTAAAATCGATTCTGGATGAAATTGCACCCCTTCGATATCCAACTCTTTATGGCGCACTCCCATAATCTCTTCCATGCTGCCGTCTTGATTCTCTGTCCAAGCCGTAATCTCTAAACAATCTGGTAAAGTCTTTTTATCAATCACTAAAGAATGATAACGCGTAGCGATCATCGGGTTGTTTAAACCTTTAAACACACCGCTATCCGCATGAACGATAGGAGATGTTTTTCCGTGCATAACTTGCCCTGCACGAACAATATCACCACCGAATACTTGGCCAATGCTTTGGTGGCCTAAACAAATACCTAAAATAGGTAACTTACCTGCAAAATGGCGAATCGCCTCAACAGAAATCCCTGCTTCATTCGGCGTACAAGGCCCTGGTGAAATTACCAAGTGAGACGGATTAAGTGCTTCTATCTGCTCAATCGTAATTTCATCATTGCGATAAACCTGAACATCCGCACCTAGTTCGGCAAAATATTGCACAACGTTGTAGGTGAAGGAATCGTAATTATCAATCATCAGTAACATAATAAATCCCTCCTATTGGTCCAAGCCAGATTCAGCCATCGCCACAGCACGAAATAACGCGCGGCCTTTATTTAAGGTTTCTTTCCACTCTAAGCGCGGTACAGAATCAGCAACAACACCCGCGCCCGCTTGAATATTTAAAACGCCGTCTTTAATCACTGCTGTACGAATTGCAATCGCAGTATCCATATTACCATTCCAGCTAAGATAGCCCACCGCACCGCCATAAACGCCACGCTTAACAGGCTCCATCTGATCGATAATTTCCATTGCGCGAATTTTAGGAGCGCCGCTTAATGTACCCGCCGGATGAACCGCACGTAATACATCCATTGCCGTAATATCGTCTTTCACTTTACCCGTTACATTCGAAACAATGTGCATCACATGGCTATAGCGCTCAACCACCATTTGATCACTCACTTCAACTGTACCGACTTTGGAAACACGGCCCGCATCATTGCGCCCCAAATCAATCAGCATCAAATGCTCAGCGATTTCTTTTGGATCAGATAACAATTCTTTTTCTAGAGCCAAATCTTCTTCCGGAGTTTTACCTCGATATCGAGTGCCTGCAATCGGGCGTACCGTCACTTCACCATCTTCTAAACGCGCTAAAATTTCTGGCGAAGAACCCACAATATGGAAATCATCAAGATCCATAAAATACATATAAGGCGAAGGGTTTAGTGTACGAAGTGCACGATAGATCTGAATAGGATCACCAGCAAAAGGCACCTTCATTCTCTGCGAAATCACGCACTGCATAATGTCACCTGAAAGAATATATTCTTTAATATCTTCCACTGACTGCTGAAATTTTTGTTCACCAAAGCCTGATTTAAAATCACTTTCATCAATGATTTTAGGCTCCGCCAATGATTGACCCACAGACCCTTGATAAGGCTGACGTAATTTAATACGCAACTCATCCAAACGTGCTTCTGCTTTTTCTAGCGCATTTTCTTGCTCAGGATCCGCCAAAACGATCAAATAAATTTTGCCACTAAGGTTATCAAATACGACAACTTCTTCCGAAACCATCAGCAGGATATCTGGAGTACCCAACTCATCAGGAGGGCAGCTGTCTTGTAAGCGCTTCTCGATATAACGCACAGTATCATAGCCAAAATATCCAACTAAACCGCCATCAAAAATGGGCATACCTTCTAATTCAGGAACATTGTATTTGGCTTGTAGTTGTTCAATATAGTCGAGAGGATCTGCCACGTCTTGCTGAGACGTCTGCTGCCCATCGATAAAATGACGAACAGTAAAACCTTCTACTTTAATAACTTCAGAACAAGGGAGGCCTATCATGGAGTAACGNCCCCATTTTTCACCACCTTGGACAGATTCAAGTAGATAAGAATAGGGCCCAGAAGCGAGCTTAAGGTAAGTAGAAAGAGGCGTATCTAAATCCGCCATTACTTCACGTGCAACAGGAATACGATTGTAGCCTTGTTGGCTTAATGTTTTAAATTGTTCAGGAGTCATGACCTAGTCCGTCAAGCAATCAGATGCGATGGTTTAATGTATAAATAAAAGACAATATCAAGCCGAATAGGCTCTTAGACTATTACCATCGTTTAGAAAAGTGATGCCCTTGTTGATTCGGACATGTGTACTGAAAGGACACGAAAGTGCTCCTAATAAGCATATTAAATAAGTACATCAACTATACCGAGTTGGCTGGAATGAGTCTAGTTCTTACGCCAATCTACTCGCGGCCAACCTCTTTGTTTAGCCAATTCTGCCAGCTGAGTATTTGGATTCAATACAACCGGCTGCTTTACGGCTTCCAGCAAAGGTAAATCTGCATGGCTGTCGCTGTAAAAAACAGCCTCAGAAAGATCAAAACCCTGCTTTTTTGCAAAGTTTTTGGCCATCTCTACTTTTCCTTCACCGTAGCAAAGTGGCTTGGCGAGTCCTTTAATTTTCCCTGCATCAAGCTCAAATCGATTTCCAATGACAAAATCCAAACCTAAAGCATCAGCATACGCTTTTGCCATAACTTCATCCTGCCCAGTAATTAGGATGAGCTTTGCTCCTTGGCGACGATATGCAAAGAGCAAAGAAGCTGCTTGTGGATAAATGTACAAATGACCTCTTTGGTCAAAAAAAGCGTCAATATGCTCTCGATACTCATCAAGACTCATACCTTTGGTTCGAGTGCGGTAATAGGTTGATAAGCGCCAGTGACTCACTTTTCCTTTTTTATAGGCTCGATACAATGAAGCTAATGCTTGGATAGCTTCAACAATCGCCCAACGATCAAAGCGAACACGCCATTTTATCCACAAACTACTGGCGTCTTTATTGATTAGGGAATCGTCTAAATCAAAGAACACATAGGAGGCCTGATAGACTTTCGCTGTGTTTTCTATCGGCATAAATGGATCTCTATAAGGGCCCGACATAAAAAATATTTAACGGTTCCAAACTAACACAGTCAGCCACTATTAACCTCTTCATTCACCGTCGTGAATCAATCTTTCCCATCATTTTCGACATTAGGGCTTGAAAATTATATGCAATTGCCACATGTTTTATAAGAGCGCAGGCAAAGATTGCCTTATGAGCACGTCATGAAAGTCTTACCCCAATATGAAAAATAAGGTGAGAAATGTGGTTTAGCTCATAGCGCTTTTGTAATCCATGGACCATTATTATTACTCGAACATTTATAAGGATTCACTATGAAAGGTTTGGAAATTAGCTTCCGTGATATTGAACATTCTGATGGTATCGAACAATTAATTCGTGACAGAGCCGATAAAATCTCCAGCATATACGATTCTATTACCGGCATTCGAGCAGTTGTGGCCATGCCACACAACCACAGCCATAAAGGTAAGCTTGCTCACGTATCTCTTGAAATTGGCCTTCCTGGTGAAACTGTAGCGATTACCAATGATAATCACGACAACAAAGCTCATGAAGATATGTATATTGCCGTAAAAGATGCTTTTGACGTTGCGCAACGAAAGGTTCGCAAAATTCATGATAAGCGCCATGACTTAAAACGCCGCGCAGGTGCTGCTGCAACCCCTGAGATTGCAGAATAAGTCTCAACAACTTCAAAAGACATTCGGGCTTAATCAGATAAGCCCATAAAACTCGTTCATTAACGAGCTAAACATTAGCCGAGTATTTTACTCGGCTAATTCATTTCAAAACCGCTATAACAAGCTGTTATAAATACCCACCAAATAAAACAGCAAGTAAACCAGGTCGAACAAGGGATGCGTATAACTCTCCCATNACCTCNGGTTNTTCNACAAANCCTTGNCGNACCCANCGNGTNATNACCATAAAAGANGCNCCNGCNANNTAATCAACNACNTANGGNAATANNCCNGCNCGATTTNTNATNCCNTGNGCNTCCATAAAGCGNTCAACAACNCGNGNNACNTAGTTNTTAAACTGCCCNANCATCAAGCTATCAATNTCATCTTGCATTANCAGNTGAGCAAACTCNGCATTATNNGACCACTGACGAAACATAATNGANGCAATNACNGGATCGGCATCTTTNCTTTNAGTNATATANCCATCNATCTCNGCATAAAATTTNTCAAACATCTCATCGATNTAAGCAATCAANAANTCNTCTTTNGANTGAAAATGTANATANAATGTNGGTCGNGCNACNCCAGACNGTTCNGCNATATGNGCAACAGANATNTTGCTATAGGGGNNATCNTTCATNANGNTTAGCAAGGCATCAATNAATAANCGGCGCGANCGCTCAACNCGCTTATCCAATTCTTTNTCNGCCATNTTGGCGNCATCCTTATTATTNTTATTTTTATGCCCGCATTATGTATTAGATAAAAGATAATAGACAGGTNTCTAAAACTGTATANCAAGCATTTGAANGACAATTTNNAANTTCNCNTAGACNCTNTNCGCCAGCATAANTNAACGGCAAAAGATTANCNANATAAAAAAGCCGAATCATTTCTGATTCNGCTTTTTNATNATCANANTTTAATAATTACANANTATTAAAACTGATNAGCTTCCATNGCNTACANNCAATCAGCGCCNCCTTTAACAGACTCNCTCAAAGAAATGTATCNTGGCAATAAACGCTTAGTGAAGAAACGNGCNGTTGCTAGNTTGTTCGCNTANTAAGGCTCAGNACCTTCTTGTGGNAATGCTTTNTCAGCCATCATTGCATACATGTATGCGAAAGANGTGTAACCAAATACNTGAAGGTATTCAACNGAAGAAGCACCTANCTCGTTAGCATTTGNNTGNGCCTGACCCANAATCCAGTCAGTCAAATCNGTNANNTTAGCAANNGCNGCTTTAAGNGGAGTGATGAACTCAGCCATTGCAGGGTTNCCTTCTTGNCTTGCACAGTANTGANCAATTTCTTCNGCNTANNNCTTGTAGAANGCNCCGCCATTNGCNGCGATTTTACGAGCNATAAGNTCCAAAGANTGAATGCCNTTAGTNCCTTCATAAATCTGAGTNATACGTANATCACGTACGTGCTGTTCTTGACCCCATTCACGAATGAAACCATGACCACCAAATACTTGCTGACCAGCCACTGCTGACTCTAAAGCCAAATCCGTTAAGAAAGATTTAACAACAGGAGTTAGCAAAGAAACCATCGCATCTGCGTACTGCTTAGTTTCAGCATCGTCAGAGAATTTAGACAAATCCAACCATTTAGAAGCGTACATAGAGAAAGCACGAGAACCTTCTGTATTCGCACGCATCGTCATAAGCATACGACGAACATCTGGATGAACAATAATTGGATCAGCCGTTTTTTCAGGAGCAACCTTGCCCGTTGGAGCACGTGACTGCAAACGGTCGTTGGCGTAGGTTACTGCGTTCTGGTAAGAGTTCTCAGCAACACCAAGACCCTGAATACCAACCGCAACACGCTCGTAGTTCATCATGGTGAACATAGCGTTTAAGCCTTTGTTCTCATCACCGATCAACCAACCTTTAGCACCATCAAAATTCATCACACAAGTAGCGGAACCTTTAATGCCCATTTTGTGCTCAATAGAACCACAACCCATGGTGTTTCGCTCACCTAGCGAACCATCTGCATTCACAAGGAACTTAGGCACTAGGAATAAGGAGATTCCTTTAGGGCCAGCTGGTGCATCAGGAAGCTTAGCAAGAACAAGATGGATAATGTTTTCCGCCATGTCATGCTCGCCCCAAGTAATGAATATCTTGGTGCCTGAAACATTATAAGAACCATCTGCTTGTGGCTCTGCTTTAGTACGAATAATACCCAAATCTGTGCCGCAATGAGGCTCAGTCAAATCCATTGCGCCGGCCCACTGACCAGAATACATATTAGGAAGGTATTGCTCTTTTAATTCTTGACTACCGTGAGCGCTTAAAGACAAACACGCACCCGCTGTCAACATTGGCGCAAGACCAAAAGAGATGTTTGAACCCTGAATCATTTCTTCAACTTGACCCACAAGCATCTTAGGCATGCCCATGCCGCCAAATTCAGGATTACCGCCAAGACCGCCCCAGCCGCCTTCACTGTAAGTTTGATAAGCTTCTTTAAAGCCTGGAGGTGCCGTTACTTCGCCATCTTTCCAAGTAGAACCAACCTCATCACCTTCACGGTTGATTGGTGCTAAAACGTTCGCCGCGATTTTACCCGCTTCTTCAAGGATTGCATCTGCAGTATCTGGATCAACAACTTCGGCCAAACGAGCGTTATCTGCCCACATGCTTGGTGCATCAAATACTTCATTCAATAGGAAGCGCATATCGCGCAGGGGAGCTGTATACTCAGGCATGTAACCTTCCTCATTTAATAAAATTTAGCGATTTAGTATCTGCTGAAATAATCAGCAATTACCAAACACTGCGCTCAAAGAGCAATTCGGTAAATTAACTGCGCGGTATTTTAAACCATCTAGCGCCACAGTCGACCATAGACCCGCATTAATCGAGCAAATAAGACGAAATAACCGGTCAATTTGATTAATTTATCGTTAAATACAAAAAAGCCGCACTAAAAAATGCGGCTTTTTAATTTTGCGCGATTACTCACGCATTAGAATTAGAACGCGAAATGTTCTTCATCTAGATCCATCAAGCTATCTGCGCCAGCAACCATAGTAGCAGCATGAGATGCTGTACGTGGAAGAATACGCTGGAAGTAGAAACGGGCAGTTTTAACTTTAGCACCGTAGAAATCTTCTTCAGTCGTACCAGAAGCCAAGTTAGTCTTAGCAACTTTAGCCATCTGAGCCCACAAGTAAGCAAGTGTTACATAACCAGAATACATTAGGTAATCAACAGATGCTGAACCTACTTCATCACGGTTCTGCATAGAACTCATACCGATTTTCATCGTTAGATCGCCCCACTCTTTGTTCAATTTAGCCAATGGCTCAACGAACTCTTTCATATCAGCGTCTTCAGCATTTTCTTTACAGAAATTGTGAACTAGCTTAGTGAACTGTTTAAGAGCAGCACCTTGAGTCATAAGAACCTTACGGCCTAACAAATCAAGCGCCTGAATGCCTGTAGTTCCTTCATACAACATAGAGATTCGAGTATCACGAACGATTTGCTCCATGCCCCACTCTGCGATGAAGCCGTGACCACCAAATACTTGAACACCGTGGTTTGCTGCTTCAAAACCTGTTTCAGTCAAGAACGCTTTAGCGATTGGCGTTAAGAAACCTAACATATCATCAGCTTCTTTACGCGCTTCTTCAGTTTCGCCTTTGTGTACAATATCAGCATTCTTAGCAGTCAATAATACTAGTGCACGACCACCTTCAGCGAATGCTTTCTGTGTAAGAAGCATTTTACGAACGTCTGGGTGAACGATAATTGGATCAGCGGCTTTTTCTGGTGCTTTAGGGCCAGTCAAAGAACGCATAGCCAAACGATCTTTAGCATATGCTAATGCACCTTGGAAAGAACCTTCAGCAGCAGTAACACCCTGTAGAGCAGTACCGATACGTGCAGTGTTCATAAAGGTGAACATGCAGTTCAAGCCTTTGTTTTCTGGTCCAATCAAGAAACCTTTAGCGCCATCGAAGTTCATTACGCAAGTAGCATTACCATGAATACCCATCTTGTGCTCTAAAGAACCACAAGTAACTGCGTTACGATCGCCCAATGATCCATCATCATTAACATTGAACTTAGGCACGATGAATAAAGAAATACCTTTAGTACCTGCAGGTGCGCCAGGTAGACGAGCCAGTACGATGTGAACGATGTTATCGGCCATGTCGTGCTCACCCGCAGAGATAAAGATCTTAGTACCAGAAATGGCATAAGAACCGTCTGCATTTGGCTCAGCTTTAGTTTTCAAAATACCTAAATCAGAACCACAAGCTGGCTCAGTCAGACACATAGTACCTGTCCACTCACCAGTAATAAGCTGAGTAAGATAAGCTTGTTTCTGCTCTTCCGTACCCCAAGCTTCTAAAGTGTTTTTAGCGCCATGAGATAGACCTGGGTACATACCCCAAGACCAGTTAGCTGTACCAACCATTTCAGAAACGATAGTTCCTAGAGATTCTGGAAGGCCCTGACCGCCGTATTCAACGTCAGAAGACAAAGAAGCCCAACCGTTATCAACATACTGACGGTAAGCTTCCTTAAAGCCCGTAGGTGTTTTAACAGAAGCGTCTTCGCTGCGAACACAACCTTCGATGTCACCACCACGGTTTAGAGGAGCAAGAACGTTTTCACAAAACTTAGCACCTTCTGTAACGATTGCATCAACCATATCTGGCGTTGCAACGTCAGCATAAGAAGGCAAGCTAGCGTAGTGGCCTGGATAGTCTAATAATTCGTCAGCAACGAACTTAATATCACGTAGGGGAGCTTTATAATCTGGCATTCGGAAGACCTCTTAGCCTTTATGTTTATGGCGGCAAAAGCCGCATCTAAATTAACAATAGATAATTGCGTTCACAATATGAGCAAGTATCAAATTCAAACACTTGTTTGAAACATACGTTTACAGACTTATTTTGTCAAGCCAGCTAGTTAAATAGCATAGAAAAAATAAAACCGTCGGTTGACGGTTTTTAGGATGTTTCTCAATGAAAGTCAATAAAGGCAGGTACTCTAGCTATACAACATCATCTAATAGTTGCCCCGATACTTTTGATAGCTGATTTTGACTAACAGCTAATAAAATTTCATTGATTTTGGCCATTCGATCATTAAAGGCCTGAGCCGCATCTCGGTTAGAGATTGTTTCAGCGCTAGTATTCACTACTGGCTCTATATCGTTATTAACGTTTTCTTGCTCAGATTCCTGCGATGAGCCTGAGTCAACTTGACTGTCTCGAATGATTTCAGCACGCGCTTGATTGGCTTGCTGAGAAGCTAATGCAGCAACCTGCCTATCTTGAGAGGAAGGTTCGGCCGGAGCTAAAGCGGCCCGCTGAACAAGCAGCATTTTTTCTAACGTAGCCTGAGGATTACCTTCAATCACGCTAACATCGATAGAAACTTCTCCGCCTACTGCATAATTAACCCCATCAGGGCCACGCTGATAAGTAAAATTAGCGGAGCCCGCATACTTCCCACCCACGGCGCTATGCGCCTGTTCATGAGCTCGAACTTCACTATCTCGCAGCGTTAATTCTCGAATAATATCCAAATCTTGCTGCTGTTGTTTCTGTTGCTGCTGCTCTTGCTGGGAACGTTTCTGATCAGCCTCATTTTGAACCTGGTCAGATTGCTCGGCAGGTTTCTGCTCTGCACTTTGTTCATCTGACGGCCGGTTATTCTGAGTATCAACGCCAGTAGGCGTATTCGATACGGATGAAGAGTTTGAATAAGGCGCTACATTAGCTAAGCCATTATTTTCTGGAGAAAAATCAGGCTGAGGGCGCTGATCTGGGGTTTCACGAGAAGCAACCGTATTAACAACTGCCTCCACAGGAGGAAAGCTAGCCGAGCCTGCAGTTTCACTAACAGGTGACATTAGCCCACTCTGTGTTGACGTAACTGGCAACACATTATTGGCTAATACTCCTGTACTCGCTGGAATTTGCATGCTTTTATTTGGCTACCCTTTTGATTTAATGGTTTGAGCCTGGATACTTTAAGCTTGAACATCCAAGAGTGTACCGATTTGCTTATCAGCAGCATCCAGTACCTTGGCATTCATCGCAACGCCCTGCTCGCCTTCTTTCAATTTGACCAATGCCTCAGTCGCTTCGACTGTGCCTTGCGCAGGTCTTGCCGTGGTCGCTTCAACTACTTGCTGCGCAGATTGTTTAACCTGTTCGCTACTTTGCTGAATGCCTGCAGTGGCAATGCTAAATGATGAACCTGACGTTGAACCTATATTCATAAGCACCTCGACTATAAAAAGAAGATTGACTGTATATATTTTATACAGCCAAACACAAAGAGGCCAGTACATTACTGGCCTCTTTTAGACTTTATGGTTATATCGCCAAATCTCTATTAAAGTTTTATGAATTTTGTCGAGTGGTCAAATAACTCTACTTCTTATATTGCCGCGTTATAAAAATTCTCACTTTCAGCAGATGGCTCTGCAAGCAACTCTTCCAACTCTTTTGGTTGCTGCGTCACTTTATGATCGGAGTTGATTCCTAACTTACGGAACAGATCTTGGTCCTTATTTGCCGCGGGGTTAGGAGTAGTTAATAAACATTCGCCATAGAAAATAGAATTCGCTCCTGCGAAGAAACACATCGCCTGCATCTCTTCAGACATCTCTTCACGACCAGCGCTTAAACGTACATGAGACTTAGGCATCATGATTCGAGCCACAGCAATAGTACGAATAAATTCAAAAGGATCTAAATCGCCTTCAGTTTCTAACGGCGTACCTTCCACTTTAACTAACTGATTAATAGGCACTGAATCAGGGTGCTGTGGTAGATTCGCCAGCTGACGCAATAAACCAATACGGTCCTTCTCTTTCTCACCCATACCAACAATACCACCCGAACAGACTTTCATGCCCGAATCTCGAACATTCTGCAGAGTTTCTAAACGATCAGAATAGGTACGCGTAGTAATAATATCACCGTAATATTCAGGTGATGTATCAAGGTTATGATTGTAATAATCTAAACCTGCTTCAGCTAATTGCTCAGACTTTTCTTGGTCTAGCATACCCAAGGTCATGCAGGTCTCCATACCAAGATTTTTAACCCCTTCAACCATCGCAAGAACATAAGGCATATCCTTGGCGCGAGGAGAGCGCCAAGCAGCCCCCATACAGAAGCGATCTGAACCGGCTGCCTTAGCGGCTTTAGCCTTTTCAATAACCGCNTCAACTTCCATCAATTTTTCTTTTTCTAATTTTGTATCGTAGCGGGCACTTTGCGGACAATACGCACAGTCTTCTGGACAAGCCCCTGTTTTAATCGACAACAGAGTGCTGACCTGAACTTGATTCGGATCAAAGTGCTGACGGTGAACAGTTTGAGCTTTAAATAGAAGATCATTTAATGGCAACGCGAATAGTGCCGCAACCTCATCCTGAAGCCAATTATGGCGCAATTTGTCGCCCTTCTCATTCTTCTGACTCATACCTTTTATCCCGTTCGACTGTTAGAATCCTTATTAATTGGATCACTGACGCATAATAGCTAGACACATGGATTGGTCAAACTGGATAGATAAAAAGGTATACTCGCGGTTAAAAATTGTACTGCCTGAGTTTTTAAATAGAAGCTGTGAGCTTTGCCTTGAAATTAATTATGATGCTGGCTTTATTTGCTCAAGCTGTGAAGATTCACTGCCACAAGCACACTATTGCTGTCAGACTTGTGCAATTCCACTGCCTTCTCAGGGGCGATGCGGACAATGTTTACATAAAAAACCTGCTTTTGATTATAGTCACAGCAGTTTCAGCTACGCTCATCCCATCGATAATTGGCTGCAACGCCTAAAAACTAAACACCGTACAGAATGGGCTCACAAACTCGCAAGCTTGATGCTCAACAACGCTCCTAATGATCTCTCTCAAATTGATATTTTTACGTTTGTACCTTCCACCCGCTGGAGTTTAATGAAGCGCGGCTTCAATCCAGGGGAATTGATTGCACGAGAGCTTGGCCGCGCATTAAATAAACCCGTTATGTCAAAGCTTGTTATTCGCAGCCACAGCCGGAATCAAAAGGAACTTAATCGCCACCAGCGTATCAATAATGTGAGCGAGCACTTTCATCCGACTCGGAAAAAATTAACGGGTGAGCATGTCATGCTAATTGATGATGTGATGACGACTGGCAGTACTGCACATTCAATGGCATTGCTACTCAAGCAATCAGGAGCCAATAAGGTGGGAGTCTGGTGTTTAGCACGCACACCAAAGCATTAGCCTTAAATAACGAAAAGCTATTTACTGTGATTAAGTAATAGCTCAGTTATACTGGCCAAGCTTAATTTCTTTACCCATTAATTGGCCAATATGACTAGCCCAGATAACACGTTTGCATCCCCTCCTTATCAATCTCTAAGCCCAGATACCGTCATTGACGCTGTTGAAAGCTTGGGGTTATTGACCGACATGCGACAGTACCCGCTAAATAGTTACGAAAATCGAGTCTACCAAGTAGGTATTGAAGAAGAATCTCCTGTTATTGTGAAGTTCTATCGTCCAAATCGTTGGAGTAAAGAAGCAATATTAGAAGAGCATCAGTTTTTATTGGAGCTTGCCGAAGAAGAGCTGCCTGTTGTTGCTCCATTAGAATTTAATGGCACGACGCTATTTGAATATAAAGAATTCTATTTTTCTGTATCACCAAGAAAGAGCGGGCACCCTCCTGAAATTGCTAATCGCGATCAGTTAGAGTATCTCGGTCGCTGGCTGGCACGCTTGCATCAAGTAGGTCGCGATTATCGATTTAAGCACCGCCCTTTATGGAATGGTAAAGCGGACTTAGGAAAATCAACAGACAAGAGCATCATTCAACAGAGCTGCGAAACTGTTATGAATTCCGGTTTAATGAATGAAGATTTTGCGCCCGCTTATGAATCACTTTGTCGCGACCTTAATGAACTGGTCGAAAAACAATACCAGCTTGAATTAAGCGATACTCTTCGTATCCATGGCGATTGCCATGTGGGTAATTTATTAGTTCGCGATGAACAGCTTTATATGGTCGACTTTGATGACTGCGTTCAAGGTCCTGCGATGCAAGATATTTGGATGTTACTGAGCGGCGATCGTGAAGAACAAATTCAGCAATTAGAATCTATTCGCAATGGTTATGAAGTATTTCAACCTTTTCCCTATCATCAGTTGAAATGGATTGAATGCCTACGTACGATTCGCTTGATTAAACACACCGCCTGGGTCGCAGAGCGCTGGTCTGACCCTGCATTTCCACTGGCATTCCCTTGGTTTACGGGAGTTCGCTATTGGTCGGAACATATTGGATCGCTGCGCGAACAACTCGCGGCATTGCAAAACGAACCACTTTTCATTAATGAGTAAGGTATTAATGAATCATTTACTAAAGGAAATTTTTATGAAAAAAATAATCATCGCAAGTTTAGTTACCATCGCTGCAAGCACAGCTGTAGCTCAAGACACATCTTCAGAAACCTCATCAGCCAAGGGCCTGTATCTAGGTGGCGGTATCAGCTACAACGACTTAGATGCTGGCTCAATTTTTGACGAAATTGATAACGCTTCAGCTTCGGGTTTTCAGCTGTTTGCAGGTCTTCCTATTGCCAGTTCAATCAAGGGGTTTGAGACTTTCGTTGAGCTGGGATATTTTCAAACCAATACGTTTAAGCTTGCTACAGGTGTAAAAGAGCGAGTGAGAGGTGTTTCTGGATCATTTGTATTGCAACGAAACTTAAATGAAATTGACCCGAACCTATAC
This sequence comes from Oleispira sp., assembly GCA_002708475.1. Lineage (GTDB taxonomy): Bacteria > Pseudomonadota > Gammaproteobacteria > Pseudomonadales > Oceanobacteraceae > Oleispira. Next base: position 12,023 of record PAOL01000034.1, on the reverse strand, counting down.
GGCCTAGCCCGCATTGGTGCAGAAATCGGTGACGACGACGGTATATTAATGGGTGTTGGTGCTGGTTACCGCCTATCACCAAAAGTAGAATTTCGCGCAGAGTTTGTAAATAAAGATTTAGTTACATCTTACCAAGCAAACGCATTAGTACGTTTCTAACTGCGAAACGAACAAAAAACAACAATTACTCAGTTAATCGAGTAATTGTTGAATACGATCAATAAAAACATCTGCTTGCACATCATTACGAGCATCCGTAATCGGCATCCCATGATTATAACCATAAGTAACTGCAACCGACTTAATACCAGCAGACGCTGCGGCTTTAATATCAGAAATTGAGTCTCCAACCATAATCGCCTGCTCTGGTTTACAGTGAAGATTTTTTACTGCGTTTTGTAGCGGTAAGGGATGAGGTTTTTTATGCTCAAAATCATCTCCGCAAATAACATCATCAAATAGGTCACGAATATTCAGCGCAGCTAATAACGGCAAAGTGAAACGTCTTGGTTTATTCGTGATTAAACCCAATTTAATTTTGGCTTCACTTAAAGCCGACAATACTTCTATAACGCCGTCATACAAACCGGTTGCATAAGTTAATCGTTCTGCATACGCAGATTCAAAAACTGAATACGCTGACGAAAATTCGTCGCCTTCTCTGTCTTGATCTCCCGTATCACTATTTGCTAATGCACGCTTAACTAAAGCAGGTGCACCATTACCGACCCAACGACATACCTTCTTCTCACCAGCAGGAGCTTTACCGATACTGTTTAGCATCACATCAATTGCCGCGGCCAAATCCGGGACGCTATCGATAAGAGTTCCATCAAGATCAAACAATACAGCCTCAATCGGCTGAACATTTAGCTCAACAACGCGTGAAGAGAAGGTAGGCGATGTGCTCATAATAATTATTTAGCCGTTGTATCAGCCAAGGCTAATTCTGCACGCATTTCATCAATAACCGCTTTATAGTCAGGCTTACCAAAAATTGCTGAACCCGCAACAAAAGTGTCTGCACCCGCTTCAGCACAAGCACGAATATTATCAACCTTCACACCGCCATCGACTTCTAAGCGAACGTCGTAGCCAGAATCGTCAATCATACGACGCGCTTCTTTCAATTTTTCAAGAGTGTGAGGAATAAATGACTGGCCACCAAAGCCTGGGTTAACTGACATCAATAAAACCATATCCAACTTATCCATCACATGTTCCATAAGATGCAATGGCGTTGCCGGATTAAAAACTAAGCCCGCTTTACAGCCGCCGTCTTTAATTAACTGCAAGCTACGGTCAATGTGATCAGAAGCTTCTGGGTGAAAAGTAATATAAGTCGCGCCTGCCTTAATAAACTCAGCAATCATATGATCAACTGGCTTCACCATTAAATGCACATCAATATCAGCCGTTACGCCATGCTTACGTAAAGCGGAACACACCATAGGCCCAATCGTTAGATTCGGCACATAGTGATTATCCATCACATCAAAATGAACGATATCAGCACCCGATGCTAATACGTTATCAACCTCTTCCCCCAAACGTGCGAAGTCGGCGGCTAAGATAGAAGGAGCTATTTTGTAGTCAGGCATAACAATCTCAATGAGAAGTGGGAGTAATAATCAATTGACGTATTTTAAAGGGAAAATATCATAAAAGTAAGGAAGATCTTAGGCTTGTTAGCTAAGCTTTAGGGAATTACGCGGGTTTAAGGTCACTATGAAGTCTCTGATATTCACCATTTTGTTACTAACACTCACCAGTATGAGTTTTCTGGCGATGGCCGCCGATGAGGATTCATCAGAAACTGATACAGAAAATCAAACCGATAACTCAGCTGCTACTGAGGATGAAAATGTCGATAACGAGGGTGAAGATGAAGAAAGCAATACAACCAAACAAACCATACTTATAAAACGTCATATTCCCAATACAGAAGATAAAAGATCCGCCGCCCTATTACACCATATGATGTTGATGAAGCGTGCCGATGAAGTTATCAATCTGAGTAATGCCCAAGAAAACTTTTATGGTTTGTATTTACCCCAAGCTAGCAGCCAACCACAAGGGGCCGTTTTAATACTTCATGATAAACAACAACATGGCCACTGGCCTGAAGTTATAGGTCCACTTCGTGAATATTTACCTCTATTTGGGTGGAGCACATTAACGATAGAGTTGCCCGACACACTTAAACGCCAACGAATCGCGAGACAAGGTTTTTCAATGGCAAAGGATACAAAGCAAGATCCTAGTGAAGAAGATACATCTGAAGCGACAGCACAGGAAGGCGAAAATAGTGCCGACACTCCTGAAACTGAAAACCAAGATCCTAATGACAATGATGGCCCAGAAGAAATCGAAGCTGAAGACCTTGAAGGTGATAATCCTGAAACAGAAGATAATGACAACGAACCTGCGCTACCACGATTAGATAAGCTTCCAGATCTGCCAGTAACAGAAATGGCAGATCAACCGGAAAAAGAAATTATCGTCGATCTTATTGCTGATTATCAGTCTCAAAACCGCGAACGAATTAATACCGCTATTGAATATCTTAATCAACAGAATCAGTACAACCTTGTCATCATAGGTTTTGGCCAAGGAGCTTCCTGGGCGATTGATTATGTCCATCGGCAGCTGCAGCAAGATGAAGAAACTAAGGGGTTAACACTCATTACGATTGATGCCCTGCCAAACCCTTACGACGAAGGCTTAATCAATCAACAGCTTGCCGAAATACCTCTTCCGTATTTGGACTTACTACAAAACAAAAAACGTATTTTTGATCGATCAGCGAAGAAACGTTTGGCGATTATGCGACGCAACAACAATGCTAAATACCAGCAAATCGTGACACAAGAAATTAATGGCTACGACGAACTAGAAAACCCAACCAATAGACGTATTAGAGGCTGGATTAAAAAGAATGCTGGCGGTACTCAGATTCCGGTTAAAGAACAACCTTAAATTAAAACGGTCTCTTAATTATCTCGTAAGGATCGCCTTGGCCAATAACCGCTTGTAGCTCATCAGCGGTTAACCAAATATCATCAGCTTTGCCTAGCTGCTGCGCTAATCGTAAAGCACCATGAGCCCAAGTACACTTGTTTGCGAATAACATTCCATCACTATCAAGAGTTCCACCTTGATTGATATAACCTAACGCGGATGTTTTAGCAGTGCCTAAATCCAATGGTCGGCAACAGCCTAATATCGCTTCGCTATGACCATGAAAAAAGAAAAGTCGCTGTTTAATCGTACTAGGAAACAAAGCATTAGATAGCTGCTTGTCTGCCTGAATTTTTTCTTCCCACTTATCTCTAGGCTGACGAAAACGACCGGGTTCCAGCATATAAATCACGCTGTGCGACTGCTGCCGAGAGGTTAATCGGTCACTGAGCAGCAATACTTGTTGTAATTGATAAGCTCCTATCGCCACTAGCTGAATTTCAGCATTGCAATTGCCCCGCACACATAAAGCACCTTGCTCTACTAGTTGTTGCGCCTGCTCCGGAGTGAATAAAACTGGAAGTTTCGATTTAGCCGCAACGATATTCCATACCGAGCCTAAGTCGCCATAACAAGCTCTTAAGACACTCATCGCGCTATTCGCATCAGCAGGAAACACCACCCGCGCCATGTCGCTCATTTCATTCAATAAGGATTCAGATAAGTTGGGATCCTGATGGCTTTGCTCATTTTTTCCGTTTTCCCATACGTGAGAAGTAGAGACTACAGGCAAAGACAACCAACCTGCTGGCTCATCAGCCTCTGTTTGATGACGAGAAAATATAATCGCTTGGCGAATAGCCCCCAGCATTTTCACCGCAAATGCTTCATAAGACACCACAAGATTAAGACCTTGATGATTCGCAATGCATGCAGAGATAACGGCTTCTTCGTTTAACGCAGTAATGACTTTGCCATCAATCGCTTCTGCAATATTAGGCTCTGGATTCGTTACACGGTGCTTTAATAGCTCTAATGTTTTTGAAAAACGATTAGACGATAATTCATCAGGGTTACCGACTCGAATTCTGAGCTTAGAATTTACTTCGGCTAATTCAAAAAAATAATCATCCATTGCTTGCGCTAATGAATAATATTTAGCAACACTTTGCCATCTAGGCTCTGGCCTCGTAACCGTTACTTCATTAGGTACATAAGGTTTTTTAGGTTGCGCTAAATACTCGCTAGCCTGCTTCCAAATATCCTCTGGATTAAATAATTCTCGCGCCCCCTGATTAAATAATTTTCTGGCAGTTTCATCAAAGCGAGGGTTGTCATGCAACGGCAAACCATGAGCATCATTCGTTCCGGCCCCAGGAAAACCAAAACCTTTTTCCGTCGCTGCAATGCAATAGGGTAAAGCAATAGGGTATTGCTGTTCACCACTTTCAATTTTATCTGAAGCTTCTTTGAGCGATTGCTCCATAGTAATAATTGCCCACACAAAAGCTGCAGGGTCTCGACCGTCAATCACAATAGGATCAAATCCTTGGTGAGCTAAATGCTCAGCAAACCAAGCACTATCACCTTGCTGAGAAGTTATCGTTCGCTGATCGATACGACGTCCATTAGCAATCATTATCGGGCATACAAAACCTGTATCTTCAGCCCGCCACCAACGAGCTGCCCAATCACTACCGCGCTGCTCTTCAAACGCACCATCACTTAAAAAAGCCACTAAATGTTCACCGGGTAAGGGCTGATGAACATAATGCAGAGCCGCAAAACCTAAGTANCCACCTTCAAGACTCGCACCTTTAGTATTCACATTAACGTGACTTCCTAATGGCGAAGCAGGTTTTCCTTCTGGCGATACTTCGTAGCTATAAAACGCGCGAACAAAGTCAGTTAATCCGTCATCATTTAAAGAGAATTTTTCCTGACGACTAGATTTAGCCTGCCCTGTTAATAACTGCAAAGCGTCAATCGCAGCAACGCAATGGCCCTGCCCCATCAACCAATCTCTATGAACGTGGGTTAAGGTATTTGCAGCCAAATATCCTGCAAAGGCAGGAACCATATTTAATGACCCNCCAGTATGTCCTTGAGGATCTTGTTTAAAATCATCTGCAGTTAATGCGCGACCATCTAAGTACACATGCTTGCTATAGGTCATGTGCGCGACCAGCCACATGGCTTGGTTAGTAATGATATCTAAAGCGATCAAAGATTTATAAAAATCATCTAAATTATGAATTATGTTTTGCTGCAGCAATTGCTCAGCCAAGACTTTAATCCGCTGTTGAGTTTCTTCACTGTGATGAATAACTCCATGACCTTTCGCCCATTCAGAAAAATTGTTATCAATATCTTCATCATTCATAGCACTCATCACACACCTTTTATTTCAATAAACCCTTCGCAGTCAAAAGGGCCCTATAGCAATTACAAGAACACAGCGCCACAAGGATAAGTAGAACCAACAAAGAACAGTTTACGAAAGCTTAAAATGAACACCTTGTGTTAAATCAAGATTTAACCTGCTTTAACAAAAGTCAGTCTTCTCTGATGACCATCAAAGTTTTGAGTTATAATCGAGCACAACTTATAGCCTTAACCGATTTTATGCCTGACACTCCAAGTAATTTAACGGCCTGTATTCAAAAAATGCTCGTTGATGCAAGCGTCTGTGAACAATCATTGCCTCAATGCCCAGAAATAAAGCTCTGGTTGGTAGATCCGATTCCTATGCAGCGGCCTTTTAGCCAAGAAGAAATACTAGCTGTTCAAGCCTACCCAGCTTATTGGGCATTTTGCTGGGCAAGCGGCCAAGTACTGGCGCGCTATATTTTACAAAATCCAGAGGTAGTTAAAGGAAAGCGTGTCATGGACTTTGGCGCAGGCTCAGGTATCGTAGCCATTGCCGCCATTATGGCGGGTGCTAAACAAGTCATCGCCTGCGATATCGACCCTGATGCATTAGTATCATGCCGAGAAAATGCCAAATTAAATAATGTAGAATTTGAACTGCACGGTGATCTATTTGAGTTTGATCAAGAGATCGATTTATTAATTGCCGCAGATGTTTTATACGATAAAGAAAACCTACCATTGCTGGATATTTTCCTTCAAAAAGCACCCGAGGTTTTGGTTGCAGATTCGCGAGTAAAAAACTTTAATTTCCCTCCCTACCAAGCGATTGGACGGGTCGACTCATTTACCGTCCCCGACCTTGATGAACTCGATGAATTTCGCTTAGTTAATCTTTATAAAGCTAATCGAATATAAATACGTATTTAATAGAACAAAGGCTTCTCTAAATAATCCCTTACGTCATTCATAAACTGCCAGAATATCGCTATAGTTAAATATGATTATTCGTAGATTAAATATTAGTTAGATGGAAAAGCACAATGGCATCAATTTCATCAGTAGGTAACGTTACAATACCCGCTGCTCAAGCTCCTCGCAGGCAAAATGAACGCCCTGTTGCAGCTCCTGTGGAGGACAAAGCGGTTACACAAGAGCAGCCTGCACAGCCGTTAAATGATGAAAATCCTACGAAAGCTAATACTTCACAACAAGCGAGTGAAGATCAGCAAGAACTTGAGGCAGCACAAGAGGTTGCGCAACAAGAAGTACAAAGAGCTAAGTTCAATCAGCAAGCTACGCAAAATGAGCGTCTTGATGATGAAACATTAGAAGACAATAACGTTCAGCGTGAAACGGCTTCAGCTAACAAGTCTGCTATTGATACTTTCAAACAGTTTCAAAATATTAATGCCTCACCACGTCAAGGTCAGGAATTAAACCAATTCGCTTAATTCTGCTTTACAACCACCTTCCCTGTTAACAAAAAGCAGTGGTTATTATCAATTTGTAACAATTCATTACGTAGCTGACACCATAGCTACTTATTTTAACAGTATGATATGTTCAAACGCATATAGGGCTGTATGTAGAAATGGATTATGGAATATTCAATTATAAAAAAATCAAAAATATTTTAATTGTAAAGAGTAGTTATGAGTCTCAACCTTTGTAATATTCCTAATGCCCGAGAAAACAAAGAATCTAAGTTTGTAGGCACAATAAAATGCCAATTTAGACTGCCAGGCCTTGTACGCACAGATACAGAAAAGAAAAAGAACGCTATAGAGAAGCGATTAAACCAACGTTTCAAAGATCTCAATCTATATTGCGCACGCTCTCTCAGCGCCACTCAGATGCAAGTTAACAAAGAAAAGGAATGCTTAAGTTTTATTGTAGATATTAAAGTTTACTATATTAATGAAAGTGAAAATGGCGAGGTCGCAGCGGCACGTTTTTTTGCTAAAATTGGGCGCTTAATCCCTACAATAATTTTAGGTAGCTCTACATGGGTTGCAGAGTACGCAGGTTTAAGTACAAACATTATGCCGTCTTATCTTTTTGCTTTAGAAGAGGCGCTTGGCCTGTACGAACCTAATGTGGCTTCAGCATAGACTCAGCTAGCATTGCTCTTTATAACGACTTTAACTCTGTAAGGAAAAGGTAACTGGACCATCGTTAATTAGAGCAACTTTCATATCAGCCGCAAACTGCCCTGTGGCAACAGAAATGCCTTTGTTTTTTGCTTTAGCAATAAACTCTTTATAAAGCGCGTCTGCCAAATCTGGTTTTGCTGCACTTGAAAACCCAGGGCGCAGCCCTTTGCTGGTATCCGCTGCTAAAGTGAATTGAGAGACAACCAATAAGCTCCCTCCAATTTGCTGTACATCAAGATTCATCTTGCCGTCATCATCAGAAAAAATTCGATAATGACTGATCTTGTGTAAAAGCTTATCAACTGAAGTGGAATCATCCCCTTTTTCTACACCCAGCAAAACAACTAACCCCTGCCCAATACTTGAAAAAACATCACCATCGATAGTTACACTGGCTTCGCTAACTCGTTGTATTAATGCTTTCATCTTCAACCTCAAAAATCGATTTATTCACACATTTTCATATAAAAATGTGACGGCTATTAAAGCCTAAACAGCTGCCTATTGATACTCAGTCATTAGACTGGCATGATAAAAATTCTCCCATTAACACCTGAAGACAACTCAATGCTAATTCGTCTGCCATTTTCAATTATCTTTTGTGCGATGCTTACTTTATTTTTAGCGTCTACGAGTTACAGTACTGAAATCTATATCAGTGTTGACGAACAAGGTAACCGTGTTTTTTCAGACGTCCCAAGTAAAGAATCGCGTAAACATAAATTAAAAGAGATTAGTATTGTTCCTGCAATCAAAATACCTCAAAAAACAATGGGCCAAGATCAAATAGAAAATGAACTTGATTATCAAACTTTAATCATTACAAATCCCTCCCAGGGTGAAAATTTCACCCGAGATAAGCTCGGTAACATACATGTTTCAGCACAACTGGTACCTAACCTGCAAGAAGGGGATGAAGCAACCCTGCTTGTGAATGGCCAAGAAGTCCAAAGTGGCAGCCACCTTAGCTGGCAGCTCTCCAATACTGATCGCGGTGAACATACAATCCAAATTCTTGTGCGCGATAAAGAAACCCAATCAGAGAAAATTAGCAGTCAAACCGTCACTGTATATGTTCGACGTTAAGATCAGACAACGATGCACTGCAAGCAAGCATTTCCCTCGTCATTTAGCTCCTAAGTAGTGCCCTCTTTCAAATAATGTTCCATTTTGGAGCATTCATCCATTATGATATATCCGTAGCGCATCACACACGTGCACATAGGCGAATGGCTCACTTCTTGCTTCTAGTCAGTTTTAACCGCCACAAAGCTAAGTCAAAAGAAAAGGTTTAAACATGATTGCGTCAGCGGTTCTCAACCAGCAACTACTTGAATACCTCAACACAGGTATATTGTTGCTCGATGTAGACCTATCAGTTATTTACATGAACCCAGCAGCCGAAGTGTTACTGCAGGTCAGTGGCCGCCGCGGTATCGGCGAGCCTTTCTATGACCTTGCTTGGGAGTCTGACGAAGATCGAGACGCACTACAGGGCTCTATAAACACTGGTTATACATTCACAAAACGTGAAACTGAAGTTACATTGCATAATACTCAAGTCATTACTGTTGATTATAGTGTTAGCCCCATCGTTCATCCTGAAAGCCATACCCCTTGCTTATTGATTGAAATACAAGGGCGAGATCGCTTAATGCGAATCTCACGAGAAGAACAAATTTTAGCTAAGCAAGAATCTACGCGAGAATTTATTCGCGGAATGGCTCATGAGATTAAAAATCCACTAGGGGGTATTCGAGGCGCTGCACAACTGCTCTCCCGTGCTTTACCTGATCAATCTCTAGATGAATATACCAATATTATTATTGAAGAAGCTGATCGCTTACGTGACTTAGTTGATCGCTTACTAGGTTCAAACCAATTACCAAAAGAAGAGTCGACCAACATTCATGAGGTATTAGAGCGCGTATGCCAATTGATTGAAGTTGATCAGCTTGGTGATATTAAAATAGTTCGTGATTATGACCCTTCAATACCAGAATTCACCAGTGATAAATCACATCTAATTCAAGCAATATTGAATTTATGTCGCAATGCAGTACAAGCAATGATTGAAGCAAAAATAGAGCAACCCACTTTAATTTTGCGAACTCGAACCAAGAGCCAATTTACAATCGGTCATCAACGCCACCGCTTAGTTGCAAAGATTTCTATTGAAGACAATGGCCCCGGTATACCGGAGCAATTAAAAGATAATTTATTTTACCCAATGGTCAGTGGTCGCGCTGAAGGAACAGGTCTTGGCTTGTCTATCGCACAATCATTGATTAATCAGCACGAAGGCATCATCGAATACGAAAGCGAAGTTGGCCGTACTGAATTCTCTATTTATTTACCAATTAAACATTCTTAGGACCACTCAATATGAATACTGTATGGATTATTGATGATGATAAATCAATTCGTTGGGTACTNGAAAAAGCACTAGANCAAGCNAATATTCCTTGNCGCGTATTTGAAAGTGCAGAGCCTATTATGGGCTTATTAGAAAAAGAAACGCCTACTGCAATCATGACAGATATTCGCATGCCGGGCATTGATGGTTTAACACTCTTATCGCAAATCAACGAAGCTTATCCGACACTGCCTGTTATCATTATGACCGCGCATTCGGATCTTGATAGNGCAGTAAGCTCCTATCAAAGTGGCGCTTTTGAATACCTACCAAAGCCGTTTGATGTTGATGACGCCGTTACTCTAATTCAACGAGCCATAGCGCACTTCGAAGAACAACAAGCGAACATTGACGCCGTAGAAGAACTACCGAACGATACTGAAATTATCGGTGAAGCACCTGCTATGCAGGAAGTTTTTCGTGCTATTGGACGCTTATCTCAGTCCAACATTACCGTTTTAATTAATGGCGAGTCTGGAACAGGTAAAGAATTAGTCGCACATGCTTTGCATAAGCACAGCCCTCGAGCGAATGAAAACTTCATTGCCTTAAATATGGCAGCGATACCGAAAGACTTAATTGAATCTGAATTATTTGGTCACGAAAAAGGATCTTTTACAGGTGCTGGTGGCCAACGACGTGGACGCTTTGAGCAAGCTAATGGCGGCACACTNTTTCTTGATGAAATTGGTGACATGCCAGCGGATACTCAAACTCGCTTATTGCGCGTTTTAGCGGATAGCGAGTTTTATCGCGTAGGTGGTACAGCACCAGTAAAAGTTGATGTGCGAATTATTGCAGCAACGCACCAAGATTTAGAAGGTTTAGTAAAAGAAGGACGCTTCCGTGAAGATTTATTTCATCGCCTAAACGTTATTCGCATTCATATTCCTCGCCTTGCCGATCGCCGTGAAGATATTCCTCGCTTACTAAAACACTTTTTAAATTCTGCAGCTGAAGAATTAGATGTTGAAGTAAAAACATTAAAACCTGAAACCTCAGAATACCTATCAAAACTTGATTGGCCTGGTAACGTTCGACAGCTAGAAAATACCTGCCGCTGGATCACCGTCATGGCATCTGGTCGTGAAGTTCATATTAATGACCTTCCACCTGAACTGTTAGACGAAGAAGCAGCTGTGCCTACCTCAGGCAACTGGGAGCAAGCTCTTCAATACTGGGCTGATCAACAGCTCACTCAAGGAACTCCGGCACTATTAGATGTAGCAGTGCCAATCTTTGAACGCATCATGATAGAAACAGCCCTTAAGCATACCGCTGGTCGTAGACGCGATGCCGCAGTCTTATTAGGCTGGGGACGTAATACCCTAACGCGTAAAATTAAAGAGTTAAATATGGATGCTGATGAGCATCAAGACGAAGAAGAAATAGAAAGCTGATACTTCGCGAGATTAACGAACAATCTCGCGCCAGTAGATTACTCGGTCAGTTCCTCGGAACTGGCCGAACGTTACTTTTCCGAAAGGATTATCAGCATAATCACCATCGTTATCGTTTTCAGTATTTAACCAAGGCAAATAGGTATTCGTATCGTAACTATAAATTACTGACCCTTCGTTACCTAGACCTGCACTACTAAACTGAATAACTCCTAAACCAGATATGATATTTGAATCCAATGCTGGTGTTGTATCACCATCAACTAAATTATCTGTATAAGAAGTAGAGTCTGCCGTTAACGGCGGATCTGTATCGAATAACACGGTACAACTATCATCCGTATTCAGAACAAAATCTGCTCCATCAAAATATTCAGTTTGGACATTCATATCAAGATCAGAAACTTCAGGGCCAAAAACATTGCTTAGTTTTAACTGGCCAAATCGTACATCTAGCTCACCAATAAGTTGTGCATCGCAGTCATCAGCAACAGTACAATCTGTATCAGTAGTTGCCTTCATATCCACGCCAATCAAGTGACTAGTAGCGCCATCATTGTCAGCTAATACAGTGCCAACTTGCAATGTCTGGAACGGACCATCAACAACGGTAGCTCTAGCAAAGTTACCTGAAAAATCAAAATCGTATTGGCCATTAGTCCAACTACCCGTCGCAACACTATTTATTAATCTAGCTCCATAGTCGCCACCATCATTATC